>CAMFLW010000061.1 GCA_945957575.1 uncultured Aeromonas sp. | reverse complement strand
GCAGGGTGGTCTTGCCGGTGCCGCTCCAGGCGGCGAAGCCGAGCAGGGGAAGAGTAGGGGCCGGGGTCATGAAGTGACTCCTTGTTGGGGGTCGATAGCGGGGACAAGCAGACGGGCCTCGTAGGTGGCCAGCTCGTCCGGGCTGTTGAGATTGATAAAGGCATCCGGCTGATCGGTAAAGCTCACCACCGCCATATTGTGGCGGGCAAACCAGATATCGATTTTGCGCTCCCCCTCGGCCAGCGCGGCGCTGAGGGAAGGGAGCAGGGATGTGTGCAGCAGGGCGACCACGGGTTGCAGCCAGTCGCCATCGTGGGCCACCACCAGCTCGGTATCCTGGGTCAGGGCGGCGCGAAAGCGGCTCATCAGATCCAGCGGCAGGGCGGGGCCGTCACAGGGGACGAACAGCACCCAGTCGTGGCGGGCGGCGGCAAGGCCAGCCTGCATGCCAGCCAGCGGGCCGAGGTAGTCGCGATTGTCATCGCTGATGACGGGAGCCAGCACCTGATAGCGGTCGTGGCTGCGATTGGCATTGATGAGGATCTCGTCCACCTGGGGGCGCAGCCGCTCCAGTACGTGGGCGATCAACGGGCGTCCCGCCAGCTCCACCCATCCCTTGTCTTCGCCCCCCATCCGGGTGGCACGGCCGCCGGCGAGGATCACTGCCGACACGGGAAAAGGGCTAGAGGGGGATTCGCTTCTTGAAGTCATGTCGCTCGATGATTTTTAAAGGGGTCGTCTCTTGCAGTTGGCCACGGGCAAGGGTCCATTGCCGCTCGCACAGGTCGGTCAGGGCATTGCTCTGATGGCTGATGATCACCAGCCCGCTGCCATGTTCTCGCAGATCTTGCGCTAATGTGGCCATCAGGGCAACCGAATGTGTATCCAGATTGGCGGTGGGCTCGTCCATCAGCAGAAAAGCGGGTTGCAGCGCCCAGGCGCGGGCCATGGCCAGACGCTGCCGCTCGCCACCCGAGAGAATGCTGATGTGCTCCCGCGCCAGCCCCTCCAGCTCGACCCGGCGCAGCGCCTCGAACACCCGCACCTCGCTGCCGAGTTGCTTGTCCAGCGCCCAGGCGACATTGTCGTGCACCGTGCGATCGAACAGATAGGGGGTCTGATGCAGATAGGTGACCCGGCCCGGCCCCAGCTCCCGCTTGAGCAGCCGGTTGAGCCGCTGTTGCCAGCGCCCCGGCAGGTTGGTGTGGCCGCGGGTCGGGGGGAGCAGCCCCGCCAGGATCTTGAGCAGGGTGGTCTTGCCCACCCCGTTGGCCCCATGCAGCCAGATGGTGTCCCCCGCCGCGATGGAGAGGCGCTCAATCTCGAACAGCTGGCGATCGCCAAAGCGCATCGTCAGCTGGTGGGCGGTCAGAGCCATGAGGTACTCCTGTGGGTTGCGGGCATGGTCAATTCTTCAGATAGCTCTGGCCGTGCCAGAGATGGGGTCGGCAGCATTCGGTAATGGCTAACAGTGCGCTGCGCCATGGTCAGTTCTTCAAATAGCTCTGGCCGCGACAGGCGGTGAGCAGCAGGTTGAGCAGCAAGGCGAGGGTGAGCAGCACGATGCCGAGGGCCACCCCCTGAGTGAAGGCCCCTTTCTGGGTCTCCAGCGCGATGGCGGTGGGGATGTTGCGGGTAAAGTGCAGAATGTTGCCCCCCACCATCATGGAGCAGCCCACCTCGGTGACGATGCGGCTGAAGGCGCCGATCACCGCTGCCAGCAGGCCAAAGCGGCACTCGTGCATCAACCCGAGCAGCGCCTTGGGCCAGGAGACCCCCAGGGTCAGGGCGGTCTCCCAGGCGCGGCGGTCACTCTGGACAAAGGCGGCGTGAGCCATGGTGGCGATGACCGGAAAGGCGATCAGCATCTGCCCCACCACCATCGCCTGCTGGGTAAAGAGCAGCTTCCAGTCACCAAAAGGGCCGGCCCGCGACAGCAGCATGTAGAGCAAAAGACCGATCACCACGGTCGGCACCGACTGCAGGGTGTTGATGCAGGAGAGCCAGAGCCAGCGGCCGGGCAGCGGCAGGTAGGCCAGCGCAAAGCCCAGCAGCAGCGCCGGCAGCAGCACCAGCAGCAGGGCGATGCCGGAGACGGAAAAGGAGACCCCCACCACCAGCCAAAGTTCGGTGTCACCACTGAACAGCAGGGCGAGGGCCGCCAGGGTCGTGTCGAGCAGCGTCATCAGGCGCCTCCCCCGTCAGCGTGCAGAGGGAGGGCCAGCTGTGCCGCCATGTCGGTCGGTGCGGGCATTACTTGCTGTTGGCGTCGGCCACGAACAGCGCCTGACCAGCCACCTTGAAGTCGCCGATCAGCTTCTGGCCATGCTCGGAGACCAGCCAGTTCTTCAGGGTGCGCGCCCCTTCGGTATTGAGATCCGGGTAGCGCTTGGGGTTGACCAGGATCACCTGATAGGGGTTGAACAGACGCTTGTCCCCCTCCAGCAGTACGGCGAGATCCAGCTTGCTCTGGTAGGCGAGCCAGGTGCCGCGGTCGGTCAGGGTGTAGGCACCTAGCTCCGAGGCCATGGTCAGGGTCGGGCCCATCCCCTGGCCGATGGATTTGTAGCCGGCAAACTCGGGTTTGACGTCGGCGGCTTGCCACAGGGTCTGCTCCTTGATGTGGGTGCCGGACTCGTCACCGCGGGAGATAAAGGTCTGGTCCTTATCCTTGATGGCCTGCAGCGCTTTGGCCGCGTCGTGCAGTTTGGCCAGACCCGCCGGGTCTTTGGCCGGGCCGACGATAACGAAGTCGTTGTACATCAGGTGCACCGGCTCGATGCCAAAGCCCGCGTCGACAAACTTCTTCTCGGCAGAGGGGGCGTGGGTCATCACCAGATCCGCGTCGCCGTTTTCGCCCATCTTCAGGCTCTGGCCGGTACCGGCCGCCATCACCTGCACCGGATAGCCGGTCTCCTTGGTGAACTGGGGCAGCAGCCAGCCCAGCAGACCGGACTGTTCGGTACTGGTGGTGGTGGCGAGGCGGATTGGCGCCTTGGCGGCATCGGCGTGGGCTGCACCGGCGAGCAGCAGGCCGGCGGCGAGAGAGAGGGCAAAACGTTTGAAGTTGGTTTTAATCGTCATCGTGATGCAACTTTCAGGGTAGGTGAGAGAGGAAACAGCCAAGCAAGCGGGGTGCCAAACTGTTCCATACCATTCTGATTCGTTCTTTACCCTTTAAAAACAGTTGGTTAATTGCGGCAATTAGGTGAGCTTGTTATCGCTTTTAATAATTAGTGTTGGTGATTTTGATACGGGAAGGACAAAATGTCCCACAAAGGTTCCGGTTATCGGGACATTCTCCGACCTTACCTGTATTCGAGGTGCTTTTTTCCATGACAGTCTCTTCCGGCCGCTGGTCTGCCCTCTCCCTGCTCATCGTCGACGATGAGCCCGGCATGCGCAGTTTTCTGGCCAAGGCGCTGGCCAGGCGTTTCGCCCAGATAGAGACAGCCGCCAGCGTGGAGGAGGCGGAAGCCCTGCGCTGTCGCCTCCACTTCGATCTCATCATCGCCGACATCCGCCTGCCGGGGCGCTCCGGCATCGAGTGGCACGAGGCCATCGACCCCGCCACCCGCCGCAGCGACATTATCTTCATGACCGGTTTTGGCGATATGGAGACCGCCCTCAAGGCGCTGCGCCTCGGCGCCAGCGACTTTATCCTCAAACCCTTCAATCTCGATCAGATGGTGCAGGCGGTGGATCGGGTCATCGAGCGCCGTCAGATGGAGCGGGAGAATCTGCTGCTGCGCCGGGAGGTGAGCAAGCTCTTCCCGCCGACTCTGATTGGCGACAGCACCAAGACCCGCGAGCTCAAGACGCTCATCGCCAGAGTGGCTCCCTCCAACGCCGCCGTGCTGGTGGAGGGGGAGTCCGGCACCGGCAAGGAGCTGGTGGCCCGCGCCCTGCACCAGCTCTCCGGCCGGATGGGGGCCTTTGTGCCCCTCAACTGCGCCGCCATCGCCCCCGAGCTGCTCGAAAGCGAGTTGTTCGGTCATGTGCAGGGGGCTTTTACCGGCGCCCGCAAGGGGCGCGATGGGCTGTTTCGGGTCGCCCATCAGGGCACCCTGTTTCTCGACGAGATCGGCGAGATGCCGCTGGCCATGCAATCCTCCCTGCTGCGGGTGCTGGAGCAGAAGGCCATCCGCCCGGTCGGCGCCGAGCGCGAGCTGGCGGTGGATGTGCGCATCGTCGCCGCCACCAACCGCAACCTCAAGGCCGAGGTGGAGGCGGGGCGCTTTCGCGAAGATCTCTTCTATCGCCTCAACGTGGTGGCGCTGCCGGTCGCCCCGCTGCGCGAGCGCATCGACGACATCCCCGCACTGGTGCATCACTTTACCCGCCAGCTCACCGCCGAGATGGGGATGGGCTCCTTAAGCTGGACTCACGAGGATGTGGTGGCGATGCAGGCTTACCCCTGGCCCGGCAACGTGCGCGAGCTGCGCAACCTCATCGAGCGTTGCCTGCTGCTGGGCAAGCCACCAGCGGAATATTGGCAGAGCAGCAAGCCGGCCGAACCGGGGGCGAGCGAGGAGGGCTACCCGTTGGCATGGCCGCTGGCGGAGGTGGAGAAGGCTCACATCCTGCAAGTGGTGGCGAGCCATGATGGCAACAAGTCGGCCGCCTCCCGGGTGCTTGGGGTGGCGCGCAAGACGCTGGATCGCAAGTTCAAGGAGTGGGCCATCGAATGAGGTCTGCCGATGCCAAGGGAGTGGCGATGAAAAAGAGCCTGTTGTCACGCTGTATCCGAATCCTGTTGCCCCGTTGCGTCCGCACCAAGGTGCGCTGGCGTCTGCTGCTGCTCACCTCGGTACCCATCATGCTCACCCTGGTGGGCATGATCGCGCTCACCCTCTACTGGACCCTCACCTACAGCTGGCAGAACCTGCTCACCACGGTGCGCAGCGATCTCGGGGTGGCCCACCACGCCATCACGGTGCAACAGCAGCGCCAGACCGAACATCTCGAGCATCTGCGCGATGCCTGGGCCTTTCAGCTGCGGCTGCGGGAATCGCCGGATCAGCTGCATGACTGGGTGATGCCGCTGGCGGCCAACTATGGTCTCGATTTTCTGCGCTTGCGCCGTGGCCCCGAGCTGGATCAGCTGACGATGCAGGAGCGAGCCGCCCTCACGGCCGGACGCAGCGTCAGTCACTTCGTGGTCTGGTCGCAGCAGGAGATGCTCGCCCTCTCCCCGCAACTGGCCAAGCGGGCTGTGTTGTGGCAGCGGGATGGCACCAGGGTGGTGGAGAACAGGGGGCTGATCAGCCTGTCACTGACGCCGGTGATGGGCCGCGACGGCTCCCTTTGGGCCGTGCTGGAGGGGGGCGAGCTTGTCAACGGCAGCACCCGGCTGGTGGATGAGCTCAAGGGGCAGGTGTTTGCCAAGAACACATTGCCGGATGGCAGCGTCGGCACCGTTACCCTGTTTCTCGATGATCTGCGGGTGAGCACCAACGTACCGGTCAGCAGCAGCCGTCAGGTGGGCCGGGCGGTGGGTACTCGGGTCTCGCCGCCGGTGCGCGAACAGGTACTGGGGCGAGGGGAGATGTGGGTTGACCGCGCTTTCGTCCACGACGCCTGGTATGTCTCGGGCTACGAGCCGCTGCTGGGAGCCAGGGGCGAGCGGCTCGGCATGCTCTATGTCGGCTTTCTCGAGTGGCCCATCATCCGCACCTACCTCACCAATCTGGTGGAGCTGGGCTCCGGCGTAGTGCTGCTGTTGCTGCTCTCCGGCCTGCTGGTCTATCGCGGCGCGCGGGATCTCTTCTCCCCCATCGAGCGGATGCACAAGGTGGTGCGGCAGGTGCAGGCCGGGGAGTCGGCTCGCATCGGCCCGCTGGCCCTCGACCCTGACCACGAGCTGGCCCAACTCGGTCGCCAGTTCGACGCCATGCTGGACAGGCAAGAAGCGCACCAGCAGCAGATGGCTCGCAGTGCCGATGAGCTGGAGCAGAAGGTGGCCGAGCGCACCCAAAGCCTCGAGCAGAAGACCGCCGAGCTGGAAGATCATATTCATATGCTGACCGAGGCACGCCAGCAGCTGCTGATCAGCGAGAAGCTGGCGGCCCTCGGCGAGCTCTCCGCCGGTGTGGCCCATGAGATCAACAATCCGCTAGCGGTGATCCTCGGCAATGTGGAGCTGATGAAGCTGGAGCTGGGGGAGGCGGCCGAGCCGGTCAGCGAGGAGCTGGCGCTGGTGCTGGCCCAGATCGAGCGCATTCGTGCCATCACCCGCAGCCTGCTGCAATACTCCCGCCCCGGCGACTACGAGACGGCGCCAGTGTGGCAGCACCTTAACCCCATCATCGAGGAGAGCCTGACCCTGGTGCGCTCCGCCCTGCGCCAACAGCAGGTGGCGCTGGTGGCCGATCTCAAGGCCCAGCAGCCCATCGAGGCGGATCGCCAGCAGCTACTGCAGGTGCTGATAAACCTCCTGGTCAACGCCAGCCACGCGCTGGGGGAGCAGGGGGAGATCCGGGTCGAGAGCCGCGACTGGGTCGATGAACTGGGTCAGCTGCGCGGGGCCGAGGTGCGGGTGATCGACAACGGCAGCGGCATCGAGGCGGCGATTATCGACAAGATCTTCGACCCCTTCTTCACCACCCGCGCCACCGGCACCGGGCTGGGGCTGGCCCTGAGCCACCGCATCATCAGCCGCTGGGGCGGCGAGCTGCTGGTGGACTCCACCCCGGGGCAGGGGAGCTGCTTTACCGTGCGGCTGCGTAGCCACGCCCTGCTGCCTAGCGGCAGCGAGCCCGCGAAACTGGAAGGGTGGCGCATCGCCCTCAATGCCGAGGGGCGTGAGACAAGCGATTGATGCTGTTATAAAAAGGCCCGTGATAAAAACAGCCCGTCAACATGGTTGGCGGGCTGTTTTGTCTGTGGGTGAGTTGTTATTTACTGCGGACTCCACACCAGCTTGCCGCTTTGGGTCAGGTCGTAACCGCCGAGACGGGCCGCCAGCTCGCGCCCCTCGGGGGATTGCAGCCAGCCGATCAGCTGTTGCAGCAGGGTGCGAAAGAAGACCCCCTGCGGCATCACCAGATCGAAGCACTCCTGCGACAAGGGCATAAAGCCGAGGCCAAACTCGGTGGCGGTGCTCTGGGCACCGGGCCCGACATCCGCATCGCCGCGGCTGATGGCGGCGGCCAGCTCCCGCTCGCTGTTGACCTCAATGGTGCGCTCCAGCCGGGTCAGCGACTCCCCCTGGGTTTGCAGCCACTCCTGCAGGGCGCGCTGGCTGCCGGCACCCTCCTGACGCATGGCCCAGCGCCAGTCGAGCGCCTCTTTCGCCTCCTTGGGTTGCAGCCCCTGGCGCAGCACCAGCCCCTGCACCCGCCTGAATCCATGAACGATCACCCATTGCCGGTGGCCCTGATACTGCTGCACCAGCGCCGGGTGGCGCAGGTGCGCCTCCTCGGCCTGCCCCCAGTGGATGGCGCAGAGATCCACATGGCCGCGCGCCAGCATCGCCAGCCCCTGACGGGTGCCGCACGGGGTGTAGCCCACCAGTGCCTGGGTGCCGAGCTGCTGCGCAAGCTTGCTGCAACCATAGTGCAGCAGCACGTCGTCCGAGCCCGCCAGCAGCAGCCGGTCGTTCATCACCCCCTCGTGGCAGCTGCCGAGCAGCCAGCGATCGAGCAGGGAGCGCGGAAACAGCCACTTGCCGGTCGCCTTGGTGGCGGGGATGCGCGCCTCGTTGGCGAGCTGGTAGACCTTCTTCTCGTTGAGATCGAGGTATTCCGCCACCTGCTTCACGTTCATAAACTCGTTCATGACTTGTTCCTGACCCCTGTGGTGGCCTGTGTGGTGGCGTGGTCGAGATACAGAGCGATCTGTTCGGCACTCATAAACTCGTTCATGGCTTAGTCCCGCATCCCGCGACCGGCCGAACCGGGCGCCAGCACCGGTGGCTTCTCATCCAGCACCAGATGGTCGTGGCCGCTAAAGACCTCGAAGTGGCGCCCCTTGGCGCGGGCAATCATGGTGATGCCGAGCTGACGGGCGAGATCCAGCCCCATCTGGGTGACGCCGGAGCGCGACAGCAGCACCGGAATGCCCATCTGCGCCACCTTGATCACCATCTCCGAGGTGAGCCGCCCGGTGGTGTAGAAGATCTTGTCGTGGCCAGCCTCGCCACGCATCCAGAGCTCGCCCGCCAGGGTATCCACCGCATTGTGGCGCCCCACATCCTCGACAAAGGAGAGGATTTCGCTGCCGCGACAGATGGCGCAGCCATGCACCGCACCCGCCATCTTGTAGGTTTCGTTATGGGCCGACAGCGCCTTGAGCAGGGCGTAGAGGGTGCTCTGTTTAAGCTCGGGCGCCGCCAAGACCACCCCTTCGAGCTTTTTCATCACGCTGCCATACATGGTGCCCTGACCGCAGCCGGAGGTGACCGTCTTCTTCTCCAGGGATTTGTCGAGATCTTCGGCCTGCTGGCTGCTCACCACGGCGGCGGCCTCGCTCTCCCAGTCGACAATGACCGACTCGATGGCTGCAATATCCTCGATAAAGCCCTGATTTTTCAGATAACCCAGCACCAGTGCCTCGGGGCGGGCACCCAGCGTCATCAGGGTTACGATCTCCTTCCAGTTGAGGTAGACCGTCAGTGGCCGCTCACAGGCGATTTGGCGGGTTTGCAGCGTGCCCTGCTCATCCATCACCTCGACGGCCATGGTGAGCTGGGCGGCGGCATTGCTTTTGATAAAGGTCGGTGTCATGGGCCCCTCGCGACCGGTTGCCGGGATCTAAGGGGAGGGACACAGCAAGTTTTGTTCCAGTATTTTATAGATAAATTGAAGTAATTATTTTTAACGAACTAGTTAGTCTATTTGTCGAGATGTTGATTTTAAATAAAGCGCGCATTGGTAATCATGTTTATGAAATTTAATCATCCTGAATTTTTCTATTTGAAAAGATCAGATATAGTGTTGATCTTATATTTAAGAACGCTATCTTTATTAATGTTAAAGTGAAATCTATATGAACGATAAACCAGCCCTTTAATTGCCATTGTATCACGCAACCAAAAAAAGATATCATTCGCACGTTTTTTTCTAGAGTCTTCATCATCAGGGAAGTTAAGCAACCCCTTTAACGATTTGTTCTTTGAGATATAGTCACAGTTAATTCTTTCATATCTACAGATGTGATATGTGTAAACCATCATTCTCCATACGTAATCACTTGCATTCCAATAAGGCTTGATATGTGTTTGTTTAGCGCTAAAGTCTGGAGGTGATATGTTTAGCTTAGAGCATAGAAACAATATCTTATCTATGTCTGATCTATTTGAAAATGATTGTTTATATTCATTCATTGAATTGATTTTGTTTGCTAGCTCCATCTGCGTTCTAAGTTTTAATTTATTTTTCCACTTCTCAATATTTATCATTTTGCATGTTGAGTAATAGTTGTTGTCGTCATCAATTCCAACAACTGCAATGATATGTGGTTTTGGCGTGTCATATGAAAAGTCCGTTTCATACCCTAAAACATAAAAAATATCATACCAAGCTTTATGATTTATTTCTACCATGGCATGAGCTACTCTTTTTGTCGAATCAAAATCTAATGGTGTAGTTAAGTTGGTGATCTTTAGGGGCTCAAAACATTTGTGCTCTATTATGTTTCCGACGTAATCACTAGATTTTTCCTCATGTTTCAAATCAGGTATTTGAATGCGACCTGCCCAATGACATGTGTCGATAGATTTGGAGTGATTTAAAAAATTACTATAGTTTTTAGCGTTGATAGAGTTAATTGATTTTTTTAACTTCTCTATGGCTTTAGTTTTTAATTGAGCATATTCGGTATTGAAAATCCACTTTCTGGGGGCTCTTTTTAATACGCGTTCTTCTAACTCACTCCTTGATATGTCTAAGCTTACCTCGCTAAGGTCTATTTCAATGGACATCAGTTTATTTTGTTCGAACTTGGATGCAGCGGCATCATCTTTTTTGTTTGTTCGATATATTTCAATGGCAAAGGTTTGCCCTGTAATATTGTCTGTGCATAAAACATCAACAATCAGATTGTCAATTTTAACTTCTAGTTTTGCTGTGTAGTTAGATAAAAATAAGTTCTTATATTGCCAGTGTTCCACATGCCATTCTTCTAGATCGCAATATGAACCCTCCTCTCCCTTCAAAGAAGGAAGATGGATTCTTTCAGAATTTTTTGACGCATTTTCTATTATTTTCTTTGCTAAGAAGTGAATAATGCTTTCACCGGTGCAATTAGTCTCTGTTTGATGTGAAAAATACCAAGTTTTAATTTCTCCTTGATTGGCGCATAGTGCACCCCCACATTCAATACACAAGCATTGACATTTATTGCCATTAGGCACCTCAGAAATATGCTTTATATCGCCATTAAGATTAATCCCCCATGCTAATTTCACACTATGAATCATTCTATACCTCTAATAGTCATCCGAAACAAAAGTGATTTTTTAGAAAAAGATGGAGATTATCAATAGTTCATCTTTAAAATTTCGATATCTGTGATTTGAAACTAAACCTTGCATGTTGGGCTTCGCTGCGCTCTGCACCAACCTACGCCCGCGCCAACCCATGTCCCGCACAAGGCCCCAACCCGCAGCAAAGCCCCCATCCACCACCAAACCGGCCTTGGCCCCACTCTTGCTATGTCTTATCCCATTGATGACCGTGGCCGCCCTGAATGTTCTGCTCTGATCTGCTCCAAACGGGGTGGTTAAAGGGGGAGGGCGGCCCGGCAGAGACCTTCTGATGGGAGCCGTGACAGTGCAAGAGACAACCAAACCCCTCTCCCCGCAGCGCTGGCTGCAGCTGGAGTTAAAGGCCATCGACAGCCAGGTTGGCCGCTGGCAGAGCCGCCGTTTCGAGATTGCGGCGCTCCATCCCGCCGAGCCCGAGGCTGCCGGTGCGTTGCCCCTTACCCTGTTTCGCGATGAGCGGGGGGATTATCGCTTCAATCTGAGCTCCGGCTCGCCCCGCCTGTTTGTCACCGGAAGCCGCGTGGACAATGGCTTTGTGGCCGATGGCCTGACCCTGAGCCAGACCGTGGCCGCCGCCTATATGGATGGCGAGCGGCAAGTGCTCTCCTGCCCGCTGCCCGAGGCGCTACAAGCCTGGGTGGAGGCCTTTATCGGCCGCCACGGCGAGCTGCTGGAGGCCCGTCGCAAGGGCAAGAAGGGCAAGGGACGGGCGCAGGATCAGCTGGGCGTCGATACGGCAGATCAAGCCAGCTGCGGCGCCGTTAAAGCCACCGTCCCCGATGGCCGCGAGCGTGGCAGCGACGCCGGAACCAGTGCCGTAAACAAGGCCGGAAACAGCGCCCATGAGTGAGTTCCTTAAGCGCTGGTCGTCTCGCAAGAGTGAGGCGCGCAAGCATCAGGTATTGCAGCCACGGGAAGAGGCCATTCCCGAGGCGGTTGCCGCCCCCATCGAAGGCAGTGGCGAAGCTGAAACTCCAGATACCGCGCTGGATAGCCCCGTAGTCAGCACTGACAAGGGGTGCTGTGAATCCCTTGCCGTTGAGGGGGCAGAGAGTGGCGAACCGCCGCTAACAACAGCCCCGCCGGGCAAGGCCAAACTCCCCGACAAGGAGGCGCTGCGGGCCATGTTTCGCAGCCATAAGCCGGATGGGCTCGACGACTACACCCAGGATTTCAGCCAGCCCGAATTGCTGCCCGCAGCCCTGACCGCCGGGCTGCGCAACTGGCTGGTGGATCAGGTAATCGCCCCGGAGAGCGAATCGGCCAATCCGGCCAGCGGATCCGCTGAACCGGTGGCGCTTGTCAGCGAACCTGCCACCGACAAGCTGGCTGATAACCATTCTCAAACCCACACCGACGATCGGGACATTTTGGTTTCCTGTGGTGGACAAAATGTCCCAACCAAAGGTGGGGGAATGGAACCCTCAGGATCCTGACTCCCTGTCAGTCACTTTTTTTCCGGGGGAGTTGGCTCGCCTCTTGCTCTCTCGGCTTACCAACAAGCGCCCATCCCATGAGGTGGCGCGCGCAGGAGCGTATGTGAGCACTGAACAAACATTGCCAAATCTGAGCCCAAATCTAGCCTCCAATCTTGCCCATGGGGCGGGGGCGGCCGAGCATAACGCGCGCGCTCGCGCCTATGCCCTGCAGCATACGGTCAAGACCGACAACCTGATCCCGGCCACTGTCTCTTACCAGAGTCAGGGGCGCCTGCTGCTGGTCGGTCCGGAAGATCGCATTCGCCGCGCTGCCAGCCTGCTGCCCGCCGGGGTGAAGCCCACCCTGCTGGTGAGCGAAGCGGTCCACGATGCCGAGGCGGCAGATCTCGAAACCATTTTCGATGCCACGGCATCCCTCGCGGCCCTGACCCTGCGCGAGCCGGGCCTGACAGGGTATCTGGGGCAGTTTCAGCTCACCGGCCTCAATGGGCAGGGTGAGCGTATTTCTCTGGCTGCGCTCTGTTTTCCACAACAAGCAACGGTCGGTAGCGAGCCGCGCTTCGATCTGGTGGCCGATCTGGGCCGCGTCCCGCTCTTTGCACTGGAGCGCCCGCCGGTCGGTTATCTGCATCTTTACGATGACGCTGACTTGGCCGAACGGCTCGCAGAACTTTGTGCGCTGACCGGTATTTTCGACAAGCCGCGCTATTTTCGCCTCGACCCCGAGGCCTGCGCCTTTACCGCCCGCGGCGTGCCCGGTTGCAGCCGCTGCCTCGATGTCTGCCCGACCGATGCCCTCAAGCCCATCAATGGTCGCATCCAGATCGATCCCCATCTCTGTCAGGGCTTTGGTAGCTGCGCCTCTGCCTGCCCGACCGGGGCGATTGCCTATCACCAGCCCGACGCCAACACCAGCGGTGACTACCTGTTCCGATTGCTCAAGCATTATCGGGAGGCGGGCGGCGAAGCGCCGCAGCTGCTGATCGCCGGTGAAAACGAGCGCGAATGGGTGGAAGCCGATCTCACCCGCCTGCCCGCCAACTGGCTGCCGGTCTGGGTGGAGGAGAGCGCAAGCTTAGGTATCGAGAGCTGGTTCGCCGCCCTCGCCTATGGCGCCAGCGCGGTGCGCATTGCGCTGGGTGATGATGCTCCCGCAAGTGTGCGGGCATTGGTTGAGCGGGAGCAGGCGAGCGCCGCCGTGCTGTTGGCGGGCGCCGGTCTCTCTGCCGATCGCATCGCCCTGTTTAACCCGGATGCCGAACAAGATAAGCCGATCTCCGGTGAACCAGCCCTTGCCCTGCTGGAGAAGCCGCTGAAAGGGGATAAACGGGAGAACCTGTTTGCCGCCTTCGATGCCCTCTGGCAAGCCAACGAAGGGCGCCGCGAGCCGCTGGCGGTGCCCCATGGTGCTCCATACGGCAGCGTGGAGCTGAAAGACGCTGACTGCACCCTCTGCATGGGCTGCGTGGCGGTCTGCCCGAGTCGCGCCCTGCATGCGGTTGGGCACACGCCTGGCCTCAACTTTATCGAGCAGGACTGCATCCAGTGCGGCATGTGCGAAAAAGCGTGCCCCGAGCAGGCCATCGTACTGGTGCCCCGCCTGCAACCTGTGCCCGAAGCGCGCCGCGCCGTCCAGAGCCTGAAAGCCGAAGAGGCCGCCTGCTGCATCCGCTGCTCCAAGCCGTTTGCGCCCGCCTCGATGATCCGCCGCATCCAGCAAAAACTGGCCGGTCACTCCCACTTCCAGAACGAGGCCGCCCAGCGGCTGCTGATGTGTGAGGATTGCCGGGTCAAGGATGTGTTTGCAGCGCTGGCGGCGGATCCCGTCTCCCAGCTCAAGGTGTGAGGGGCCAGTGATGAGTGAACAACATAACGAAAAGGCTGGCGAACTGACCATGACCGAACTGGAACAGAGCAGCGCCGATCTCTACGCCCTGCTGGCAAGCCTCTGGCGCGCCGCCCCCCGTGGCGAACAGCTCGCCTGGCTGCAAGGGTTGCAGGCCATGCCCGGCCCCTTTGCCAGAGGGCTGGGACTGGTGCAGCTGGCGGCCAGCAGCCACCACGAAAACGAGCTTGCCGAGGAGTATCAGGATCTCTTTATCGGGCTGGGGCGCGGGGAGATCGTGCCGTTTGCCTCCTGGTATCTCACCGGCTCTTTGATGGAGCTGCCGCTGGCGGTGCTGCGCGCAGATCTGCAGTCCCTCGGTTTTGAGCGCCAGAGCGGAGTGTGCGAGCCGGAAGATCATCTGGCTGCCCTCTGTGAGGTGATGGCGGTACTGATTGGCGAGCAACACCCGGAGCGCAACCGCTTCTATGAACGCCACCTTGCCCCTTGGGTACTCGCCTGCTGCCGCGATCAGCAACAGGCGAAAGGGGGCAGCTTCTACCGGGCAGTCGGGGCCCTTGCCGAAGATTTCTTCAAGTTGGAAAACGAATTGCGCCTGCCGTTTGGCGCCTGCGTGGTGCCGGGTTGAACGCCCCTATCTGTTCATAACACGCTGCGCATAACAAGAGCTGCGCATAACAAAACGAGCAGACGAGATATCCCATTGGACGCGAAGCTGGCGCGCAGGCGCCAGCAAGAACAACAACAGAGGTCACAAGAATGAGCGATGAACAGCTGAAAGACCCGTCTCGCCGCAATCTGATCAAGGGAGTTGGCGTGGTCGCCACCATAGGCGTGCTGGCCGGTGCTGCCGGTCGGGTGGTGAGCAAAGAGGCGCTGACCCACGATACCAAGCCTGACAAGGGCTATCGGGAGACCCCCCATGTTCACGACTTTTATCGCACCCTGCGCGGCACCGACTGAGCCGGATCAGTGAAGGAGAACTCATGAAACTGACAAAACGTGCCGAGCAGCCCCAGGCGGGCGAGCAGGGCAATGAGGCCATTCGCGGTCAGGGGCTGACCCGCCGCGCCTTTATGGTCAACTCGGGTCTGGTAGCCGGTGGCGCCGTGGCCGCCGGTTGGCTGGCGCCAGCCATGATGCAGCGGGCCGAGGCCAAAACCGTGGCGGCCGGGGTGCCGGTCGAGGTGAAGCGCACCATCTGTTCCCACTGCTCGGTGGGCTGCGGCGTCTATGCCGAGGTGCAGAACGGCGTCTGGACCGGTCAGGAGCCGGCCTTTGATCACCCCTTCAACCTTGGCGGTCATTGTGCCAAGGGGGCGGCCCTGCGCGAGCATGGTCACGGTGAGCGTCGCCTCAAGTACCCGATGAAGCTGGTGGGCGGCAAGTGGCAGCGCATCAGCTGGGATCAGGCCATCGAAGAGGTGGGCAACGAGGTGCTGCGCCTGCGCAAGGAGTCCGGCCCCGACAGCGTCTACTGGCTCGGCTCCGCCAAGCACTCCAACGAGCAGGCCTACCTGTTTCGCAAGATGGCGTCCCTGTGGGGCACCAACAACGTGGATCACCAGGCGCGCATCTGCCACTCCACCACGGTCGCCGGGGTCGCCAACACCTGGGGCTACGGCGCCATGACCAACAGCCTGAACGACATGCACAACAGCAAGTCGATCATGTTTATCGGCTCCAACCCGGCGGAGGCCCACCCGGTCGCCATGCAGCACATCCTGCTGGCGAAAGAGCGCAACGGCTGCAAGATCCTGGTGGTCGACCCGCGCCGCACCCGCACCGCCGCCAAGGCGGACATGTACCTCTCCCTGCGCCCGGGCACCGACGTCGCTTTTATCTGGGGCATGCTCTGGCACATCTTCAAGAATGGCTGGGAAGATAAAGAGTTTATCCGCACCCGCGTCTATGGCATGGACGAGGTGCAAAAAGAGGTGGCGCGCTGGACCCCGGCGGAAGTGGAGCGGGTGACCGGCCTCAACGAACAGCAGGTCTATGGCGCCGCCAAGCTGCTGGCCGACAACCGCCCCGGCTGCGTGGTCTGGTGCATGGGCGGTACCCAGCACACCACCGGCAACAACAACACCCGCGCTTACTGCATCCTCGAACTGGCCCTCGGCAACGTGGGCAAGAGCGGGGCGGGCACCAACATCTTCCGTGGTCACGACAACGTGCAGGGCGCCACCGACTTTGGCGTCACCTCCGACTCCCTGCCCGGTTACTACGGGCTGGAAGAGGGCTCCTGGAAGCACTGGGCCCGGGTGTGGGATGTCGATTACGAGTGGATCAAGGCCCGCTTCGACAACAAGGCCTACAACGGCAAGCTGCCGATGAACAACAACGGCATTCCGGTCTCCCGCTGGGTGGATGGGGTGCTGGAGAACGCCGATCTCATCGAGCAGGGCTCCAACATCCGCGCCATGTTCTACTGGGGCCATGCGGTCAACTCCCAGACCCGCGGCCCGGAAATGAAGAAGGCGATGCAAAAGCTCGACATGATGGTGATTGTCGACCCGTACCCCACGGTCGCCGCCGTCATGAACGATCGTACCGACGGCGTCTACCTGCTGCCGGCCACCACCCAGTTCGAGACCTATGGTTCCGTCACCGCCACCAACCGCTCCATGCAGTGGCGTGACAAGGTGATCGAGCCCCTGTTCGAATCCAAGGTCGACCACGAGATCATGTATCTGCTGAGCAAGAAGCTCGGCTTTGCCGATGAGCTGTTCAAGCACATCAAGGTGGAGAACAACCAGCCGCTCTTGGAAGACATCACCCGCGAGTACAACCGCGGCATGTGGAGCGTGGGCTACACCGGCCAGAGCCCGGAGCGGCTCAAGGCGCACCAGCAGAACTGGCACACCTTCCACAAGACCAACCTCAAGGCCGAAGGCGGCCCGGTCAGCGGCGAAGTGTATGGTCTGCCCTGGCCCTGCTGGGGCACCCCTGAGATGAAGCATCCCGGCAGCCACATCCTCTACGACACCAGCATTCCGGTATCGGAAGGGGGCGGCGGTTTCCGCGCACGTTTCGGCATCGAGTATCAGGGCGTCTCGCTGCTCGCCGAAGACTCTTGGCCGAAAGGGAGTGAGGTGGAAGACGGTTATCCCGAGATCACTGCCGACCTGATGAAACAGCTTGGCTGGTGGGATGAGCTGACCGAGGCCGAGAAGAAAGAGGCCGAGGGCAAGAACTGGAAGACTGATCTCTCCGGCGGTATCCAGCGGGTCGCCATCAAGCACGGCTTCGTCCCCTACGGCAACGCCAAGGCGCGCTGCGTGGTGTGGACCTTCCCGGATCAGGTGCCCAAGCACCGCGAGCCGCTCTACACCCCGCGCCGCGACTTGCTGGCCGACTACGCCACCTGGCCTGATTCGAAGAGCCTATGGCGCCTGCCGACCCAGTACGCCTCGGTGCAGGAGAAGGATGTCAGCAAGGAGTTCCCGATCATCCTCACCTCCGGCCGTCTGGTGGAGTACGAGGGGGGCGGCGACGAGACCCGCTCCAACCCCTGGCTGGCTGAATTGCAGCAGGAGATGTTCGTCGAGATGAACCCGGCGGATGCCAATGACGTCGGCGTGCGCGACGGTCAGGATGTGTGGGTCGAGGGGCCGGAAGGGGGCCGGGTCAAGGTGAAGGCACTGGTGACCCCGCGGGTCAAACCGGGGCTCGCCTTTATGCCGTTCCACTTCGGCGGCCACTTCGAGGGCAAGGATCTGCGATCCAAATATCCGGAAGGGTCAGACCCCTATGTGCTGGGGGAGTCGGTCAACATAGTCACCACCTATGGCTATGACCCGGTCACCCAGATGCAGGAGACCAAGGTCACCCTGTGCCGTTTTCGCAAAGTAGGAGCCTGATCCCATGGCCAGAATGAAATTCATGTGTGACACCAAGCGCTGCATCGAGTGCAACGGCTGTGTGACGGCGTGCAAGAACGAGAACGACGATGCCCTCGAGTGGGGCATCCAGCGCCGCCGGGTGGTGACCCTCAACGACGGCCTGCCGGGGGAGACCTCCATCTCGGTCGCCTGCATGCACTGCACCGACGCCCCCTGCATGGCGGTCTGCCCGGCCGACTGCTTCTATCACACCGACGACGGCATAGTGCTGCACAACAAGGATCTCTGCATCGGTTGCGGCTACTGCCTGTTCGCCTGCCCGTTTGGTGCCCCCCAGTTCCCGAAGACCGCCGCCTTTGGCGATCGGGGCAAGATGGACAAGTGCACCTTCTGCGCCGGCGGCCCGGAAGAGGATCACAGCGAGGCGGAGCGCCAGAAGTACGGTGCCAACCGCATCGCCGAGGGCAAGCTGCCCATGTGTGCCGAGCTCTGCTCCACCAAGGCGCTGTTGGCGGGGGATGCGCAGGTTATCTCTGATATCTTCCGCGAGCGGGTCGCCTATCGCGGCGCCCCTCATGCAGCTTGGGGGGCTGATGAACAGGCACTCTATCGCGACGCCAGCAAACCTCACGATGGCAGAGGCAAGGGGCTCAAGCTTGGCAAGCAGGAGGATGGCCAATGAGACACTGGCTGACAGCGCTGCTGACGGCCTTGCTGCTGTTCAGCGCGCCCAGCTTCGCTGATGCGCAGAAAGAGGCGGTCGGCTTTGCCGGCGCCGATTATTGGCGGGCGGTGAAGGATGGGCAGGAGGGGGTGACCACCTCCCGCTCGCCGGAGCACGGGGTGCTGATCTCGGTGCCGGGCCAGCTCTGGTTCGAGGTGAAGACCAAGTGGGTGTCGCCGCTCGGCGCCATCGCCATTTTCGGGTCGCTCGCCATGTGTGGCCTGATGTATCTGGTGGTGGGGCAGACCAAGCTCTCCAAACCGCGCACCGGGCGCAAGCTCAAGCGCTGGAGCAGGCTGGATCGGGCGCTGCACTGGACTACGGCGGCCATGTTTCTGACCCTCTCCGGGTCGGGGCTGGCCATCATCTACGGCAAGTACTTCATCAAGCCGGTGGTGAGTCTCGGGGTGTGGGAGAACTGGATCTGGTTTGCCAAGGTGTTCCACAACTACGTGGGGCCGCTCTTCTTCCTCTGCCTGATGGGGG
>CAMFLW010000060.1 GCA_945957575.1 uncultured Aeromonas sp. | reverse complement strand
TGATCGAAAACATGCGTCGCGAAGGTTACGAGCTGGCGGTATCCCGTCCGGAAGTAATCCTGCGTACCGTTGATGGCGAACTGCAAGAACCGTTCGAAACCGTTACTGTGGACGTGGAAGAAGCGCACCAGGGTTCCGTGATGGAGCAGCTGGGTCTGCGTAAGGGCGAAATGACCAACATGACCCCGGATGGCAAGGGTCGCGTTCGCCTGGACTTCATGATCCCGAGCCGTGGCCTGATCGGCTTCCAGACCG
Source organism: uncultured Aeromonas sp. (assembly GCA_945957575.1). Taxonomy (GTDB): domain Bacteria; phylum Pseudomonadota; class Gammaproteobacteria; order Enterobacterales; family Aeromonadaceae; genus Aeromonas. The sequence goes on along the minus strand of CAMFLW010000060.1, from coordinate 18,985 downwards.
AGTTCATGACCATGACCTCCGGTACCGGTCTGCTCTACCACACCTTCGACCACTACGGTCCGCACAAGGGTGGCAGCATCGGTGAGCGTCAGAACGGCGTGCTGATCTCCAACGCTACCGGTAAGGCTCTGACCTACGCCCTGTTCGGTCTGCAAGACCGCGGTCGTCTGTTCATCGGTCACGCGACCGAAGTGTACGAAGGCCAGGTGATCGGTATCCACTCCCGCTCCAACGACCTGACCGTTAACTGCCTGAAAGGCAAGCAGCTGACCAACATGCGTGCCTCCGGTACCGACGAAGCCCAGGTGCTGACTCCGCCGATCCGCATGACTCTGGAACAGGCTCTCGAGTTCATCGACAACGACGAACTGGTAGAAGTGACTCCGAAGAACATCCGTATCCGCAAGAAATTGCTGACCGAGCTGGATCGTAAGCGCTCTGGCCGTGGTTAATACCATGTGCTGAGTCTCGGCAGCCCTTGCGGCCGCTGATGGTTCACTGATAAACGGGCCCAAGCCTCTGGTTTGGGTCCGTTTTTTTATACCTGTGATTCACTCAGGCCATCCTGCAATCAGGGCGGGATCGTACTTTGTTAATGAAATTCGACTGCGCAGACCGCCTGTGATCTAAGCTCGTCCCTATGCTGAAGGCGGTGCTCTATGACCCTTGTTGAAAAAACTCGCTCTGATATCAACCGTAAACATGACTTGGTTGATGTCATGTTTCTCGTCATCAGCGCCATCATGAGTGGTGTCTGGGGCTGGCCGAGCCTCGAGCCCCATGGCAACTGAAAGGCAGCTTGGTTCCGTCAGTATCGCCCCTTTGCCAATGGCATCCCACATCGTCACACCATTGCCCGCATTCTGCACTGCATTGTCAGCGAGGGACCCAGGAGAAGATCAGCGAGAAGATAGTGCATGTTGTGGTATAGATAAATGGCGACATGCGAATCCCAACCAGGCCGTTCAATTACAATTCAAGGCACTGTTTGACGCCCATAAAGCGAAGATTGTCGCCGAGCACAAAGAGAGTGGGCATAGCCGGAGGGATGGTCATTTCTGGTGTACGGGGGGATAGAGAAGGCGACGTATCCTGCTGAATGATTCCAGCAACAATCGCAATCAACAGAGGTGATACGCCATGGCCAATTCTGCCCTCATGGCCCAAACTGATCTGCTCATCGACCTGCTGCGTGCTGGAGCCATAGAGCGTGGAACTGCGGTTCTCGGGGGACCACGCTGGCAATAGTTTACAAGCGGCTTGAAGTGGCACAGAAGAAGTGGAAGCGACTGAAGGGATTTGTGTTACTGAACCTGGTAGTGAATAACGTGACATTCAAGGGCGGAGTAAAGGTGCTGGATGAGTCAGACAGGAATGCCGCCTGACCTACGTCATACACCACAATAGCTCCTCAAACGTTTTTCAAGTCAAAACAGGCATGGAAAATAAATTTTTGACAATTGAAAATGCAGCCCTATAATCTGTCCGGTTTTGAACAAGGTCGGGACAGGAAGATGCCGTTTTTGATGAAAAAAACAGCCTTGCAGACGGGTGGAGCGCACCAGAGCGGCCCCGTTGTTTCCGGTTTCCGAACCGATGTTCCCCAGTTATTTTTAAAAAAAGCCCCTGTTTCCAGGGGCTTTTTTTTGTGCCCGAAAAACCTCCAATGATGTCAAAGGGAATGCAGACGATGACCAATCCACTCTACAAGAAACATGTCATCTCCATCACGGACCTGACCCGGTCTGAAATGGAACTGGTAGTCTCAACCGCACAACGGTTGAAGGCCGAGCCCGATACCCGCTTGCTGAAAGACAAGCTGGTTGCCAGCTGCTTCTTCGAAGCTTCCACCCGCACCCGCCTCTCCTTCGAGACCGCAGTGCAGCGCCTCGGCGGCAACATTATCGGCTTCGCCGACGGTGGCAACACCAGCGCCAAGAAGGGTGAGACCCTGGCTGACTCCATCAAGATCATCGGCTCCTACACCGATGCGGTGGTGATGCGTCACCCGAAAGAGGGGGCCGCCCGCCTCGCCTCCGAGTTCTCCCGCGTGCCGGTCATCAACGGCGGCGACGGCTCCAACCAGCATCCGACCCAGACCCTGCTCGACCTCTTCTCCATCCGCGAGACCCAGGGCAAGCTGGACGGCCTCAACGTCGCCTTCGTCGGTGACCTCAAGTACGGCCGCACCGTGCACTCGCTGGCCCAGGCCCTCAGCCTGTTCAACTGCCGCTTCTTCTTCATCTCGCCGGAAGCGCTGGCGATGCCGGACTACATCTGCGAAGAGCTGGAAGAGAAGGGCATTCAGTTCAGCATCCATGAGACCATGGAAGAGGTGATGCCGGAGCTCGACATCCTCTACATGACCCGCGTCCAGAAAGAGCGCTTCGACGAGACCGAATACAAGCACATGGCCGCCAAGTTCATCCTGGAGCTGGCGACCCTGGAAGGGGCCAAGCCCACCATGAAGATCCTGCATCCCCTGCCCCGCGTCGACGAGATCGATGTGGCGGTCGACAAGACCCCTCACGCCTACTACTTCCAGCAGGCGGAGAACGGGGTCTATGCACGCCAGGCTCTGCTGGCACTGGTACTGAACGAAACTGTCTAAGGGAAAGGGGAACAACATGTCTGACAAGAACCAACTGCAAGTCGAAGCCATCCGTCACGGCTCCGTCATCGACCACATCCCCGCCGGCCAGGGCATCAAGATCCTCAAGCTGTTCCAGCTGGTGGAGACCCAGGAGCGGATCACCGTCGGCTTCAACCTGAAATCCGGCGCGCTGGGCAAAAAGGATCTCATCAAGATCGAGAACACCCGTCTGACCGAGCAGCAGGCCAACCAGCTGGCGCTGTTCGCCCCGAAAGCGACCGTCAACATCATCGAAGACTTCAATGTGGTGAAGAAGCATCAGCTGGCGTTGCCGGAGTTCATCGCCGGGGTGTTCCACTGCCCCAACTCCAACTGCATCTCCCACAACGAACCGGTAGAGAGCTACTTCCGGGTACGCGAAGTGAAAGGCGCGGTGCGGATGAAGTGCAAATACTGCGAGAAGTCCTTCACTCAGGACATCGTCAGCGAACGCTACTGATATTTAGACTCAAAAGATATCCACGTGGGCCCCAAGGGGCCCATTTTTGAACCCTGTCACATCACCAAATTCCCAGTCGGCTATAATTTGCCATCCAATATGGTGAGGCCCGCTCATTCCCTGCCAATCACACGATTGCCCCGATTTTCCGCTAACAAGCAGCAAATTTGGCAGATATCGAGCGCTCATCTCCGATCATCGTCAAAGGAAGTCGCCGTGGTCAAAACCCTCAGCCGTCCCGTTGCCCAAGAGCCCGATCTGGCCCAGCTGGATGCCTGTCGCCAGATCATCGGCCAGCACTGCTACAGCACCCAGGAAGAGATCCGCCGCGAGCTGTCGGAGCGGGGCTTTGCCGACATCAGCCAGTCCACCATCTCCCGCCTGCTGCGCCGTCTCGGCGTTGCCAAGGCGCAGAATGCCAACGGCAAGAAGGTCTATACCCTGGTAGATGATCAGCTGGAACCCGCCGGCAGCACCCGCTCCATCCACGACATGGTGCGCGCAGTGGTGCACAACCAGCAGATGGTGCTAATCCACACCACACCAGGGGCTGCCACCGTGGTGGCCCGCCTGCTCGATCGCAACGCCAATCCGGAGATCATGGGCGCGGTGGCCGGCAACGACGTGGTACTGGTCGCGCCGCGCCACATCAGCCGAACCCGTCAGGCCCACGCCGCCGTGGTGCGCACGCTGGCGCAGGCCCGCTAAGCCCCTGCCATCCAAATGCATCGAGGCGACCCACGGGTCGCCTTTTTGTTGCCTGTTATTTTGTACCCATCACTTCTTGCGCCCATAAAAAACGGGAGCCCGCAGGCTCCCGCTTCATCTTGCTTGTCATCCTTTATGAGAGTACAGCCCCCAGACTCAGACAAGCCACGATTAGTACGGCCAAAATACCGATCAACGGCGCCACCCACTTCAGATAGCGCACATAAGGCACCTTGGCGATGGCCAGACCGCCCATTACCACGGCGGAGGTCGGGGTCACCAGATTCACCAGACCGGAGGCAGACTGGTAAGCCGTCACCACCAGATCGCGACCCACGTTGGCGAAGTCGGCCAGCGGCGCCATGATCGGCATGGTCAGCACGGCCAGGCCAGAGGAGGACGGCACCAGGAAGGAGAGCACCACTTCCAGCACGAACATCACGTTGATGAACACCACGGTGGAGAGACCAGTCACGATCCCTTCTGCGCTGTGCAGGATGGTGTGGGTGATCATGCCGTTGTCCATTACCACCACGATACCGCGGGCGATACCGATGATCAGCGCCACACCCAGCAGGTCGCGGGCACCATCGATAAAGTTGGAGGTCAACTCCTCCTCGCTCATGCGGGAGATGAGGCCGACGATGATGGCGGCAGCCAGGAAGACGCCGGAGATTTGTGCCATCCACCAGCCCAGCACGGCCACCCCGTAGATCATCACGGCAAAGGCGGCGACGAAGATACCCAGCACGATTTTACGGGTCAGGGTGAACTCCAGCATCTGGTCGCTCTTGTTGCCGAGGAAATGGGCACGGTTTTCATCCCACTTGTCAGCCACCAGCGATTTGCTCGGGTCGTTGCGCACCATCTTGGCGTAACGCATGACGTAGGCAACGCAGATCAGCCAGCCAGCCACCAGCATGGCGACGCGCAGCCAGATACCGTCGGTGAAGGAGATACCGGCCGCGTTGGCAGCGATAACGGTCGCAAAGGGGTTGATGGTGGAACCGAGAGTACCGATACCGGCCCCCAGCAACACGGTTGCAGCAGCCACGACCGGGTCGAAGCGGGCAGCCATCATCACCGGCACCAGCAGGGTATAGAAAGGCAGCGACTCTTCAGCCATGCCGTAGATGGTGCCGCCGGCGGCGAACAGCGCCATCAGGATCGGGATCATCCACTCTTCCCGGCCACGCAGGCGGTCGGTCACACGCTCGATACCGGCATCGATGGCACCGGTCTTGGTCACAATGCCAAGGAAACCACCGATGATCAGGATAAAGAGGGAGACGTCGATGGCGCCTGCCTCATAGGTATCGTGGTTATAGAGGCCATCGATCGGTGCCAGCAGCACGTCGACGATCCCCTGGGGATTGCCCTCTACCAGCTTGTAGGTACCTGCCACCGGCACTTCTTTGCCGAGGGCTTCGTTCATGGTCATTTCGTATTTGCCGGCTGGCACTATCCAGCTCAGGGCGGCCACCAGGGCGATCAGCACAAACAGTATCGTGTAGGCTGACGGAAATTTGAATTTGGTCATGGTCCAGCTTCCTTCTGTGGGTGTGGTATCCATGCAGGCTGCGGGTCGTAGGGTTAGAGGTATTATGCCGCTCTCACATGGTCGAAAAGCCGGGGGTCGCCCCCCGGCACCACTACTGCGACCTTAGTCGCCCAGCGTAGCAACCATCACTGCCTTGATGGTGTGCATCCGGTTTTCGGCCTCGTCAAACACGATGCTGTGCTCGGATTCGAACACGTCCTCGGTCACTTCCAGGCCTTTCATGCCATATTTCTCAGCCACTTCCTTGCCCATGGTGGTCTCGTCGTTGTGGAACGCCGGCAGGCAGTGCATGAACTTCACATCAGGATTCTTGGTGGCGTTGATGACATCCATGTTGACCTGATACGGGGTCATCAGTTTGACGCGCTGATCCCAGGCTTCTTTTGCTTCGCCCATGGATACCCAGACGTCGGTGTAGAGGAAGTCAGCACCCAGCACACCCTCTTTCACATCTTCGGTCAGGGTGATGCGTGCGCCGGTCTCTTCGGCGATCAGGCGGCACTTGGCAACCAGCTCCTCTTCCGGCCAGAAGGCTTTCGGCGCGACCAGACGGATGTCCATGCCCATTTTGGCGGCGCCAACCATCAGGGAGTTACCCATGTTGTTACGGGCATCACCCAGGTAGGCGAACTTGATTTGATCCAGACGCTTGCCCTTGCCGTGCTCCAGCATGGTCATGAAGTCGGCCAGGATCTGGGTCGGGTGGAATTCGTTGGTCAAGCCGTTCCATACCGGGACACCGGCATGAGCACCCAGCTCTTCCACGATCTCCTGACCGTAACCACGGTATTCGATACCGTCATACATACGGCCCAGCACACGGGCGGTGTCCTTCATGGACTCCTTGTGACCGATCTGGGAACCGCTCGGGCCAAGGTAGGAGACTTGTGCGCCCTGGTCGAAGGCCGCCACTTCAAACGCACAGCGAGTACGGGTGGAGGTCTTCTCGAAAATCAGGGCGATGTTTTTGCCGACCAGATGCTTGCGCTCGTAGCCACCGTATTTGGCTTTCTTCAGGTCGATGGCCAAATCGATCATGTATTGGATTTCGCGCGGGGTGAAGTCCAGCAGTTTCAGGAAGTTACGGTTACGCAGATTAAAAGCCATGATGAGTTCTCTCTATATATGTTTCAGACCAGTTCGGGCAGTAGTGTTGCCTACGCATTCTCAGTACAAATTTCGGTAATTACGCACTCACAGTGCGGGTGGCGACGATATTGGTACCGGCTTCCCCCTTGAGGATGGCGAGGCCATCTTCCAGAGAGCCGATGCCGACCATGCCGCCGGTCGCTTTGACAAATTCACAGGAGGCTTCGACTTTCGGACCCATGGAGCCTGCATCGAACTTGACCCCGGCCAGCTCGTCCGGGCTGGTAACCCGCAGCGGATGCTGGGTCGGCTTGCCCCAATCCAGATAGACAGCATCGGCGTCGGTCAGGATCAGCAGGGCGTCGGCCTTGATCTGCTTGGCCAGATAGGCGGCAGACATGTCCTTGTCGATGACGGCTTCGATACCGGTCAGGCTCTGGCCATCCCAGGTCACCGGGATACCGCCACCACCGGTACAGATGATGAGGTGGCCCTGGGCAATCAGGGTTTCGATGGCGTCGCCTTCGACGATGCGCTGGGGCAGCGGAGAGGGCACCACGCGGCGGAAGAACTTGCCGTCAGCTTTGACCACCCAGTGCTTCTCTGCGGCCAGGGTGCGGGCTTCCGCCTCTTCGTAGACGGGACCGATAAATTTGGTCGGATTGGCGAAGGCCGGATCCTTGGGATCAACCTGCACCTGAGTCAGCAGCGCGGTGACGTTGCGGCTCGGCATCAGGTTTTTCAGCTCCTGGATCAGCATGTAGCCGATCATGCCCTGAGACTCGGCACCCAGCACATCCAGCGGATAGGGGGATACCTTGGTGTAGGCGCTGTTTTGCAGGGCCAGCAGGCCGACTTGCGGGCCGTTGCCATGCACCAGCACCACGTTGTACTCCTGAGCGATCAGGGCGATGGTCTTGGCGGCAGTTGCGATGTTCTTGCGCTGGATATCCGCTTCCAGTGGCTCACCACGACGGAGCAGAGCATTGCCACCCAGAGCGACGACGACAGTTGGTTTTTTCATAGTGGTTAATCTCGAGTTTGGTTCTGTATGGCGCCAGCTTATGCCGGCGCCATGCCGTCTCATCAGATGCTGTCGCGTTCCATCGGGCAGCTCATGCAGCGGGCGCCGCCGCGGCCACGGCCCAGTTCATCACCCGGGATGGAGAGAACTGTGATACCGGCCTTGTCATATTTCTCGTTGGTGTAGGTGTTGCGCTCGTAACCCACCACCACGCCGGGACGTACGGTCAGTACGTTGTTGGCGTCGTTCCACTGCTCGCGCTCGGCTTCGAAGCTGTCACCACCAGTGGTGATGATCTTCAGCTGATCCACGCCCAGTGCTTTCTCGATAGCGGTGACAAAGTAACCCTCTTCCTTGATGTTCATGCCGGTGGCGCCACCCGGAGTCAGGCTCCAGCAGCTCACATCCTTGCGGATCACTTCCGGATAGACGGAGAAGGTGTCGATATCCATGTGGGTCATGACGGTATCCAGGTGCATGCAACTGCGGTGTTTCGGCAATTCCATGGCGATGACCTGTTTGGCCTGACCATGTTTGAACAGGCTGCGAGCCAGGTGCTCGACACCTTGCGGGGTGGTGCGCTCGGACATGCCGATCAGCACGGCGCCGCGGCCGATAACCAGTACATCGCCACCCTCGATGGTGGAGTTGTCGTAGTCACGCTCCTCGTCACCGAAGTACTTGATGAAGTCCTGGCCGGCAAACATCGGGTGCCAGCGGTAAATGGCCTTCACATGGTTGGTCTCGCGGCGACGGGCCGGCTTGGCCATCGGGTTGATGGAGACACCGCCATAAACCCAGCAGGAGGTATCACGGGTGAAGAGGTGGTTGGGCAGCGGCTCAATGATGAAATCGGTCGGTGCGTGCATGCCTACTACCATGTTGACGCCGCTGTAGGGCATCTCGGAGTAGGTCAGGCCGCCGGAGAGAATGCGGGCCAGTTCGCGGTGCGGCATGTCAGCCAGGAAGCAGCGCACGTCGTTGGCAAAAGAAGAGCCGAGGCGATAGTCGGAGACCTGATGTTGCAGCAGCCAGGTTTTGGCTTCCGGCACATCCAGGGTTTCGGCCAGAAGATTGGTCAGCAGGAAAACTTCGACATTCTGATCGCGCAGTACCTGAGCGAATTTGTCGTGCTCCTGACCGGCACGTTCAACAGACAGGACGTCATCGAACAGCAGATCCTGGCAGTTGGAAGGAGTCAGACGCTTCAGACTGAGGTTGGGGCGGTGCAACATGACACGGCGTAATTGGCCAACTTCAGAACCTACATAAAATTTGCTCATGATTATATTCCGTCTAGCAGTGGTCCCTGCGAGTGATTGAATAGATTCCTTCTATTCATGCTCATGGCTAAGGCGGGATATTCTTTATGTAGGGTAATCAGCTTATGTTCTATCCTGCCCTTGCCTTTCGATGCCGAGATTAGACCTGCAAACCAACGAAAACTTGGACATTGATCACAGCCGCTCAGAAATGAATATATTCAGATTTAAATCTATGACCCTTGTAGCAACTTAGGTATTTCACCCCCAATCAATACTGAATACCCATGCAAAACCACCCCGAAATATTTCAAATTGATTCATTTTTTATTCATGCCAGCTCCCTGGGAAAATTAAACAAAAACAAAGAGACCACTTAAATATCAACGAGTTAAGATGAGAAAAAAATAACGCGTGAATATTAATCTCTGTGTATTGAATACATCGGCGTGACGAGAGGAACACGGGGGAAATAAATACTCATATCGACCAAATTCACTGCATAAATTTTTTCTTGTCCCAGATCATGGCATTGATGCCAACCCCATCAGGCAAGGCCTCATAAGCCATCTCCTCTTGATGAGGTTCAACTTAATATGCACAAAGTCCGCATCGAGGCTGGTAACCATCTCCGTTCGTCACCACAACGCCTTTTGATACTTTTTTCATTAATTGAATTTATTCGTCTCACCTTGCACTGATACCAACTTCGAATCAGGAACTCACGGAATCGTCGCACCTCCCCATTCGGCATCTAACGTGCCAACGTGGTGAAGATGTGCCCATTGACGGTTGAGACCACGCAGCTCTAAAAAAACCAACTTTGGCCAGCAATACCAAAAACTCGGAAGACGAGTGGGGATGGGCCCATCGTCTGTTAATAAAGTTCCATAGCAAAAGGCCCAAACTGAGTTTGGGCCTTTTGCTGATGGCAGTACGGAGAAAACTACTGCCGCTCCTTGTCACGCTCCAGCGCTCGCTCGACCAAAGGTTCTGGCAGACTCTTGGTTACCTCCACCCCCAGTTCGCGGAAACGCTCGACCTGCGCAATCAGGTTGCCACGGCCGTTGACCAGCCGTCCCATCGCCTTGTCGTAGCTCTCCTGCGCCTTGTGCAGGCTGCCGCCCATCTGCTGCATCTCCTCGACAAACAGCCGCAGCTTTTCGTAGAGCCGACCGGCTCGCTCGGCAATCTGGCGGGCATTCTGGTTCTGCCGCTCGTAGCGCCACAGGTTCTCGATGGTGCGCAGTGCCACCATCAGGTTGGTGGGGCTCACCAGCAGGATGTTGTTATCGAGACCGTAACGCACCAGCGAGGGATCGGCTTCCATCGCGGTGAGGAAGGCGGGCTCCACCGCCACGAACATCAGCACATAGTCGAGGGTGCGCACCCCTGGCAGCTGCTGGTAATCCTTGCGGCCCAGCTCGCGGATATGGTTGCGCACCGAGGCGACGTGCTCTTTCAGCGCAACAGACTTATCCAGCTCATCCTCGGCGTTGTACCAGCGCTCGTAGGCGGTCAGCGACACCTTGGCGTCGATGATGATGTCTTTCTCCTGCGGCAGGCGGACGATCACGTCGGGCTGGTAGCGCTTGCCCTTCTCCACCTCGATATTGACCTGGGTGTGGTACTCGTGGCCCTCGCGCAGACCGCACTCGCTGAGGATCCGCGCCAGCACCACCTCACCCCAGTTGCCCTGCTGCTTGCTGTCGCCCTTGAGGGCGCGGGTCAGGGCCGCCGCCTCTTCGGTCATGCGGGCATTGAGCTCGGCGAGGCGCTCCAGCTCGAACTTGAGACTGTGGCGCTGGGCCGTCTCCTGGGCATGAGTCTCCCCTACCTGCCGGCGGAAGCCCTCCAGCTGCTCCTTGAGCGGAGTGAGCAGCAGATCGAGGCTGTTCTGGTTCAACTCACGGAAGTTGCCGGAGTTTTGCTCGAAAATCCGGTTGGCTAGATTTTCGAACTGCTGGCTGAGGCGCAGCTCCGCCTCCTGTTGCAGTTGCAGCTTCTCGGCGGCAGCCAGCCGCTCGCTGCGCAAGGTTGCCTCCGCATCCTTGAGGCGGGCGGTGAGCTTGATCAGCAGGGCCTGCTGCTGATCCAGCTTCTGCTGGCCCTGCATCCGCTCATCCTGCAACTCGTCAGAACGCTCCTGCAGTGCCTGATAACGCTCCTGTGCCAGCAGCAGCTCCTGAGCCTGCGCCGTGCTGCTGCGCCGGCCAATCAGCCAGCCTGTTCCTAGTGCCAGCAGGGCGGCTGGCAGCAGGATGACCCAGAGCCCGGGCTCGATCATTTACGGCCCCGCTGGCGCAGGAAGAGTTCGAGATAACGGTTGGCCAGCAGCCAGAGCAGCACGTAGATGAGGTAGGCGGCGAGCACCACCCACTTGTGGCTGTTGACCCCGGTATCGAGCTCGACGAACTCGATACCCTTGATGCGGCAGTAGCCCCACATCAGCAGGGGAAAGATATAGAGCAGGGAAGAACGCCAGAGAAATAACCACATATGTTTTCATTCAACCACGGAAAAGAGACCCGCCTAGCTTACACAAGGGCAACTGCGCTTGCGATCTTGGCGGCTGCTATTCTCTGGCCTGCCCTCGCAAACTTCGCTAAAATTAACCCCTAATAGGTATAAGGGGTGAGCATGACTCATTATTTCCTCCGTTGGCTGACACAAGGTTGGCAAGCTTCGCGCAAGCCCGCCGTGGTTTGCCATGAAGCGCGCCCGCCGTGGGCGATCGAGGAGTCCCAATACCTCACCCTCTGTACCCGCTGTGGCGAGTGTTTCAAGGCCTGCCCGCGCGGTCTGCTCAAACCGGCCAGCCAGCCCGAATACGACAACACCCCGATCTCCGGCACCCCGGTGCTCGATCTCGCCTTCGGCCAGTGCAGCTACTGCGGCAGCTGCGCCAGGGCCTGTCCCACCGGCGCCCTCGACTTGCAACTGGGTCGTCAGGTGCAGACCCGGGTTCAGATTGAGGAGAGCTGTCAGGCCCGGCAGGGCTTCTACTGCCTGCTCTGTGAAGATGCCTGCCCCCAGCAGGCAATCAAGGCCACTGCTGATGGCATCAACATCAATATGGATGCCTGCAATGGCTGTGGTGCCTGCGGCCTCGCCTGTCTGCACGGCGCCATCACCCTGATCCGCCAGCCGGGCAGTCGTTAAAAACCACCTGCGTACAAAAGCAAAGGGGGCCATCAGGCCCCTCATATCTTGTTCATTATTGTGCGCCCGTCAGACCACGGTCACGATAGACTCTTGTTCGATACCCAGCAGATGGCAGAGGCGGTCTGGATCGCGCACCGCATCGGCCAGGGTGTATTCGCCCAGCACTTCGAGGAAGGCATTCATGGCGCGGCGCAGAATACCCTGAATGCGGCAGCCGCCGGAGAGACGGCAGTTCTCGCGTTTGCAGTCAACCGGACAGAGCACGTGCTCCATGTCCATCACCACATCACGCAGGTTGATGGAGACCGCCGAACGACCGAGACGAATGCCGCCATGCTTGCCGCGAACCGTCTCGATATACCCCTTGATGCCGAGCTGATGCACAATTTTGACCACATGGTTACGAGAGATACCGAAGGTATCGGCCACTTCGGTAATGGTCGACAGACGATCCCCCGGCTGCACCGCCAGGAAGGTCAGGGTACGCAGGGCGTAGTCGGTAAATCGTGTCAGTTGCATGGTTGCACTTGCCTCTTACTACAAGCCAGGGATCAGGGCGACAACATTGAGCTAAGAGGCAGGAGACAATCGGTTAGACCCTGTTCGCCAGAGGGGACCTGTCTCTTAATCTGAGTTGCGGAGTGACAGGTTAAGAGCAGCACAACCGGGTGTCGATGAAGATGCACATAAATCGACACTTTCTTTGATTGATCGCAAACTTGCCGGGTGACCCCGGCGTTTGCCCGCTTTATTGCGGGTAAAACTCCCGAACCATGCCCATCTCCAGCCAGCAACAAAGACCAGAAACATGGCCTGTTGGTCGGCCCCGATCAACCCGCGACAAGCGGTGTTAGTGGGACTGTTTCAGCCAGTTTTTCAGCGCGACCGAGGGGATGGAGCTCTCGGAGGCGACGGCAAATGCGCCCCAGTCCACCGCACACTGCAACGCATCCTTGATCGCCATGCCTCGCGCCAGCCCGTGGATCAATCCGCCAGCGAAAGCATCCCCTGCTCCCGTGGTATCGACCACAGATACCGGCCGGGCGGCGACCCTAATCTTCTCCTCACCGTGGATAGCGACCGCCCCCGCCTTGCCTTCGGTCAACACCAGCCACTCCAACTGCTCCCCCGCCAGCTGACGAGCGTGTTGCCAGGGGTCGCTCACCTCGCCGAGATCGGAGCGGGAGGCCACCAGCACGTGGCAGGGACGGCGTGCCTGCCCCCCCTTGGGATACTGGGCCACCACGAAGCTCTTGCCGAGCATCTGACGCATGTAGCTGATGATGGCGGTGCCGGGATAGTTCACATAGAGGCAATCCACCCCCTCCTGCGGCAGATCGCCGGGCAGATCGGGACGCCGCGGGCGACGCAGTATGGTGCGCTCGCCGGTGGAGTCCACCAGGATCAGCAGTTCGCCGGTCTCGCCGCCAAAGCGCTCCACATGGCTGCAATCCAGCCCGTAACCGGCCGCCTGCTCCAGCAGCCAGTCGCCGGTCTCGTCCAGCCCGATGCGGGAGGCGATGGTCACCTCGTGACCCGCCCACACCAGCCCGATGCCGGTATTGGCAGCGCCGCCCCCCAACCTGCGTCCCTGATCCACATATTGCAGCCGGGCCCCCGCCACCAGCGGTTCGGAGAGGGAGAGCACATGATCACAGTTAAGATTGGCAAGCAGCAGAATGCGGGACATAGAGACCTCGGACGATGGAGATAGTCCAAAAGAGACAGGCTGAACCCCGAGTAGAGCCCAGCCTGACAGAAGAGACAACCGGCAGCGATCGGGAATCCGATCGGGATCAATAGATAGGCAGCTCCACTCCGGCCAGCAGCTCGTCGATACGCGCCTGGGTCGGCTGCTGCATCACGCTCTGGATCACCTCCTTGGTGAGGTGGGGCGAGAAGGAGCTGATAAAGTCATACATGTAGTTCTGCAGCAGAATGCTCTTGCTGAAGCAGATCTGGGCCGGGCAGGGCTTGAACAGGTGCTCCAGATTGATGGAGACCAGCCCGGGGCTGTCATTGTCGTTGGCCACCAGCGAGGAGATGATGCCGATGCCAAAGCCCAGCTCCACATAGCGCTTGATCACCCCGGCATCCATTACCGTCATGTAGTAACTCGGGGTCAGCCCTGCCGCCTGAAACACCTCGTCCTGCACCTGCCGACCGGTGGCACCGCTCTCGTAACTGAGGATCGGGTAGTGGCAGAGCTGCTCCAGGGTCGGCTTCTTCACCTTGGCCAGCGGGTGATCCTGCGGCACCACCAGCGAGAGGGTCCAGAGGTAGGCGGGCAGCGCGATCAGCTCCTTGTCGAAGCCAATTTCGTGGGCAACGATGGAGAAATCGGAGTAACCCTTGCTGATCTGCTCCTTGCTCGCCGACATCACCGGATGGAGGTGGAACGAGATCTTGGGGTACTTCTTGGTGAAGTAGGTGACCGATTTGGGCAGCAGGTAGCGGGCGATGGTGTGGGTGGTGTGGATGTTGAGGGTGCCCACGGTCGGGTCCAGATACTCGCGGGAGATCGCCTTGATCTTGCTCTCGATGTTAAGCATCGCCTCGGCGCACTTGATGATCTCCTCACCTACCGGGGTGATGCGGTGCAGATGCTTGCCACGGCGCTCGAAGATCCGCACTCCCAGCTCGCTCTCCAGCAGGCCGATCTGCTTGCTGACCCCGGGCTGGCTGGTATAGAGCGCATCGGATGCCACCGAGACGTTGAGGTTGTGGTCCCGGATCGCGATCAAATACTTCAATTGCTGTAGTTTCAAGACTTCACCCTCTCAAGCTGGTGCGGCGATCACGCCAGACAAACAGGCCGCCACAAAGGGCGGCCAGTGTATCATCCGATCCCGACATCGCAGCGCTTGATCCTTCAATTTGCTACAAAATCTAGCACCCGAAGGGGGTCGCTGACAAACCGGGCTCAGGCCGCGCCGGCTTGCAGCGGCAGGATCCCCAAAAACTGCAGCAACCACTGCATCATGGTGGTCGAGTCCACCTCTCCCTCCAGCGAGGAGAGGCTGCTCTGGTAACGCTCGTCGGGCAACAGACCCCGGCGCCGCTCGATCAGCGCCCGGTTGTACTCCACCGAAAATTCCGGATGTCCCTGGATGGCCACTATGTTGTTCCCCTGCAGGAACATGAAGTTGGGGCAAAAATCGTTGCCTGCCAGCCGGGTCGCCCCCGGTGGCAGCAAGGCAACCTGATCCTGATGGCTGGCCAGAATACGGATCTGATCCCGCGCGGGCGCCATCCAGGGCTCATCTGCCAGCATGGGATGTACCGATACTCCCAGCCCCCACCCCTTGGTGGACTTCACCACCTCGCCACCGAGCGCCTGGGCGATCACCTGATGACCGAAACAGATCCCGGCCAGCTTGACGTCGGCATCGTGCGCCTGGCGGATCCAGCCACGCAACGCCTGAATCCAGGGAATGTTGCTATATGCATCGTGACGCGAGCCGGTGATGAGCCAGGCATCGCACTCGTGCAGATCCTCCGGCAGCTCCCCATCGATGGCTGACCAGACCCGAAACTCCAGCTCGGGTGCCAGCGGCTGAAACCCCCTGATAAACATCTCGGAGTAGACGGGGCCAAAAAGATCCGCCAGATCGGGATCCAGCCGGTCACAATCGAGAATTCCCAATCGCATCTGTTGCTCCTTTACAGAAGTGCCCCCGCAGATCAGCGATCTGCGGGGGCAAGAGAATCAAATCATGGTGGTGAGCCTTGGACTCATCACTTCATGGTTGGCATGGAGAACTCGGCTCCGCTGCGCAGGCTCTGGGGCCAGCGCGCCGTCACCGTCTTCATCCGGGTATAGAAGCGAACCCCGTCCGGCCCGTGCATGTTGAGCGGCCCGAAGATGGAACGCTTCCAACCGCCAAAGCTGTGAAACGCCATCGGCACCGGAATGGGAACGTTCACCCCTACCATACCGACCTGCACCCGCGCCGTGAAGTCCCGCGCGGTGTCGCCATCACAGGTAAAGATGGCGGTACCGTTGCCGTACTCGTGTTCGTTGATGAGCCGCAGCGCCGTCTCATAGTCAGGTACCCGCACGATGGAGAGCACAGGGCCGAAGATCTCCTCGCGGTAGATGCGCATCTCGGGGGTTACCTCGTCAAACAGGCAGCCACCGATAAAGTAGCCCTCTTCGTGGTTCAGCGTGCGGCCATCGACCCGCAGTGCGGCCCCTTCGGCCACCCCCTGATCCACGTAGCCGCGCACCTTGGCCAGATGCTCCTGGCTGATGAGCGGCCCCATTTCGTTCTCCGGGCTCTGACCCAGCCCCGGGCCCACCCGCAGTTTTTCCACCAACGGCGTCAGCTTGGCCACCAGCGCATCGGCGGTCTCGTCACCCACTACCACGGCTACCGAAATGGCCATGCAGCGCTCGCCCGCCGCCCCATAAGCAGCCCCCATCAGGGCGGAGATCGCCTGATCGAGGTCCGCATCCGGCATCACCACCATGTGGTTCTTGGCGCCGCCCAGCGCCTGCACCCGTTTGCCGTGGGCCGAGGCGGTGGCATAGATGTACTGGGCGATGGGGGTAGAGCCGACAAACGACACGGCACCGACTCGCGGATCGGTCAGCAGCACATCCACCACCTCCTTGTCACCGTTCACCACGTTGAGCACGCCGTCCGGCAGACCGGCCTCCTTGAGCAGCTCGGCCATCCGCAGCGAGAGGGAGGGATCCTTCTCGGAGGGTTTGAGAATGAAGGTATTGCCGCAGGCGATGGCGACCGGGAACATCCAGAGCGGCACCATGGCCGGGAAGTTGAACGGGGTGATGCCGGCGCAAACCCCCACCGGCTGCATCATGGAGTAGCTGTCCACCCCGCGGCCGACGTTGAGAGAGTGCTCCCCCTTGAGCAGATGGGGGATGCCGCAGGCAAACTCCACCACCTCCAGCCCGCGGGTCAACTCACCCAGCGCATCGGAGAAGACCTTGCCGTGCTCGCGGCTGATGAGCTGGGCGAGTTCGTCCCTGTGCTGCTCCATCAACTCCTTGAAACGGAAAAAGACCCGGGCCCGCACCAGCGGCGGGGTTTGCGACCAGTCGGCAAAGGCGCGCTCGGCAATGGTGATCGCCTCCTGACACTCGGCGGCGCTGGAAAGCCCCACGCTCCCCTGCTGCTTGCCGCAGGCGGGATTGAAAATGGCTCCCTGACGCTCGCTGCGACTCTCCTGCGGCTGGCCGTTGATGAAGTTGCTGACCCTGTATGTCATGTATCCTCCGTGATAACTGATGTGGTTATTGCGCTGAGCAAACAACGCAAGGCCCCGCCAGTGCGGGGCCATCAAATGGGTTAGGGTTGGGCCTGCAGGACATCCTGCAGCAGGGTGAAGAGATCGTCGATCTGGCTGCGCTCGATGATGAGGGGCGGCGACAGGGCGATGATGTCGCCGGTCACCCGGATCAGCGCCCCCTTCTCGAAGCAGCGGACAAACACCTCATAGGCGCGCTTGCCCGGTGCATCCGGCATGGATTCCAGCTCGATGCCCGCCACCAGCCCGTAGTTGCGCACATCCTTCACATGCTTGCAGCCCTTCAGCGAATGGGCCGCCTCCTCCCAGTAGCCCGCCAGATCGGCGGCGCGGCTGAGCAGGTTCTCGTTGCGATAGATCTCGAGGGTCGCGAGCCCAGCGGCCGCAGCCACCGGATGACCGGAGTAGGTGTAGCCGTGGAACAGCTCGATGGCCCCCTTGCCTGCCGCCATCATGTCGTCATAAATGTGCTTCTGCACCAGCACCGCCCCCATGGGGATGGCACCGTTGGTGAGCCCCTTGGCACAGGTAATCATGTCGGGGATGACATCGAACTCCTGGGCGGCGAAGGGAGAGCCGAGGCGGCCGAAACCGGTGATCACCTCGTCAAAAATCAGCAGGATGCCGTGTTTGGTACAGATCTCTCGCAGCCGCTTGAGATAGCCTTTGGGCGGCATCAACACGCCGGTACTGCCAGCGATGGGTTCGACGATCACTGCCGCGATATTGCTGGCGTCGTGCAGGAAGACGATCTTCTCCAGCTCGTCGGCCAGCGCCACATCCTCCTCGGGCAGCCCCTTGGTGAAGGCGTTCTTGGCGATGTTGAGGGTATGGGGCAGATGATCAACGCCGGTCAGCAGGGAGCCAAACCACTTGCGGTTACCAGGGATCCCCCCCACCGAGATACCGCCAAAACCGACCCCGTGATAGCCACGCTCGCGGCCAATCAGTCGGGTGCGAGTACCCTGACCACGGGCTCGCTGCCAGGCCAGCGCGATCTTGAGCGCAGTATCGACCGACTCGGAACCTGAGTTGGTGTAGAAGACGTGGCCAAAGCCCTTGGGAGCGATCTCCACCAGCTTGTTGGCCAGCTCGAACGGCAAAGGGTGGCCCATCTGGAAAGTGGGGGCAAAATCGAGGTGGGAAATCTGCTGGGAGACCGCCTCGGCGATCTCGCGCCGACCATGGCCCGCGTTGCAACACCAGAGTCCGGCAGTGCCATCCAGTATCTTGCGGCCATCCTCTGAGTGATAATACATCCCCTCCGCCGACTTCAGGATGCGCGGCGCCGCCTTGAACTGCTGGTTGGCGGTGAACGGCATCCAGAAGGCGGACATGTCGGAGGGGGTATTGATGTCGCTGATCGGTTTCATGGTCACCTCATCCTTAAGGTGTTTAGCAACTGTTGGTCATTGCCCATTAAATTAAACACCTAAATCCATAAAAAAGGGCTCATTATCGCCCTGTCTGATACCACCCCTAGCTAGATGACGCTACAGGGTGGTATAAGATATTTAACACAAATTTAATAATAGTAAACAGTCAAGGAGTGTCTATCGATGGATATCGGTCACCGTCTCAAGGCGGTTCGCACCAAGGCGGCCCTCTCCCAGCGCGAGCTGGCCAAACGCTCGGGCGTGACCAACGGATTTATCTCCCAGATCGAAAAGAATCAGGTGAGCCCGTCAGTTGCCTCTCTGCGCAAGGTACTGGAAGGGATCCCCATGTCGCTGGCCAGCTTCTTTACCGACGAGACCGAAATGGACTCCGAAGTGGTCTTTCGCGCCGCCGATATGCCGGATCTCGGCAC
>CAMFLW010000059.1 GCA_945957575.1 uncultured Aeromonas sp. | reverse complement strand
TGCAGCTCGTGCTGTTGGCACCCCGCAGGTGACCGCAGATGAAGCTGAGCAGAACCTGGCCGATCTGCTGAATGCTGCCGGTAGCTTCGACGAAGAGTAACCCAGCATCCAGGATCAAAAAGGGCACCCTTAGCCCTGTCTCTTATAGAAAAATCCCCAAGCATTGCTTGGGGATTTTTTTTTGAGCTTCTCTCCCACTCCGTGATCTGAACTGACTACCAGCGTTATTGCCTGCGCTGGACTCTGGATTATCAAACCTTGGCTGAGTATGAGAAGGTTGCCGACGAATCCAGTCTGCTCGATTGATAGGGGAGATCACTGACTTGGTCACCCTCGAGCACGGCCATGCCCACCATCTCAAGGGGTTAGGGCCGTGAGGATCGTCATGCAACTCGTTGTGCCGAGCGTCATTACTCTGCTGCTTGGCGGGGGAGGTTCTGGCTGGCTGCACCAGCTGGATCGGAACCGGCAGGGATTCGAGGCGCGGCTCAATGGCTATCTGGCCGAGCTGGGACAGTGACCCGCCACCGCCAGAACCGAACAGCAGCAGTAGCTGCTGGCCCGCTGGTTCGAGCCACAGCAGTGGCGACGGGTCGAAGCGCTCACCCGGATGAAGCTGGGGGAGTAGTAGGCCAATGACAAAGGGCCCGCGATGGGCCCCTTGTTGTAGTGCGCTTATTGCGGCTTGTTGGTCGCCGGCAGCGGCTGCCAGGTGAGGCGAGTCACCTGATTGCCCTGCACCTCGCACTTGAGGCTCAGCTCCTGCCAACCCTTCTCCTGACGCAAGGAGAGATCGCCCGCGATGCCCTGCTCGCCAATCTTCAGCTTCTCCTGCTCGAAGAGCACCTTGTCGCCACCAGCCAGCTCCATCAGCTTGCCGTTGCAGAGCCAGTGGGCGAGCTCCGCCCCCTTGAGCTTGACGCTGCCCTTGGCCGCCTTCTGTTCGGCAGCGCCGGGAGCAAAGAGCTTGCTCAGCTCGGCGGCCCGTTTGGTGAGCCACTCCTGACGCTGCTGCATGCTCATCTTGCTGACGAACTCGGCTGGCTGACCCTTTTCGTCCAGCCATTGGGTCAGCTTGCCGCTGTCGTCAAAGGCGAACTGGGCGGCAGGCTCCTTCACCCCGAACAGCTTGCCCCCCTTGAAGTAGTAGCGGCTCTCCCCCTCCAGCTTGCCCAGCTCGTTCATGATGGGCACGGCGATGATGACGGGGGCGCCATCGACCCAGGCCTTGATGTCGACGCCGTCGTGGCTGAAGAGACGGGTATCGAGGGCACTGGCGGCCCCCTTTTCCATCAGGGAGAACTGTTCGGCAAGAGTTGCCGCCAGAGATGGCAGGGAGCAGAGCCCCAGCCCCAAGCCGAGGCTCAGAGCGATCACGGTATTGCGCATATGTGTCCTGTGTGTTGGCCGAAAGGCCCGGGTTAACTCTCTATCAACCAGGCCCGCAGCCCCTCCCGGTGAGTCTCGCTCAGAGGGATGGATTGCCGTGCCCGATAGTCAAAATGGATCAGGGTCGTCTCGCCGGTGACGGCCAGCTCCCCCTGCTGCCAGGCTTCCTGCCAGATGGTGAAGGAGCTGCTGCCAATGCGACGCACGCCGGTCTTGATGGTGACCGGCTGGCCGTAGAACAGCTCCCGTTTGAACTGCACCGTGTAGCCCGCGATGATCAGGTGCCAGTCATGCACATCCAGCTCGGGCGAAAAGATCCGGAACAGGGGATCCCGCGCCGACTCAAACCATACCGCCGGCACCGTATTGTTGATATGGCCGAGGGCATCTGTCTCCTGAAAGCGGGGTTGGATCTGCATTTCCAGCATGGCTGGTGACTCCTTGTCGTGAAACCGCGCTCAGGCTAACGCGCCCCGCATCAGGACTCAAGCTCCCCGCCATCGCCCCCGGCCTGACCAACCAGCTCGGGTCGCAGCCAGGCGCTGCGAAAATCGAACCAGCCGAGCGCCGTCATCCGCACCCCGTGCACGCCGACCCGGCTCTCCAGCTCCAGCCAGTGGTGAAACAGCGGCACAAACCAGCTCTGCTGCTGCACCGTTGCCAGCAGGGCGCGGGGGCCAGGCTCGGCACCGCTGGCGCGCCACTGCATCAACCCCTGCCACAACTCATGCTGACTGCTCCACACCTTGCGCAGCAACGGGGTGCCCTGCAACCAGGCGTAAGGGGCAAAGGGGCCGGCATGTTCGAGGTTGAGGGTGCCGAGCCAGAGATCCACGTCTTCATCCTCGCCACTCACCCAGCGACCGTAATCGAGGGTGCGCACCTCCAGCCGGATCCCCTGTTCGGCCAGCAGGCAGCTCATGGCGTTGGCGCACTCGTTGAACTCCAGATGCTGGTTGAAGCAGGCAAGCACCAAGGTCGTCGGCAACTGCGCCGGTGTGGGCAAGGGTGCGGGCAGTGCTTCGCGCCAGTGGGGCAGCAGGCCGAGGGCGCTGGTCCAGCCCCGTTGCAACTCGGGGGCGACCCGCCCCATCAGGGCCACCGGATTGAGCAGCTGGCCCAGCCACTGGCGCAGGGCTGGATCCTGCAAGGATCCGGAACGATCGTCCTGCAGCAGGAAGTAGCAGCCCGATTCCAGTTCCGATTCGCCGCGCATGGTGCCGAGCTCAGGGCTGTCGCGCCCAAGCTGCAGGTGGGTCTCCAGCCGCTCCGCCAGCTCCGGCAGCATCCAGATATCGATCTCGTCGAGCAGGGCGCGCAGGCCGAAGTAGTCGTCAAACGCCGCAAGGCAAAGATGCAGGGGATCGTTGTCGGCGACCCGGTAAGGGCCAGTGCCCACAGGTTGCAGGGCAAAGCCCGCCTCCCCCTTGAGCTCCCGCGGCAAAATGGTCGCCACCGGCTCCGCCAGCAGGTGGGGCAGCCAGGGATCCGGGCTGTCGAGATAGAGATCCAGCGTGCGCGGCCAGGGGCTCTCCAGCCGGTCCAGATGGGCGAACAGCGGGCGATCCCGCAGGGCCAGCAGACTCTCCATCACATCTTCCACCACCAGCTCGCGGCCGTGGTGAAAGCGCACCGCCGGACGCAGGTAGAAGCGCCAGTGGCAGGGGCCCAGACACTCCCAGTGGTGGGCGAGATCCCCTTCGATTTCCCCATTTTCCTCATTTCGCCGGGTCAGGCCGTTGAAGATCTGGCGGCTCAGGTGGATTTCGGAGCGGCGCATCGGGCCGGTGGGCAGCAACTGCGGCAGCGGCCGGTAGTAGGGCACCCGCAGGATCTGGCGCCCCTCGCGGGTGGCCTGACCGAGCTGCTCAAGCAGCAGCGGGGTGAGCAGATCGAGGCGATCTTCGGCCAGCCGTACCGCCTGCGCCAGCTGGCCCTGACTGAGCAGATCCCGCAAGCGGCGCCGGGTCAGGCTCTCCTGACTGTCGAGCAGGGTGAGCCGGGAGCGCCGCCCCCGCCCCGCTTCCGCCGACCAGCTGAGCCAGCCCTGATCCTGCATCCGCCGCAGCAGCAGGCGGGCGTTGCGCGGGGTGCAGCAGAGCAGATCCGCCACCTCGGCGAGGCTGATCTCCCGCTCGTCGCTGCCAAGCAGCTGGGCGAGTCGTTGAAATTGCTGATAGAGGCGACCGGTCGGCATAAAAGAGGAAATCCCGTTGCTATAAGTCATCAGTTTTTACTTCCGCATTTTAGCTCAATACTGCTGGCGAACGTGAGAACCACAGCAGAGGAGCACCATCATGAGCCACGCCCCCCCCCTCAAACCGAACCGAATCCAGCAGACCTTGCGCCGTTACTTCAAGCGGATCCTGCCGCGCCCGCTGGCGCTCATCGAGGATCCCATGCAGCAGCTCAACCGCCTGATGCAGTGGGATATGAACCAGATCGATGACAAGGAGTATCGCCGTCGTCTCTGAGTACGGCAGGCCTGCCCGCCACTCGGGACGCGCATCCCCTGCGGGCGACATTACTTTGCCGGATCTTGCTGTTTACATCGGCCACGGGCCTGATAGATTGGACGTCTATCCATCTATAACTGCGACAAGCAACATCCAACAAGGAGTGTGTGATGAAAGATGCGACCCTGGCCCTGCACCACGGCTTTACCAGCGACCCCACCACCAAGGCGGTCGCCGTGCCCATCTACCAGACGGTGGCCTACGAGTTCGAGAGCGCCCAGCACGGGGCGGATCTGTTCAATCTGGCGGTGCCTGGCAACATCTACACCCGCATCATGAACCCAACCAACGATGTGCTGGAGCAGCGGATGGCCGCGCTGGAAGGGGGGATCGCCGCGCTGGTGGTCTCGGCAGGTTCCGCCGCCATCACCTACGCCATTCAGGCGCTGACCGCCGCCGGTGACAACATTGTCTCCACACCCCAGCTCTATGGTGGCACCTACACCTTGTTCGCCCACATGCTGCCGAGTTTTGGGGTCGAGGTGCGCTTTGCCAAAGATGACAGCGCCGAAGCCATCGCCGCCCTTATCGACGACAAGACCAAGGCGGTCTACTGCGAGAGCATCGGCAACCCGGCGGGCAACATCGTCGATCTGGCCGCGCTGGCCAAGGCCGCCCACGCCCGTGGCGTGCCGCTCATCGTCGACAACACAGTCGCCACCCCGGTGCTCTGCAAGCCCATCGAACATGGCGCCGATATCGTGGTGCACAGCCTGACCAAATATGTCGGCGGCCACGGCAACTCGCTGGGCGGCGTGGTGGTCGACTCGGGCAAGTTCCCCTGGGCGGATCACGCCGAGCGCTTCCCCCAGCTGACCAAACCCGAGCCCTCCTACCACGGGGTGGTCTACACCGAGGCCTTTGGCCCGGCCGCCTTTATCGGGCGGGTGCGTACCGTGCCGCTGCGCAATACCGGCGCGGCGCTGGCGCCGATGAACGCCTTCCTGCTGCTGCAAGGGCTGGAGACCCTGAGCCTGCGCATGGAGCGCCACGTGGACAACGCCCTGCGGGTCGCCAACCACCTCAAGCATCACCCCAAGGTGGCCTGGGTCAGCTACGCCGGTCTGCCGGGTCATCCCCACTATCTGCTGGCAGAGAAGTACATGGCCGGTCGCCCCTCGGCCATCCTCTCGTTCGGTCTGAAGGATGGTTACGAGGCGGGCGTGCGCTTCTACGATGCGCTGAAGATCTTCAAGCGGCTGGTCAACATCGGCGATGCCAAGTCGCTGGCCTGCCACCCCGCCTCCACCACCCATCGCCAGTTGAGCGAGGAGGAGCAGGCCAAGGCTGGGGTGAAACCGGAGATGATCCGGCTGTCGGTGGGGATCGAGGCGATCGAGGACATTCTGGCGGATCTGGATCAGGCGCTGGAGGCCTGAGTCAGTCAACGAGGGAGCGGGCATCAGCCCGCTCTTTTTTAGCCATCGGTGAACCGCCCCCCTCGTCCGCTCGTATACCCCATCCTGCCACCGAATCGAGGTCGTTATGATAGTCCTGCACCACCTGAACAAATCCCGCTCCCAGCGCATCATCTGGCTGCTCGAAGAGCTGGGCCAGCCCTATGAGATTAAGGCGTATCAGCGCGATGCCACCACCTTTCTGGCACCACCCGAGCTCAAGGCCATCCACCCCCTCGGCAAGTCGCCGGTCATCGAGTTCGACGGCCGGGTGCTGGCGGAATCGGGCGCTATCACCGAGTACCTGATTGCCCGCTACGCCCCCGAGCGGCTGGCACCGGCACCAGATAGCCCGGAGTATCCCGAATATCTGCAGTGGCTCCACTTTGCCGAGAGCTCCGGCATCCTGCCGCTGCTGCTCGACATGTTCGTGCGCAAGGATGGCAGCCCGATGCGCTTCCTGCCGGACTACGCCAGGGCGGAGTGTGCCAAGGTGCTGGGCTACCTCAATGAGGTACTGGCGAATCGCCACTATCTGGTGGGGGATCGCCTCTCCGGCGCCGACATCATGAACTCCTTCCTGGTGGATCTGCTGGCGCAAAGCGGCCAGCTGGCCCACTTCCCGCACCTGCAAGCCTACTGGCAGCGCCTCAATACCCATCCGGCCCGTCAGAAGGCCATGGAGCTGGAGCGCGAGCTGGATCAGCGCCCCTGACCCGAATCGCCACCATGCAAAACGCCCCGACTGTCGGGGCGTTTTTGTTATGCAGCGGGCTGCGGTTTACTTGGTCGCGGGCACCTTGTCCCGACGCGATTTCCACCACCATCTCAAGCGGATCTGGGAGATAAGCATCCCCGCCAACATCAGGGCGCAACCGGCAATGGCGCGCTCATCCAGCGTCTCACCCAGCAGCAACACGCCCCCCACGGCGGCGAAGACGGTCTCCAGACTGAGGATGATGGCGGCGTGGGCCGGATGGGCACCCCGCTGCCCCACCACCTGCAGGGTATAACCCACCCCGACCGATACCAGCCCGGCGTAGAGCAGCGCCTGCCAACCGGCCACGGCACCAGCCACAGTCGGGGTTTCGATAACAAAAGCAGTGGCGAGGCTGAGCAGGCCGCAGACTACGAACTGCACTCCAGCGAGCTTGATGGGGGCAACCCGGTTGGAGTAGTGATCCACCAGCAGCAGATGCACAGCCCAGAACAGGGCACCAACTACCTGCAACAGATCGCCAAAGCCGATGGTGAACTCGTCGGTGACGCTCAACACATAGAGTCCCGTCAGAGCAATCAGGGCACCAATCCAGGTATTGAGGCCGCTCTTGTGGCGCAGCAGCAGCCCCAGTACCGGCACCAGAATGATGTAGAGCCCGGTGATAAAACCGGCCTTGGCGGCAGTGGTATAGAGCAGCCCCACCTGCTGCAGGGAGGCGGCACAGAACAGCACCAGCCCGGCCAGCACACCACCGATCAGCAGCTGGCGATGGTCACCCGCGACGGCAACAGGTTGTCGGGATTTGAGCCACCAGAGCAGCGGCAGCAGGGAGAGGGCGCCGAGCAGAAAGCGCAGGCCATTGAAGGTATAGGGCCCCATGTGCTCCATCCCGAGGCGCTGGGCGACAAAGCCCATACCCCAGATGGTGGCAGCCATCAGCAACATCAGATTGGAGCGCATGGCGATTCTTCCTTAAATCGGCGCGTGACGGGTTATCTGATCCAAGATACCCGCCTCCCTATCCTCTTGTCTCCACTCTTTGTCTTCGCTCTCGCTCTCAACGCTCTGCCTTGCACTGCTTTTGAGCACCGCGAGTGTTACAGCAGCGAGGACTTGGTGAACACGGCCAACAGGGCAATCAGTAGCAGATTGCCCCGCAGGATCCACACCACCCGGAAGTGCTGCTGGATGGAGATCATCGGCGCCTTGCCCAGACGCAGGGCGCGACGCCAGCGATAGAAGAGGCGGCTGGGATAAACGAGGGAGCCGACAATCAGCAGAAACAGCCCCATCTTGAGGCCGTGGGAAGGATGGGCAAAGATCTCTGCCACCGAGCTGGCATGCTCGAGGGCCAGCAGACACCCGGTCGCAAAGATGGAGAAGAGCGCCAGCGCCGCCACCCCATCTGCCAGCAGCAGGCGGCGCACTCGCAGCATGTTCAGGCCGCGCCGAAAGATCAGATACTCGACACAGAGGGCAAGGATCAGCACCGCTATGCTGCCATAATGAATCATTGAGAGCAGAGTGTGGTTCAGCATCGGAAACATCTCATTTTCTGCCTTTAGACGAGCCGCACAGCATCATATATGCTGGTGTCACCCGAGACGAAAAGGATCTGTTCATGTCCCCCGCCAAGCCCAAGAACACTTGGTCTTTGATCACCCGCATGCGGCTGGGCTTCCTCTTGCTCTTTATCCCTGTGTTGCTGCTCGGCAGCATCTACTACCTGCATATGGAGCGCACCCTGCGCCACGAGCAGCAACAATATCTGATTGCTCGCAACACCCAGTATTTCCATACCCTGATAGAACCCTATCTGGCGACCCTCAAACGCCAGTTTACGCTCATTTATCAGCAGGTAAATTATCGGGATTTCAGCGGTCCGGAGATCCGCAACGGCGAGCGCTACCTGCAACAGTGGCAGGCCTATCACAAGGTGATGGAGCTCGATTACGTCTACGTGGGCACCGAGCATCGCAAGATGCTGATCCACCCATCCTGGCAGGCCGACGAGAAGTTCGATCCCAGAACCCGCCCCTGGTATCTGCTGGCCGCCAGCCATCCCGGACAGATTGTCTGGACTGATCCTTATTACGACTACACCTTGGGCACTCTCACCATGGCGCTGGCCCGGGTAATTAAAGATCCTGACGGCAAGCGGGTTGGCGTACTCTCGCTGGATACCCAGCTCACCCCCCTCGCCAGCTGGCTAAACAGTCGGCATGCTCAGAGTCACCATCTGGGTAATGGCTATCAGCTCCTGCTCAACCATGACGGGCTGGTGCTGGCCCATCCGGATCGCGAACGGGTATTCAAACCCCTCGCCCACCCCGACTGGCTGGCCCGGATGCAACAGCCGCAGGGCTTTTTCCTCGATGATGCCAGCGGCCTGATGGTCTCCTACTACCGCATCCCCGAGCAGCGCTGGATCCTGCTCAGCGTCGAGCCGACTGCCAGCATGCAACAGGTGATCGACAGCGTCTCCATCAACGTGCAGCTGATGATTGCCGTTGCCTGCTTTTTCTATCTGCTGCTAGCCCTGCTTTGGGCCCGCTACTTCCGCCGCATGCTGGGGGAGATTACCCTGCTGATCCGCACCAGCCGCTCTGGCGGGACTGCCTATCATGGCAGCCGCATGCTGGAGCTGGCCAAGGTCTATGAAGAGATGGATGCCGCCAGTCAGGACTTTGCCCAGATCCGCCAGCAAGCCAATCAGGACAAACTCACCGGTCTCTACAACCGCCGCTTCTTCGACGAGTGCCTGCAGAAGCAGCTCAACAGTGGCGCCCCCTTCGGGGTGGTGATGTTCGATCTGGATGATTTCAAACGGGTCAACGATACCCACGGCCATCAGGCGGGGGATGTGGTGCTCAAGCGGGTAAGCAAGCTGGGCATGAATCTGTTCCACGAGTGGGGCTGGTTCTGCCGCTATGGCGGCGAGGAGCTGGTGCTCATCTTCCGTTACGGCGAAGAGCAGCCGATGCTTCCCTCCCTGCTGGAAGCGTTCCGGCTCGGGGTGGAGCAGCTGGAGTGGCGCGAACCCGATCTCACCATCACCATCAGCGGCGGGGTGGCTTTCAGCCGCTCCGGGCTCTCGGCCAAAGAGCTGGTGGAGCTGGCCGACAAGGGGGTCTATCAAGCCAAGCGGGAGGGGAAAAACCGTATCTGCTTCCCACTGCGCCATACCCCTCACCAGAGTGCCGAGGAGGGCGTTCCCGCCTTTGGCGAGACCCAGCAACAAACCAACGAGGGGTAGCCACCGCCGCCAGCATCAACCACAACGCTGTCCGCAAAAACAAAGCAAAGAGAGAGGCTCCAGCCTCTCTCTTTGCTTTGTTTTTCGTGCTTCTTGCCGCACGTTAAGCCAGTGTGGCGCGCGACTCAGCGCTGCCACTCCCACACCGGCCAGCCCAGCTCCTCGGCCTGCTGACGCAGCGCGGGGGCCGGATTGACCGCATGGGGATGGCTCACCGCCCGCAGCATGGGCAGATCGTTGTGGGAGTCGCTGTAGCCAAAGCTCCACTGCCAGAGGTGGTCCCTGCCGGCAAAGAGCTGGTTGATGCGGGCCACCTTGCCCTCGCGAAAGCTGAGAGTGCCGCGGGTCTGGCCGGTCAGCATCCCCTCCTCCTCATCGAGCAAAATGGCGACGCAGTGATCCATCCCCAGCATCTTCGCCATGGGGGCCACCAGATGCTCGCCGGAGGCGGAGATGAGCACCAGATCGTCGCCCCGCTCCCGATGCCATTCGATACGCGCCAACCCCTCGGGGTAGAGGCGCTCGCGCAGCACCTGCTCGGCAAAGCGGGTAGAGAGCGAGTCGAGCCACTGGCGCGTCTTGCCCGCCAGCGGTTGCAGGGTGAAGGCCATGTACTGGTGCATGTCCATCTTGCCCTGATGGTAGAGGGACATCATCGCCTGCTCCTCGGCAATCATGCTGGCGGGGGCCAGCTCCTCGGCCACCATGTACTCCAGCCAGAGGCTGGCGGAATCCCCGGCAATCAGGGTCTCGTCCAGATCAAACAGTGCCAGTGCCATGGGCGCTCCTCGCAGTGAAAATGGAAATGAAATGCGGCCTCATGCTACCTCACAGAGTTGATCCCGGGCCACCGCCAGGGTCACGGCACTGCCGGGTGCCAGCAGATCGCCAGCCGAACGGTTGAGGCAATCCACCGTCAACAGCCCCGCCTCGCACTCCACCTGATAGCGGATGACGTTGCCGAGCAGCTGTTGCTGGCGAACGATACCGGGCAGGCTGGGTTCGCTGCTGGTCGCCCCGGCGGGCAGCAGGGTAATGGACTCCGGCCGCAGTGCCAGCTTGCCCTGAAAACGGGGGCCGAACAGCGACTTGCCCTGCTCGGCGCCAAGCAGGTTGTAGTTGCCGATAAAGCCCGCCACAAACTCGCTGGCGGGGCGGGTGTAGATCTCCTCCGGCGTGCCGCTCTGCACGATGGATCCCTTGTTCATCAGGAAGATCCGATCCGACATGGTGAGCGCCTCCTCCTGATCGTGGGTCACGAAGATGGTGGTGAGCTCAAGGCGCTGCTGGATCTCGCGGATCTGCTGGCGCAGGCTGCGGCGGATGCGGGCATCCAGCGCCGAGAGCGGCTCGTCCAGCAGCAGGATCCGCGGCTGCACCACCAGAGCGCGGGCCAGCGCCACCCGCTGGCGCTGGCCGCCGGAGAGCTCGGCCGGATAGCGGCGCTCGAAACCGGTCAGCTCCACCAGCGCCAATGCCTCCTGCACGCTGGCCGCCAACTCCCGTCCCGGCTGGGGTTTCATCTTGAGACCGAAGGCAACGTTGTCCCACACCGTCATGTTGGGGAACAGCGCATAGCTCTGGAACACCATGCCGATGCCCCGCTTCTGGGGCGCCTGCCAGGTGATCTCCTCACCGGCCACCCGCACCTGACCGCCATCCACCGGGGTGAGCCCGGCCAGCGCCCTCAGCAAGGTGGATTTGCCGCAGCCGGAGGGGCCGAGCAAGGTCACCAGCTCCCCCTTGCGGATGCCGAATTCGATCCCCTCGAACACCGGCGTATCGCCGTAGGATTTATGCAACTGATTGACTTCTAAATGAAACATCTTGGATCACCGATGAAATCTGTTGGCCGCCCAGGTGAGCAGCAGGGTCAGCAGGAAGTAGCTCATCACCAGCGCACTGGTGAAGTGGCCAGAAGTGGCGCGCATGTTGTAGAGGTAGACCTGCAGGGTCTCGTAACGGGTGCCCACCAGCATGTTGGCAAACACGAACTCGCCGAGCAGGAAGGAGAGAGAGAGAAACAGCGCCGCCAGCAGCCCCTTGCGCAGACAAGGGATCACCACCAGCAGGAAGGCGCGCCGACTACTTGCCCCCAGCAAATGGGCGGCATCCATCAAATCCCTGAGCGGTACCCCTTGCAGGCTGTTGGCCAGTGCCCGGTACATAAAGGGGAGCACCACTGTGAACCAGGTGCCGATCAGGATCCACGGTGTGCCGATAATGGGCAGGACACCATCGGCGTAGATCTGCAGCAGCCCCACCGACGAGACCACGGGCGGCACCGCGAAGGGGAGCAGGATCAGCAGGTTCATCCAGGGATCCAGCTTTGGGAAGTAGTAGGCCACCACCAGCACGGTGGGTACCAACACCAGGGTCCCCAGCAGCAGGGTGGCGAAACAGACCAGGAGGCTGCGGCCAAATGCAGCCAGAAAACGCGGGTCGCCCCACAGCTTGAGATACCAGTCGAGGGTGAAGCCATCCGGCAGCAGGGTCGCCCCCCAGCGGGTGGAGATGGAGTAGAGAAACGTGGCCAGCAGCGGCAGCAGCAGGGTGGCGACCAGCCCACCCAGCACCCACTTGGGCCAGCGCGGCGTCAAATCATGCATGGGATTGCCCCTTGTTCACATAGCTCTTTTTCAGCAGCCACTGGTTGGCGGCCGTCACCACCCCCAGCAGCACCATCAGGATCACCGCCAGCGCCGCCGCCATATTGGGCTCGAGGAAGATATCGCCGGAGACCAGACTGGCCACCCGGATGGTCACCAGATTGAAGTTGCCGGTGGTGAGGGCGTAGGCGGAGGCATAAGCCCCCACCGCGTTGGCAAACAGGATGATCAGAGTGCCGAGCAGCGCAGGCGTCAGCACCGGCAGTGCCACGTGCCACACATACTGCCCCTTGCTCGCGCCGAGCAGCGCCGCAGCCTGCGGCCACTCATCCTGCAGCGCATCAAACGCCGGGTAGAGTAGCAGCAGGGCGAGCGGGATCTGGAAGTAGGTGTAGATGAGAATAAGGCCGCTACCCGAGTAGAGGTTGAAGCCGTCGATCAATCCCCAGGATTTCAGCAGCAGAGTCACCGCACCGTTGATGCCGAGAATGATGATGAAGGCGAATGCCAGCGGCACACCGCTGAAGTTGCCGGTCATGGTGACGAAGGCCAGCAGCACCCGCTTGACCCGCTCGCCGCTATGGCGCAGCGCGGCCGCCCCGAGGGTGCCGATGGCAAGCCCCGCCAGACTGGCGATACCGGCGATGCGCAGCGAGTTGCCGAACGATTGCAGGTAGAAGGGGGAGCTCAAAATCTCCCGATAGTAGTCGATGCCCCAGCCATCCGGGGTCTGAAAGCTGCCCACCAGCACCCACACCATGGGGGCGAGCTGGAACAGGATCATCAGCAGGACAAACGGCAGCAGCACCAGCGCGGGCAGCCAGTGGCGGCGCACCTTGCGCTTGGTGGCCACGGGTTGATCCACGAGGATCTCGGTGGTGGCAGGCATCATCAGTGCACCTCGCGCATAAAGGCGGCCTTGAGCAGCGGTGGCGCTGCCGGCTTGTCGTGGGGGATGCCCAGCAGATCCGCCATCAGGGCGCAGAGCTGGGTCTGGGCGATCACTACCCCATCCGGCCAGCGCTCGATAAAGGCATCGCCAAACAGCCAGAGCGGCACGGTGCGCTCTTCCGGCAGGGTGCCACCGTGGCTCAGGTCGTTGTTCATGCCGTGATCCGAGGTGATCACCACCTGATACCCCTCCGCCAGCCACTGGGGCAGCAGGTCGGCCAGCAGGCTGTCCATCCGGCGCGCCTGATTGCGGTACTGGCGGGAATCGAGGCCAAACTTGTGGCCCGCATCGTCCACCCCCATCGGGTGGATCAGCAGAAAATCGGGGTCGTACTGGCTGCGCAGCCATTCCCCATCCATCAGCAGATGGCTGTCGGGATAGTTGTCATCCCAGTAGAAGCAGCCGTGCTGGATCGGCAACTGCTCGTCATGAGTAAAGCGATCACGGGCAGCCAGCCAGGGGCTGCGGTTGTAGAGTTCGCTCACCCAATGGTAGGCCGCCGCTGCGGTGCGTTTGCCCGCGGCGCGGGCCAGATGGAAGATGGAGTCATGCAGACTGAGGCGACTCACCCCGTTGTGGGTGATGCCGCTCACCACCGGCGGCACGCCGGTCAGGATGCACTCGTAGAGAGGTCGGGAGAGAGACGGCAGGGCAGCATTCAGGGTCGTATGCAGGCCCCGCCCCGCCTCCACCATGCCACCGAGGTAGCCCATGGTGTGGGCTACCTCGGCTGCCAGACCATCCACAAGTACCACTATCACCTTGTGTTGCACTGGATTCCCTTACTGCATGTTGATCATGACGGTTTCTTGCCACTGACGCGGCAGGGCTTTGGAGCTCTGCTCCCAGGCAGCGTGATCCTGCACCGGCTTGGCATTGGCGTACTGCTCGGCTGGCAGCAGCTTGGCCTTCACGTCATCCGGCAGCGCAACGTTGCTGCGGATCGGGCGGGCATAGCCACGGGCCAGGTTGATCTGACCGGCATCGGAGAGGATGTATTCCCGCGCCAGCTTGGCGGCGTTGGGGTTCTTGGCCCACTTGTTGATGATGGTGGTGTAACCGGCGATGACGGAGCCGTCGCTCGGGATCACCACATCAAACTTCTTGGGGTCGATCTGGTCGCGGTAGTTGAGGGCGTTGAAGTCCCACAGCACCCCCACTTCCACCTCGCCCTTCTCGATGTTGGCGATGGTCGGGTCATTCAGCGACAGGCGCCCCTGCTGGGCCAGCTTGCCGAACAACTCCAAGGCGGGCTTGAGATTCTTCTCGCTGCCACCGGTGGCATAGGCCGCCGCCAGCACGCCGTTGTTGGCCTGGGAGGCAACACCCACATCACCCAGCGTCACCTTGTAGTTGCCGCCCAGCAGGGATTGCCAGCTGGTGGGGGCGGCCTTGACCAGATCCTTGTTGATCAGGAAGGCGATGGTGCCGGTATAGGCCAGCATCCAGTGACCGTCCGCATCCTTGGCCCAGTTGGGAATGTCGGCCCAGGTGGAGGGCTTGTAGGGCTGGGTGACCCCCTGCTTGACCGCAACCGGGCCGAAGGCACCGCCCACGTCGCCGATATCGGCGGTGGCATTGGCCTTCTCGGCGGCGAACTTGGCGATCTCCTGCGCCGAGCTCATGTCGGTATCCTGATGCTTGATGCCGTAGATGCTGCCCAGCTGCTGCCAGGTATCCTTCCAGTTGGCCCAGCTGTCGGGCATACCGATGCTGTGGAGCTGGCCTTCGCCACGGGCGGCCTTTTCGAGATCCGCGATATTTTCGGCTGCATAGCTATTTGTGGCAAACAACGGTTGGCTGATGGCCACCATGGCCAGTGCACTTGCGATCACGCTTTTCATCATCCCATCCCTCTGGACTAGGTCAGTTAAGGTTCGAGAGGGATGCTAGAGGGGAAATATGACGGTGGCGGGGCGCTTTGATGGCAGTTTGATGACAATTTCCCTGTCATGTCGCTGTCATCCACAGCGGTTACAACTCTGAACCCAAGTGAAGCTGGACTACTCCAGCAAGGGCTGAACCAACAAGGGCCAGGCCAGCCCGCGCAGCCAGAATGAGCGACAGGGACATGAGCGTGATTGAACCGAGATTGAGCGAACGGGTCGCGGCAGATGGCCGCGCCTCCAAGTGTGAACAGATTTGCCAGACCCTGCGCCGCTATATCGGCAGCGGCCAGCTGGCGGCGGGGCAGCAGTTGCCCGCCGAGCGGGCCCTGAGCGAGCGCTTCGCCACCACCCGCATCACCATCAAGGAGGCGCTCTCCAGCCTAGAGGCGGATGGCCTCATTTACCGGGCCGAGCGGCGCGGCTGGTTCGTGGCGCCGCCTCGCCTCACCTACGATCCCGCCATCCATACCCACTTTCACCAGTGGATCGGCGAGCAGCAGCGCACCGCCGAAACCCGGGTGCTGGCCCACGGCAATGAGCTTGCCAGCAGCGAGCTCTGCCGCTGGATGGGACTGGATCCTTTTACGCCGCTGTATGAAATTCGCCGCCAGCGTCTTATCGACGGCCGCCCTGTGCTCCACGTCAGCCACCATCTGCTGGCCAGCCGCTTTCCCGATATCGCCAGCGCACCGCTGGCCAGCTCCCTCACCGAGCTCTATCAGCAGCGCTATGGCATAGGCCAGGGCGGGGCGAGTCTCGAGATCACCCCCTCGGCGGCGCGCGGCGCCATCGCCCGCGCCCTCAATCTGGCGGAGGGGAGCGCCGTGCTGCGGCTGGTACGGGTCAACTATGACCAGCAGGGCGCTCTGGTGGACTGTGATATCGAGCACTGGCGGCCGGATGCCATCCGTATCTGCCTCGATACCCGGGCGTTGCAACCGGCCACAAACAGATCGCAGACCGTTCAATTCACGGAATAACCAGGCACCAACAGAGCGGATCCCGCAGGATCCGCCGGGATCAGTTATCGATATTGGGGATCATGTCGTCAAAGCTCTGATAGCCGCAGTCGGCCAGTTGCAGCGACATGGTGTAGGTCTTGCGGTGCTCCTGCTGGCCGATGGCGGGGCGGTTGAGCTTGAGCTCCTGATGCCAGTACTCCTTCATCCGCTCGATCAGCCCCATCGCCTCGCTCTCGTTGAGGTGGAGCTGGCAGAGCGCCAGATAGTTGTTCGACTTGTGCATGTTCTCCACCAGATACTCCCCCAGCATCGACATCGCCTGGCGCGCCTGCTGGCGGGCGAAGCGGCTGTGCTGCTCGAAGCTGATCCGCTCGCTGATGAGGAAGTGGTAGCTGTTGTCGATGCCAAGCTGCAGGATGCCGAGCTTCTCCAGCTTGCGCAGATAGAGGTAGCAGGAGGCATCGGTCAGGCCGTACTCCCGCTTGAGATCGATCAGCGTCTTGTCGCGCCAGAAGATATTGGCCAGAAAAGCGTAGAGGCCCGGCTCGTTGTGAAACGCCTCGTCCTGCTCCTGAGTGAAAACGGCGCGCCGGCTCTGGGCATCCTGAGTGCGCTCCAGCAGCTCCTCGAACGAGAGCCCCACCAGATGGCAGATCTCCAGCAGGGTATCGAACGGCAGGGAGGGCTTGTTCATCATCCGCTTGATAGTGGCAATGGAGACCCCCATCGCCTCCGCCAGCGTCTGATAGCGGATCCCTTTGTCGGTCAGGGTCTTCTTCAGGGTATCGAGGATCTGGGTGGCCAGGGTCTGGCTGTAGGTCATGCCACTCTTCCTTGTTATCGCACTTTCATTGCATGGTTATGCCAATCCAGATTCTGATCTGTTCTTACCTGAAAGGCTCAGATATTGACACCTAAAAAACAGTCTAAAGAGAAAGTCGTCCAATATCCCAGTGAGGACAGACCAGTTGAACGACACGGTCGCAAAAAATGACACCGGGTAGCGCATATCTTTCAACCCGCAAACTTTTTGCTAGTGCTGCATAGAACATCGCGCATAATCGAAACGTATCGAATTCAAGACCCTTCCTGGTTGAGAAATCGATTGTTTGCTTCCAAATTTTTATCTTTTAAACCGCAAGGTTTTTTCTCTTTCCTGGCATTGGGCGGTGCTGATAGCACCGCCCTTTTCTTTTCCCTTAATTCGTAGGTCAGGTCAAGAGCCCCGGCAGGGGGCGTGTTATCGGCCACACACGGCCCACCGATGTGCCCCGGGCGGGAGCGCATTTTGTCAATGAAACTCGAACTGGCCGAGTATGAGATCTAATCACGCCGCCATGCGGCAGGCAGCGCTGCATGACCTGGTTGATGTCATATTTTTGATCATCAGCGCCATCATAAATGGTACTGAGGAGTAGCGGGCATCGAAACCCTGCTTGAAGCATTGCTGTAGTGGGTCAATGAACAGCGCACTCATCAGGGGAAGTCAATTATAGCCTTTTATGACAAAGTGTTATGTGATTCCTTTCGGGGAAATGCCGTGGTTGCATCAAGCCGTTCAATTACAATTCCAGGCCCTCTTTGCAGCCCGGTCAGGGAAGATTGTCGCCGAGCGCAAAGAGCGCTAAGCATTGCAATTAAAGGCAACATTAACGCCAGAGCTAACTGAGAAATGGTCGGCAATTTGCAATGTCGTCGTAGAGAGGCCTCCGCCGCGCTAACGGAAAAGGGATGGTAGATACCTCCGACTTTGTAGCTCATTACTCCCAAGCCGGATCTACTTGGGTTTTAGACACTATTTCCTTTGTTAAGGTAGATGCAGTGCGGGTTTCATGATGATCCAGAGCAAAGTTGTAGAGTAAAAAATCAAAAAAAGTTGACTTTAGGGTCATGCAATTTAAAACTCGGGAAAATTGAATGGTTATTACAGGGGTAGCACATGACTGTCGGTATCGAGGAGGCCATGCTTCCCGAAGAACAGCTGATTAGCCGCACTTTTACAGATGAAGACAGGGAGTTGTTGCGCTCATATGACGGGCTCATCGATGGCTTGGCTGAATTGTTCGGAAAGCATTGTGAAGTGGTGCTCCACTCCCTGGAAAATCTGCACGAGTCAGTAATCAAGATTGCCAATGGGTTCAATACTGGCCGCACCCTCGGTGCGCCCATCACCGATCTCGCTCTGCGCATGCTCAAGGACATCGAGAGCACCGGCCAGGATTACACCCAGAGCTATTTCGCTCGCAGTCGTACCGGCGCGCTGATGAAGTCGAGCACCATCGCTATTCGCAACAGCGAGCGACAAGTGGTCGGGCTTATCTGCATCAACCTGCACATCAATGCGCCTTTCCACGAGTTCGTGGCCGAATTTTTCCCGACGCCCCAGCAGGCGGCGCGCCAGTCACCAGAGACCTTCGCCAATAGCGTGGAAGAGCTGGTTGCCCAGACGGTGGATAACACCATCGACGAGATCAACCGCGATCCCACCGTGGCCAACAATGCCAAGAACCGCTTCATCGTGACCCAGCTGTTCGAGAAGGGCATTTTCGACATCAAGGATTCGATCAATCTGGTGGCGGACAAACTCAATATTTCAAAACATACCGTTTATCTTTACATCCGACAGCGCAAGCAGGGTGAAGACGAGAACGAGTAAATCATTCCAGAAGGGGATAGATGAATGGCTAAAGAAGTGATTGCAACCGACAAGGCGCCAGCCGCGATTGGTCCCTATGTTCAGGCTACAAAGATTGGCGAGATGATCTTCACCTCAGGGCAGATCCCGCTCGATCCTGCCACTATGGCAATCGTGGCTGGCGGTATCGAAGAGCAGGCCGAACGAGTGATGAAGAATCTGGTTGCCGTGTTGCACGCTGCCGGTGCCGATGCCAGCAAGGTGGTCAAAACCACCTGCTTCCTGAGCGACATGAACAACTTCGTTGCCTTCAACCAGGTCTATGCCCGCTACTTTGGCGATGCGGCGCCAGCCCGCTCCTGTGTGGAAGTGGCCCGTCTGCCGAAAGATGTGCTGGTCGAGGTCGAGGCGATTGCTCATCTCTGATTAGCTGATTGCATCAAGCCCCTCCTGGCAGGGGCTTTTTTGTTTTTGGCGTAAAATGGACCGGGTCAGCACAGGAGTCCTGCTATGAGTCTGAGTTTTGCCATCCTGGTCACGGGTCCTGCCTATGGCACCCAATCGGCCAGCACAGCATATCGTTTTGCCCGCAGCCTGCTGGCTCAGGGTCATACCCTCTCTCACCTTTTCTTTTATCAAGATGGGGTCTGCAACGGCAACGGTTTGCATCTGCCTGCATCCGATGAGACCAACTTGGTGCATCTGTGGCAAGAGCTGGCGGAAGAGCAGGGGATCCGTATTGACGTCTGTGTCGCCGCGGCCATGCGGCGCGGAGTGCTCGATGAGCAGGAGGCCAAGGGGGCAGGGCAGGTGCACTTCAATCTGCAACCGCCATTTTGCCTGAGCGGTCTGGGCCAGTTGGCCGAGGCGGCGCTCACCGCCGATCGACTGGTTCAGTTCTAGGGGGAGTCATGAACAAGAAAATCGCCTTTATCTGCAGTCGTGGCCCCCAT
>CAMFLW010000058.1 GCA_945957575.1 uncultured Aeromonas sp. | reverse complement strand
AAGGTGAAGGTGACGTCGCTGGTCTCGCCCACAGTCAGCTTGTCGTCAACGATGTCGACCACCACGCTCGGGGCGGCAGTATCCACGCTGTAGGTTTCGCTGTCGGTCGCAGTGGCACTGTTGCCCGCCGCGTCGGTGCTGGTCACGCTGGCATCGATGGTCTTGTCGCCATCGGCCGCCAGATCGCTGCCCGCCACCAGGATGGTGAAGCGGCCATCGGCAGCCACCTTGCCGGTGTATTCGGTGTTGTTGACGGTCAGGGTGACTGTGTCCCCTGCCTTGAACTCGCCGCTCACGGTGCCGCTGACCGGGATCTGCTGACCCGCTTCGGCAGCGTTGATGACATCGTCGTCGGTGATGTTGGCATCAAGCGTGATGGCCAGATCAGGGGCCTTGCTATCCACACTGCCATCATCGGTTGCAGTGCCGGTATTACCAGCCGGATCGGTGACACTGGCCGTCACCTGATAGCTGCCCTCCGCCAGCGGGGTGGCCACATCCACGCTGTAGCTGCCACCCGGTTGCACAATGGCGGTCAGGGTCTGCTGGTTACCATTGGCATCGGTCACCACCAGAGTGACCGTGCTGCCAGGGGCTGCATT
Source organism: uncultured Aeromonas sp. (assembly GCA_945957575.1). GTDB lineage: Bacteria > Pseudomonadota > Gammaproteobacteria > Enterobacterales > Aeromonadaceae > Aeromonas. The sequence goes on along the minus strand of CAMFLW010000058.1, from coordinate 19,021 downwards.
GGTTGTACCTGTGATGGTCGGGGTGGTGTCATTGATATTGTCAGGCGCATCGACGGTGATCACGGGAGCGGTTACATCCACACTCCCTGAATCAGTCGCACTGCCGGTATTCCCCGCAGGATCGGTCACCGTGGCAGTGACGGTATAGGAGCCCTCGGCCAGCGGAGTCACCACATCCACGGTGAAGGTGCCGCCAGGTGTGACGATAGCGGTCAGAGTTTGTTGATTACCGTTTGCATCGGTGACCAGCAGGGTCACTGTGCTGCCAACGGGAGCATCGGTGGTTCCGGTCAGAGTTGGCGTCGTGTCTTTGGTGTTGTCAGGAGCAGATACGGTTATCACCGGCGGCTCAAGGTCGATCAGCTGATTGTCGGTACCAGGCAAGGCATTGGCGATGACGCCGGTATCGACTGGATTGGTAGTATCAAACCCTGCCTGGGAGATGGTTGCGGAACCGGTACGGTCGATGGTGACGAAACCGCCGTTGCCGCTTGAGCCAGCAACACCACCGACGCCACCCCCACCAGCGGCAGGTGCGCCACCTGCTGCAGAGGCTTCAAAAGTCTTGGTCGGGTCCGCACCGCCCAAAATAGCTTGTTGCAATGCATTGATATCGTTGGGAGCTCCAGCTGCGCCGTTTTGTGCCAACTGAGAAGCATCACCCTCTTCGGCAGACTCACTCCGCTCGCGGGTCGGTTGCACATTGAAAGACTGTCCGTCCCCCATGAAGCTCCCGCCATCCGGAGAGACAATCACAGCCCCTTTCGGCAGCACATCCCCTTCAGCCAACAGCTTCCGGCTACCATCTGCGGCAACCAGATAAATTTGTCCTTTGAGTTGGGTTACGGTTACGCCCTGTACCAAGGTAATGGCATTGGTCATCATGTTCTCTCCTGAATCCTGATTTGCACGCAAAAAGCGATAGCCTACTTTGCAGACTGAGGGGAAAAATAACCAGCTCGAAAATTCGAAAGAATAGACCGATTGGACGCTGAACTATTCAGCCAAACAGGAGGGTATGAACTGGCAAGACGGGAAGAGTAAAAACCTAATCTATCAATAAATTACAAAACAATGACAGGAGCATGACACGGCATGCTCCTGTTTAGATTAACCCTAGACGCCAGCCCAGAGGATGATAGCCAGCAGCTGGGGCGAGATGATCCGCAGGAACATCACCAGCGGGTAGACAGTGGCGTATGAGAGCGCACTGGCGCCACTGGTCGGGTGCATGGCGTTGGCAAAGGCCAGCGCGGGAGGATCAGTCATGGAGCCGGCCAGCAAACCACACAGGGTCAGATAGTTCATCTTGCCGTAGAGGCGCGCCAACACCCCGACCACCAGCAAGGGGATCAGGGTAATGGCGGCCCCGTAGAGCATCCAGGAGGGGCCATCGCCGTGGATCAGGGTATCAACAAAGCCGGCCCCTGACTTGAAGCCGACCACCGCCAGAAACAGCACTATGCCAATTTCTCTCAGCGCGAGGTTGGCGCTGGGGGGCATGAACCAGTAGAGCTTGCCGATGCTGCCGATCCGCGACAGGATCAGCGCCACCACCAGCGGCCCACCCGCCAGACCCAATTTGAGAGCGGCTGGGAATCCGGGCAGGTAGAAGGGGATGGAGCCGAGCAACACGCCGAGGCCAATCCCGATAAATACCGGCAACATCTGCACCTGTTGCAGTTTTTGCTGCACGTTGCCGACCACATTGGTGACGGCCTCGATGGCATCGAGGCGCCCCACCAGGTTGAGGATGTCACCAAACTGCAGACTGGTCTGGCTGGTCGGTACCAGCTCGATACCGGCCCGGTTGAGGCGCGAGATCACCACGTCATAACGCTGTTTGATATCGAGATCGCGGATCCTCTTGCCCAGCACCTGCTCGTTGGTCACCACGACCCGCTCCACCCTCAGGTCGGTACCGCGAGTCGATAGGGAGGTGTCGACCTCTTCACCCAGCACCAGCAACACCTTGTGCAGCGCATGGCGCTCCCCTACCAGATGCAACAAATCACCCAGCTCGATACGCGAATCGGGACGTGGCACCATCAGCTCCTCACCCCGTTTGAGGCGAGAGCAGATCACATCGGACTCATCGAGACTCGGGATCTCGCTCAGCATCAGACCATGCATATTGGGGTTGCGCACCGCGATGTTGATGGTCTGCAGGCTCTCCTTGGTTTTACCTGTTTGTAACTCGAACTGGGCGGCTTCATCGTCGATCTTGACGCGAAAGAACACCCTGACCAGCCACATGGTGAGTAAAATCCCGCAGATACCGAACGGATAGGCGACCGCATAGCCCATCCCCATCAGACCGGTTGAACCATGGGGAGCTCCCAGCTCCGCCAGGATCTGCTGACCCGCACCGAGCGAGGGGGTATTGGTCACGGCACCGGAGAAGACCCCGAGGATCACCGGCAAGGGGACATCGAAAAATTGGTGAAGAGCGGCAGCAACAACGCAACCCAGGATAACCAGCAGTGCAGCAAAGGCGTTGAGCTTGAGCCCGGAGCTGCGCAGAGAAGAGAAGAAGCCGGGACCGACCTGAATGCCGATGGTGTAGACAAACAGGATCAGACCAAACTCTTGAATGAAGTGCAGGGTTTGTTCATCCAGTGCGAGACCGGAGAGGCCGGCAAAGTGCCCGACTATGATGCCGCCGAACAGCACCCCTCCGATCCCCAACCCGACGCCATAGACTCGCCAGTTCCCCAGCCAGAGCCCCAGCACTGCCACCAGCGACAACATGCTGATGGAAAGCGCGATATCACTCATTGTGTGCATCCTTTGCGAATTGAACTGGCCCTAGCTTGTCAGCAAACATTGATACCAACTGTGTGATACCGCACGAATTTATTCTTTTACGCGCCAAAAATACCAATTAAGGGCTAGTTGCAAAACATTAGGCGACGTAGCCATAAATGGCCATAAAGTGACAAACGCTGCCCCCCAGCACGAAGAGGTGCCAGATGGCATGGTTGTAGGGAATTCGCTTGGCCACGTAGAAGATCACTCCGAGGCTGTAGACCAGCCCGCCCGCCGCGAGCAGCAGCAGCCCTTCACCAGCCAGATGGATATAGAGCTGATAGATAACCACCAGCGACAGCCAGCCCAGCATCAGATAGGTAAAGAGCGACAACTTCTTGAAGCGGTTAATGAATATCAGCTTGAACACCACCCCGGCCAGTGCCAGCCCCCAGATCACCACCATCAGGCCGCGCGCCAGCGGCGTATCGAGCGCCACCAGCAGGAAGGGGGTGTAAGTACCGGCGATCAGCAGATAGATGGCACAGTGATCAAACACCTTGCACCAGCGTCGCGCCTTGCCCTCCGCCATGCTGTGGTAGAGGGTCGAGGCGAGATAGAGCAGCACCAGACTGCCACCATAGAGGCTGTAACTCACCAGCGCTTGCGTGCCCTGCCCCCATCCCTTGATGAGCAGCAGCACCAACCCGGCAATCCCCAGCAACAATCCCGCACCGTGGCTCAGCCGGTTGGCCAGCTCTTCCCGGGGGGAGTAATCCATCACACCACTCATCACATTCACTCCGTCATCGTTGGCGACACTCTACCCAGCGCCATTTCAGAGTACAAGTGTTCGCTTAAAAAATGGGGTGGCTGTCACCCGTCCCCCTTTGGTGTATGCTCTGCCGCCGATGCCCGACAGAAGCGGCATAGACACCTACCCCGGTGACCTGGTCTGGAGAACCTGATGAAGTTGACTGAGCTGTTTGCACAAGCGGATCCCGCCTTTGGCGAGGCGATGAACACCTTGCTGGAGAGCTTCCAACACTCCGACGACAGTCAGGCCCCCTATCAGCGCGACCTGTTCACCCACCAGCTCGCTCAATCCCGAATGCCTGCGGTCGGTCTCTCCATCGATGAGTATCTGGCGCGGCTGGCCACCCTGGTACCCGGCGCATCCCATCTCACCTCGCCACGCTATATGGGTCATATGACAGCACCATTGCCGGCCTTCACTGCCGAGCTGTCGCGCCTGCTGGTGATGCTCAACCAGAATCCGATGAAGATGGAGTCCTCCCGACTGCTCAGCTTTCTGGAGCGGGAGGTGCTGGCCAAGCTGCACCGCCTCATCTATGGCAGGGACGATGCTTTCTACGGCGAGCAGATGCATGCCAAGGATGCCGCCCTCGGCGTCATGACCAGCGGCGGCACCATCGCCAACGTCACGGCGCTGTGGCTGGCCCGCAACCGTGCCTGCGGCGACAACCTGTTCGCCCTCTATGAGCAGGGCTATCGCGGCGCCGTCATTCTGGGCTCTCGGCTGATGCACTACTCCTTCGACAAGGGGATGGATCTGTTGGGACTGGGCGCCCGCAGCGTCTGGCGCCTCGAGACCGACGAACAGAACCGGCTCAGTCTGGCCGCGCTGGAGCAGGCGCTGATCCAGTGCAGAGAGCAAAAATTGAAAGTACTGGCGCTGGTCGGCGTGGCGGGCAGCACAGACTTTGGCTCCATCGATCCCCTGCCGGAGCTGGCGGCCATCGCCGAACGCGAGCAGATCCACTTCCACGTGGATGCTGCATGGGGTGGCCCGACCCTCTTCTCCCCCCGCTATCAAACCCTGCTGGCCGGGATCGAGCGAGCCGATACCGTCACCCTGGATGGCCACAAACAACTGCTGGTGCCGCTCGGTACCGGCATGCTGCTTTGCCGCCAGCCAGACCTGATGATGGCGGTCAAGCGGGAGGCGCCCTACGCCATCCGAGCCACCTCGTTCGATCAGGGGCGCTTTACGCTGGAGGGCACCCGCCCGGCCAACGCCCTCTATCTGGATGCCGCCTTCCAGCTGTTCGGCCAGCAGGGCTATGCCGAGCTTATCGAGGCCAACTACGACCGGGCCCGGCTGATGGCCGAGCTTATCACCAGCAATCCGGCCTTCGAGTTGATGTCTGCTCCGGTGATGAACCTGCTCTCCTACCGCTGCATCCCACCGCATCTACAGGGCAAGCTGCTGGACGAGACGGCCAACGAACAGATCAATGCCTTCAACGTGGCGCTGCAAAAAGCCCAGCGCGCCGAAGGGCACAGCTTTGTCTCCCGTACCCAGCGCGCCGTGGTGCGCTACGGTGCCCAGCCTCTCACCCTGCTGCGCGCCGTGCTGCTCAACCCCCTGATTGAAGAGCGCCATATCCGCGACCTGCTGGCCGATCAGCAACGACTGGGGATCACCATTGCACGCCAACTGTCTGGCGACAGCGCGGAACCGGCGTAAAAATGAGCGGTCTTATTCATTTGCCGTTGTCCACCGTGCAGGTAGACTGGGCAAAATTTGCAGGCCATCTTTGAGGACTAGGCGTCAGAAATGAAGCAATTTATTGAATTTATTCCACTTATCGTTTTCTTTGCGGTCTACAAGTTCTACGACATCTACATGGCCACTGGCGCCCTGGTGGTGGTCACCGGTCTGCAGCTCGCCTATAGCTGGATCCGCTATCGCAAAGTCGAGAAGATGCAGCTATTCACCTTCCTGCTGGTTGGCTTCTTCGGCGGCCTCACCGTGTTCTTCCACGATGACACCTTTATCAAGTGGAAAGTGACCGTCATCAACGTGCTGTTCGCACTGGGCCTGCTCATCAGCCGCTACGGCTTTGGCAAGAATCTGATCAAACAGATGCTGGCCAAGGAGCTGCAAGCCCCCGATGCAGTCTGGGACAAGGTCAATCTCGGCTGGGTCGGCTTCTTTACCGTCTGTGGCCTGCTCAACCTCTACGTGGCGTTCAACCTGCCGCAAGAGATGTGGGTCAACTTCAAGGTATTCGGCCTGCTGGGGATGACGCTGGTCTTTACCCTGCTGAGCGGCGTCTATCTCTATCGCCATATCCCTGCCGAGCAGTTGTCCCAGCAAAAAGACGAACCCAAAAAGTAACCCTCATCAGAAAAGGATTGTCTCATGTGGTATCTCATCTACACCGAAGATGTCCCCGATAGCCTGCCACTGCGCAAGCAAGTTCGCCCTGCCCATCTGGCTCGCCTGCAAGCCCTGCAGGATGAGGGTCGGCTGCTGACCGCCGGCCCCAACCCGGCCATCGATGCCGAGGATCCGGCCGATGCCGGCTTTACCGGCAGCACCGTCATCGCCGAGTTTGCCTCGCAAGCGGACGCCCAGGCCTGGGCCGATGCCGATCCCTATGTGGCAGCTGGCGTCTATGCCAAAGTGACCATCAAGCCGTTCAAGAAAGTCTTCTGACCCGAAGCGAATAGCGAAATAAAAAAGGCCGGACTGGCAGTTCACTCCAGTCCGGCCTTTTTGTATCCCGATATCTCGTTTATGCCTTGGCCACAAACCAGGGGTTAAGGATGTCGGGCTTGTTGTAGGCAAGGGGTGAGCCATCGAGTTGGGTGACGCAGCCCCCCGCCCCCTCCAGCACCGCCTGCGCAGCGCCGGTATCCCACTCGCAGGTGGGTGCGAGGCGCGGATAGAGCTCGGCGCCCCCCTCGGCGATGATGCAGAACTTGAGCGAGCTCCCCATGGAGACCAGCTCGATCTCGCCAAAAGGATCCAGGAAATCGAGGGTCTCCTGCGACAGGTGGTTGCGACTGCCCACCACCCGCCACGCCTCTCCTTCACGATGAAGCCGGGTATGGATGGACTCGCGCTTGCCATCGGCGATGCGCCAGGCCCCCACGCCCTTGCCGCCATACCAGAGCTTGTCCAGCACCGGCGCATAGACCAATCCCCAGCGCGGCGCCCCCTCTTCAATCAGAGCGATATTGACGGTGAACTCTCCGTTGCGGGAGACAAACTCCTTGGTGCCATCGAGGGGATCCACCAGCCAGTAACGGGACCAGCCGTGGCGCGCCGCCATCACCTCGGGCCCCGACTCCTCAGACAATACAGGGATGTCGGGAGTCAGCCGTGCCAACGCCTGCACTATCACCTCATGAGCCCCCTTGTCGGCCGCGGTCAGCGGACTCTCGTCGCTCTTGTACTCCACCGCGAAGGGCTGGCTGTAGATGGCCATGATGGCCGCCCCCGCCGCGCGGGCGACAGGTTCAAGGTCGGTGATATCGGGATGATACAGGGTATGCGCCATAACAATCTCGTCCAGCTCACAGGGTCAACCAATGTAACCTTTTTTACATCAACTGCTTATAGCCGATTGTGCTGGGTTATATCATGCGATCAGACTTTGACAAGCTCACCCTGCAGGTACCAACACCATACCGATTCCTGCATGGCGTAATCCCGCAAACCTATCGGCAGGCGCAGCATCATCAGTGATCAGCGCATGACAGGGCTTGAACGAACCCTGTTTTTTCACCGAACACTCTTTGTTATCCTTGCGCCCCTCAAATTTGTCGGAGGCCAAGGTGAACCGTTTTGCTCTCGCCCGCCGGGAAGCCGCTTTCTGCCTGCTGCTGACCCTGCTCTACTTCTTTGCCTGGTATGGCACCGCCTATTTCATCCCAGTCCATCTGGAGCTGTGGGGGCTGCCACTGTGGTTCCTGCTCAGTTGCATGGTGATGCCGCTCATCTTCATCATCCTCTGCGCCCTGATGGTCAACCGTCTCTTCGTGGATATCCCGCTCGATACCCACGCCAGCCCGCAGAAGGAGCCCGCCCGTGAATCTTGAGTTGATGCTGCCGCTCTTCATCTATCTGGTACTGGTGCTGGGGGTCGGTTTCTGGGCCAGCCGCCACCGCGCCGGCGGCAACTTCGTGCAGGAGTACTTCATCGGCAACCGCAGCATGGGTGGGCTGGTGCTGGCGATGACCCTGGTGGCGACCTACACCTCGGCTTCCTCGTTCATCGGCGGGCCGGGCGCGGCCTACAAGATTGGTCTGGGCTGGGTGTTGCTGGCGATGATCCAGCTGCCCACCGTCTGGCTGACCCTGGGGGTACTGGGCAAGAAGTTCGCCATCATCGCCCGTCGGGTCAATGCGGTGACCATCAACGACATGTTGTGGGCCCGCTACCGGAGCAAGGCGGTGGTGGTGCTGGGGTCGGTCACCATCATCCTCGCCTTTATCGCGACCATGGTGGTGCAGTTTATCGGCGGCGCCCGTCTGCTGGAAACCGCCACCGGCCTCTCCTACCAGCAGGGACTGATGCTGTTTGCCAGCTGCGTGCTGCTCTACACCATCATCGGCGGTTTTCGCGCCGTGGTGATGACCGATGCCCTGCAGGGGATCATCATGCTGATCGGCACCGGCGCCCTGCTAGCGGGGATTCTGGTCGCCGGTGACGGTCTGCCAAATCTTATCCACCAGCTCAGGGAGATCGATCCCAAGCTGGTGAGCCCGCAAGGGGCAGGCGACATGCTGACCCAGCCCTTCATGCTAAGCTTCTGGATCCTGGTCTGTGTCGGGGTGGTAGGGCTGCCCCACTCGGCGCTGCGCTGTTTTGGCTATCGCGACAGCAAGGCGCTCCATCGCGGCATCCTGATCGGCACTGTGGTAAGCGCCCTGCTGATGTTCGGCATGCATCTGGCCGGCGCTCTGGGGCGCGCCATCCTGCCCGGCATGGACAGCCCGGACAAGATCATGCCCTCCCTGATGATGGAAGTGCTGCCCCCCTGGCTGGCCGGGGTTTTCTTGGCGGCTCCGATGGCGGCCATCATGTCCACCATCGACTCCCAGCTGATCCAGGCTTCCGCCACTCTGGTCAAGGATCTCTACCTCAACTATCTCAATCCGAAGCAGGAGAAGCTTGAGGTACGCATCCCGCGCCTCTCTCTGCTCTGTACCCTGATCCTCGGCACTCTGGTGCTACTGGCGGCGTTGCAACCCCCCGAGATGATCATCTGGCTCAACCTGCTCGCCTTTGGCGGTCTGCAGGCGGTGTTCCTCTGGCCGCTGGTGCTTGGCCTCTACTGGTCGCGGGCCAACGGCCCGGGCGCACTGGCCAGCATGGTCAGCGGCATCGTCAGCTATGGGGTACTCAGTCAGTGGGGGATCAAGCTGGCTGGCCTGCATGCCATCGTACCGAGCCTCACGCTGGCGCTGGTGGTTTTTATCACCGTGAGCCTGCTGACCACGCCGCCCTCGCGGGAAGTGCGGGCGCTTTTCGAGCAGAAATAATAAAAAGATAAATTAGGGGTTTCAAAACTATCCCAAAATAGGTGTTTCTCAGTTAAACTGTGCGCCAAGTCACAGAACGTAGCCGCTGTATGCCCGTTAAAGTCACTCGACAAGTCGTTACTCAAGCCCTGCAGCGGCTCGGTTATGCCCTGCTGCTGCCCGTCTCCATCCTGCCGATGGCGGCGTTGATCTACCGGCTTGGGCAACCCGACGTGCTCAATTTGGCTGTGCTCTCCCTCACCGGTCAGGCGATCTTCAGCCAGATGCCGCTCATCTATGCGGTAGCGATCGCCTTTGGCCTGAGTCGGCAGGAGCTGGGGGGGCAGACGCTGGCGGGTGCGGTCAACTTTCTGCTGCTCAGCACGGCGTTCAACACCCTGGCCCCCAACCTGCACGCCGACATGATCTGCGGTCTGCTGGCGGGGCTCACCACCGCCATCATCTATCCTTGGGTGCATCAGCAAACACGGTATCGCTGGCTGCAGATCGCCAAGGGGGAATTTCCCAGCCTGCTGGTGTCGGCCTTGGCCTGCCTGCTGATCGCCATCCCCCTTTCTCTGCTGTGGCCGCCGCTGGAGCGCGGGCTAACCCTGCTCACCTCGGATCTGCTCACCACGCCATTTGGCGCCTTCTGTTTTGGCACCCTCAACCGCCTGCTCATTCCGCTCGGCCTGCATCAGGTGCTTGGCAGCGTGGTGGGCCTTGGCGAGAGCAACCTGCAGGCGCTGGCCGCTGCCCAACCCCTTCATGAAGGGTATGTGGCCGGTCTCTACCCCATCATCATGTTCGGCCTGCCGGGCGCCTGTTTTGCCATCTGGCTGCACCGCCAGCGGATGCAACGGCTGCCACAGGGCGGGCTGCTGCTCACTCTGGCGCTCACCTCAGCACTGGTGGGTATCACCGAGCCCATCGAGTTTCTGTTCGCCTTTACCGCTCCCTGGCTGTTCCTGGCTCACGCGCTGATGACGGGGATCTCGCTGGCGGTCTGTAGCGGGCTGGGGATCAAGGTGGGCAGTTACTTCTCCGCCGGTCTGCTGGATCTGGTGCTGAGCTATCAATCCGGTGAGCACAGCTTCTGGCTCATTCCGGTCGGTATTCTGTTCTTCGTCGCTTACACCCTGCTCTTTTATCAACTGCTGGAGCGCGCCCCCCTCAGCATGCCGAGCAAGCCTATCGCGGTGGAGCATCCGCGCCTTGCCAGCGTCGCCCCCTCCGATCCACAGATGCTGGCGATCCAATTTCTCAAGGTGCTGGGCGGCATGGACAATCTGGTGGCGATGAGCGTCTGCCTCACCCGCCTCAGCCTGCGGGTACGCGATATTTCGCTGGTGGATCAATCCCGTCTGCTGAGCCTGGGTTGTCTCTCCTGGGTCCAGCTCAACGACCACCAACTGGTGTTAGTGCTGGGCCCCAGTGCCAACCTGATTGAAGGGCAGATCCGCATGCTGGCAGAGCGCCAGTCGGTGCCCCTTGGCCTCAAACCCAATCAGGAATCGGCCAGCCAGAGCTGTTGGTAACTCAGGCGAACGGCAGCCGCTCGGCCACGAAATCCATCAAGGTGCGCAGGGCGGGAGCCAGATGCTCCCGACTCGGATAGATAAGGTAAAACGGGTTGGCCGGAATGGGCTGATCCGGTAACACCTTATGCAGCCGCCCCGCCACCAAATCCCCTTCACAAACATGGTGGGGCAACAGGGCAATCCCCCCTTCGTTGATCGCCAACTCCCGCAGCGCCAACAGGCTGTTGCTAATGCAAGCTCCCTGCGGCCGCCAGCCCCCCTCCTGCAATGGCCATACCGGCATGGCCGAGTGCACCAGACAGGCATATCGTCCCAGATCGCTCAATTGCTGCGGCATGCCGTGGGCCGCCAGATAGGCGGGGGCCGCCACCAGATGGCGCGGCACCTGACCGATGCGCCGGCAGATCAGGCTGGAGTCTTTCAGCGGCGCCGCCCGCAGCGCCAGATCATAACCCTCGCCCACCAGATCAAGCTGCTCATCGCTCAGGGTCAGCTCCAGTACCACCTCGGGGTAAAGCGCACGAAACTCGGCCAGGATCCGGCCAAGCAACAGGGTACCGGTCGCCTCGGGGGCGGTGATCCGCACCCGACCTGCCGGGGCCGAGCGCAACCTTGCCATCGCCAGATTGGCGCTGCGAGCCAGCGTCAGCAGCCCCTGACAATGCTCCACATAGACCTCCCCCTGCGGGGTCAGGCTCAACCTGCGGGTGGTGCGCTGCAGCAGCCGCACGCCAAGCTGAGCTTCGAGTCGCGAGATCTTCTGGCTTACCGACGATTTCGGCATCCCCATCAGTTCGGCCGCCCGGGTAAAGCTCCCCTGCTCCACCACGGTGGCAAACAGTCCCATCAGCTCCAGATCGACATTGTTCATATATTCAAACAGTCTTTACCAATTACCCATCTTAATCAGGATAATTAACCAGACTAGAGTGAGTGGCAATCCCGAACACACCGATTTGAAAGGAACAACCATGAAAGCCATTGCCCTGACTCACTATCTGTCGAGCGACCATCCCGACTGCTTTATCGCCGCCGAGCTACCCGACCCCACGCCGGGCCCGCGCGACCTGCTGGTGCGGGTCAACGCCACCTCCATCAATCCGGTCGACACCAAGGTGCGCGCCCCCAAGACCAAGGTCGAAAATAGCCCGCGCGTGCTGGGTTGGGATGCGGTCGGTGAAGTGATCGCCACCGGCAACGAAGTCACCCTGTTCAAGGCGGGCGACCGGGTCTGGTATGCCGGCGATATCAGCCGCCCCGGCAGCAACAGCGCCCTGCAACTGGTGGATGAGCGTATCGCCGCCATCGCCCCCACCAGCTTGACCGATGTGGAGGCAGCCGCCCTGCCGCTCACCGCCATCACCGCCTGGGAGACCCTGTTCGACCGCTTTGGCCTCACCCGCGAGAGCCGTGGCAAACTGCTGATCATCGGCGGCGCTGGCGGGGTGGGCTCCATCGCCATCCAGCTCGCCCGCCAGCTCACCGGTATGGAGGTGATTGCTACCGCTTCCCGCCCCGAAACCCGCGAATGGTGCCGCGAGATGGGGGCTCATCAGGTCGTGAACCATCACCAACTGCAGGAGAAGTTGACCGCCCTTGGCATCACTCAGGTCGATGCCATCTTCTGCACCAATGCCACCGCCGAGCACTGGGCGACCATGGCGGGGTTGATCCGCCCATTCGGCCATATCTGCACCATCGCCGAGTCCAAAGAGCCTTGGGATCTCTCCCTGCTCAAGAGCAAGAGCGTCACCTTCAGCCAGGAGTTCATGTTCACCCGATCCCTGTTCCAGACCCCGGACATGATCGAACAGCACAAGCTGCTGACACAGGTTGCCACTCTGGTTGATCAGGGCGTACTAAAGAGCACCCTGACCAAAACCCTGCCGGCCCTGACCCCGACCTCACTGGCGCAGGCCCATGCCGAGGTAGAGGCTGGTCGCATGGTGGGCAAGCTGGTGATCGACATGAGCGGCTTTGCCAACTAAGCCCTCAAACGCACCATGATGGGATAAGTTCACCAAGGAGATGCCCCAAACGGGCACAACCCGCGGCACTCATGACAGCCTGTGGCAGGCCAACGTCCGACAATCAGCCAAAAAAGAGGCCATTTCGCGAGAAATGGCCTGAATACCTGAACATTGGGGTAACAATCACACACATATCCTTATGCAGGACACATTGGTCTTTGCATCAGGCGTGCCAACAGCAGCATGAATGCGCCAAAACGGCCTCAGCCCGTCCTTGAGCAAGATGTCGACCTTGCTCTTTTTTGTCTGGCAGATTTTTTACCAAGGCAAACAAGTGCAGATAAAAAAATGCCACCCGAGGGTGGCAGTGAAAGATGACGGAACTTGAGCAAAGCGTTCAGCGAAAACCGATCGTCTTCGCCTGCATAGAGCAATACAGGAACCGTGCCAATCCGGCAAAAGCCCCCGTATCCCTCCACGTCATGGGCAAACCACGACAGCACTGCCCCATGATGGTAGAATCTCGCGGTTTCACATTTATGAAGAGTCGACGCCATGCCCTGGATACAAATTCGAATCAACGCCACTGCCAAGACCGCAGACAAGGTGAGCAACATGCTGCTGGGGCGTGGTGCCCAGGCGGTGACCTTTATGGATGCCAAGGATGTGCCCGTCTATGAACCCATGCCCGGTGAAACTCCGCTCTGGGGCGAGACCGAAGTGATGGGGCTGTTCGATGCCGAAACCGATCCGGCCCCCACCATCGCCTTCTTCCAGCAGATCTTCGGCGAAAACGTCGGCTACAAGGTCGAGCAGCTGGAAGACAAGGACTGGGTGCGCGAGTGGATGGATCACTTCCACCCCATGCAGTTTGGCGAGCGCCTCTGGATCTGCCCGAGCTGGCGCGATGTGCCGAACCCCGATGCGGTCAACGTGATGCTGGATCCGGGCCTGGCCTTCGGTACCGGTACCCACCCCACTACCGCCCTCTGCCTGCAGTGGCTGGATGGGCTGGATCTGACCGGTAAAACCGTGGTCGACTTTGGCTGTGGCTCCGGCATTCTCGGCATCGCCGCCCTGAAACTGGGCGCCGCCCGCGTCATCGGCATCGACATCGACCCGCAGGCCATCCAGGCCAGCCATGACAACGCCGAGCGTAATGGCGTTGCGGGCCAGATTGAACTCTACCTGCCGGCCGACCAGCCGCAAGACGTCGAAGCGGACGTAGTGGTCGCCAACATCCTGGCCGGCCCGCTGCGCGAACTGGCACCGCTTATCGCCGGCCACGGCAAACCGGGCAGCCTGATGGCCCTCTCCGGCGTGCTGGAGAGCCAGGCCCCGGAGCTGGAAACTATCTACGGCCAGTGGTTCGAGATGGACCCGACCGCCGTCAAGGAGGAGTGGTGCCGCCTCTCCGGCCGCAAGCACAGCTAATCCCCCCGATTTAACCGTCAGGGCTCCCATCTGGGGGCCCTGATTCTTTCCGGCAAACCATTATCACCTGGTTCCCACTCTGGGAAGCTCTTCACGCTTCCTGACTCCACAACGCTTTACCCTCTCCTTTTCCAACGGTAAGGAGGCGCCATGAGCGAATACCAGAAGATGATCAGCAGCCAACCGTACAACTGCATAGCACCCGAGCTGACGCAATTGCGCCGGGAGGCGGCACGGCGCTACCGCCGTTTCAATCGGGCGGAGGAAGAGGATGAACAGCAGGTGTTGTTGCAGGAGCTGGTCGGCGAACTGGCAGAGGGAGCCTTTATTTGTCCGCCCCTCTACTACACCTATGACCGCCACATCCACCTTGGCAAAAATAGCTACATCAACATGGGGGCCACTCTGCTGGACAACGCTCCCATCCGTATCGGGGCCGAGGTGATGATCGGGCCAAACGTGCACATCTATACAGCAGTCCACTCACTGGAGGCCGATGAACGGGTACAAGGGGGCGAGACGGCGCAGCCAATCACCATAGAAGAGAGGGTCTGGATTGGTGGCGGCGCCATCCTGTTGTCCGGCGTCACCATAGGGCAGGAGGCAATTGTCGGCGCGGGTGCCGTGGTCACCAAAGATGTGCCGGCAGGCGCCAGAGTAGCGGGCAATCCAGCCAGGATCCTGCCAGCCAAGAGAGTGGAACGAACCAGCTGACGCATCACCGCAACCATGCTCTGCCCGTGTCAGCAAACGCATAACCCCATAAAAAATAAAGCCCAATGTCACGAAGACGTTGGGCTGTTTAAAAAGGTGCTACGGAATTGCGACTCTCATCGCAGAAAAATTAGAAGGAGTGTCCTTCTAAACTGGCAGGGAGATAATATCGAATGCGCAAACGTTTTACATAGTGAAATACAACAGGATTGCGAGGTACATCGCACTATTTAAATAATTACCTGCTATGGCGCGCGAAGCCTCTTTGACCCATTTATTTTCCTCCGCCACTCTGGTTACTATTCACGGTTAAACAAAAAGCCCCTGCACTGAGGGGCTTTTTGTTTTTGGCTATTTACCGTTCAGCCTAGAAGTGGCGGACAAACTGCTCGATGGGCAGTTCGCGCAGCTTGCGCGCCTCCAGCATGGGGGTGCCGAGGTAGAGGAAGCCCACCAGCTGATCTGCTGCCGCCAGTCCCAGCCCCTTGTTGATCTGCTCGTCGAAGATAAACCAGCCGGAGCGCCAGATACCGTTGAAACCCTGCGCCTGCGCCGCCATCTGCATCGCCATCACAGCGCAACCGGCCGAGAGCTCCTGCTCCAGCTTCGGCACTTTGGGGTGCTCCTGATAACGGGTTGCCACCGCGATGACCAAGGGGGCGCGCAGCGGTGCCTCGCTGCACTTCTTGATGCTCTCTTCATCTTCACCGCGGGCACGGGCCGCCTCGGCCAGCAGCTTGCCCAACCGCTCGCGGCCCTCCCCTTCAAACAGAATGAACTGCCAGGGGGTCAGGGTGCCGTGATCCGGCGCGCGCAGCCCCGCCTTCAAAATATTGTCGAGTACCTCGCCGGCAGGTGCGGGATCGGCGAGACGGCCACAGGAGTGGCGGTTGAGCAGCAGAGTGAGGGCATCCATGGGCAATTCCTTCTTGGGCAATGATGGCGCTACCTTAGCACAGCGCCGAATGAAGAAAACCCCTGAGGCTCAGGGGTTTATCTCATTCATGATGGCAGGGAGAGATTAGATGACCGCCGCCAGTTCGGCGCCCTGTCTGATCGCCCGCTTGGCATCCAGTTCGGCAGCCACGTCGGCACCGCCGATGATATGTACCGGCTTGCCAGCGGCCTGCAGACCGGCCTGCAGCTCCTTGAGCGGCTCTTGTCCGGCGCAGATGATCACCTGATCCACCGGCAGACACTGCTGCTTGTCACCCACCTGGATATGAAGCCCGTCGTCATCGATGCGCAGGTACTGCACGCCGGAGAGCATCTGCACCTTGCGGTTCTTGAGCACGGTACGGTGGATCCAGCCGGTGGTCTTGCCAAGGCCGTCGCCCACCTTGCTCTCCTTGCGCTGGAGCAGCCAGATCTGGCGCTCGGGCGCATCGACTTCAGGGGTGGTGAGGCCACCACGCTCGCCGAGATGCTTGTCGATGCCCCACTCCTTGAGCCAGTGATCACGGTGCCCATCGACATCCATCTCAACCTTCTTCTCTACCCTTTTCTCCACAAGGAATTCGGCCACATCGAAGCCGATGCCGCCAGCGCCGATCACCGCCACCTTCTGGCCGACCGGCTTGTGATCCCGTAATACATCGAGGTAGTTCAATACCTTGGGATGCTCGATCCCCGGAATATTGGGAGTGCGCGGGCGGATACCGGTAGCGAGGATCACCTCGTCAAAGCCGCCGCCGAGCAGGCTCTCGGCACTCTGGCGCTGACCCAGATAGAGCTCGACGCCGCACTTCTCCAGCCGCTTGGCGAAATAGCGCAGGGTTTCGTAGAACTCCTCCTTGCCCGGGATCTGCTTGGCGAAGTTAAACTGGCCGCCAATCTCGCTCGCCTGATCGAACAGGCTCACCTGATGGCCGCGCTCGGCAGCGTAGCAAGCAAAGGCCAGCCCGGCGGGGCCTGCCCCCACCACTGCCAGCTTCTTGGGCTGCGGTACGCGGCCAAACGTCAATTCGGTCTCGAAACAGGCTCGGGGATTGACCAGACAGGAGGCCCGCTTCTGCTTGAACACGTGGTCGAGACAAGCCTGATTGCAGGCGATGCAGGTGTTGATTTCGTCCGCCCTGTCCTCGGCGGCCTTGATGACAAATTCAGGATCAGCCAGGAAGGGGCGCGCCATGGAGACCATGTCCGCCTCGCCGCCGGCCAGAATACGCTCGGCCACCTCGGGAGTGTTGATCCGGTTGGTGGTGATAAGCGGCACCTTGAGGTGCTTTTTCAGCTCGGCCGTCACCCAGCTGAAGGCACCGCGCGGCACGCTGGTGGCGATGGTGGGAATGCGCGCCTCGTGCCAGCCGATGCCGGTGTTGATGAGGGTCACCCCCACCGCCTCCAGCGCCTTGCCAAGGGCAATCACCTCTTCCAGAGTCGAGCCCTGCTCCACCAGATCCAGCATGGAGAGGCGGAAGATAATGATGAAGTCAGTGCCAACCCGCTCGCGAATGGCGCGGACAATTTCCACCGGGAAGCGCATCCGCTTCTCGAAGCTGCCACCCCAGCCATCGCCGCGCTGGTTGGTGCGCTCGCAGATGAACTGGTTGATGAGGTAGCCTTCCGAGCCCATCACCTCGACCCCGTCATAACCGGCCGCCTTGGCCAGCGCCGCGGTGGCAGCGAAGTCGCGGATGGTGCCGCGGATCTGCCGCTCGCTCATGGCGCGCGGCTTGAACGGGGAGATGGGCGCCTTGAGGGCGCTCGGTGCCAGACTGAACGGATGGTAGGCGTAACGGCCGGCATGGAGGATCTGCAGCGCTATCTTGCCCCCCTCCTGATGCACGGCGCTGGTCACCTTCTTGTGCTTGCTTACCTGCCAGGGAAAGCTCAGCTGGGAGCCGTGAGGCACCAGCCGTCCGCGCAGGTTGGGGGCGATGCCGCCGGTGACGATAAGGCCGACGCCGCCGCGGGCGCGCTCGGCATAGAAGGCGGCCAGCTTGTCAAAACCGCCCTTCTCCTCTTCAAGGCCGGTATGCATGGATCCCATCAAGACGCGGTTGCGCAGCTGGGTGAAGCCGAGATCGAGCGGGGTCAGCAGGGTTGGGTAACGACTCACGACGCCTCCAGTTAATTTTTTGTTATCAAACTGCAGCTAGAGTAAAGAATCGAAAATGCTTTTTCAAACAATTGTTTGGATGATTTTTCAGCGAACAGCCGTGCCCTGAACGAAGTTAAGCGGTAACTCTTTGCAGGAAATGGCAATTGGGGGGCCAACTGGTTAATAATGAGCCCTCTTTAACCCATTAACAGGGCGATAACTCGACTATGTCTATCTTCAAAGGTCTGGGTTGGCTGTTCCGCACGCTGTGGCGCCTGCTCAATTTCACCCGGCTGATGCTGGTCAATCTGCTGTTTCTCGCACTGGTGCTGGTCATCGTCTACAGCGTTGGCCAGAAAGAGGCACCGGAAACACCCATCGAAGGCGCTCTGACCCTCAACCTCAACGGCGTGCTGGTGGAACAGCGCAGCACGACCGATCCCACCTCGCAGCTGCTGCGCCAGATGGACAACAGCGACGAGCAGCCGAGCGAGATCCTCCTCTCCGACCTGCTGTGGGCCATTCGCAGCGCCAAGGATGACGATCGCATCAAGGCGCTGGTAATCAAGCCGCAAGGGCTGCAGGGCACCAGCTTCTCCAAGCTGCAGGAGGTGACTGCCGCCATCGACGAGTTCAAGGAGAGCGGCAAACCGGTTATCGCCATGGCCGACTTCTACAGCCAGGGCCAGTACCTGCTGGCCGCCCATGCCGATCACGTGCTGCTCAACCAGAGCGGCGCCGTGGTGATCGAGGGGCTCGGCGTCTACCAGACCTACTTCAAGTCGGCGCTGGAGAAGCTCAACATCACCCCGCACGTGTTCAAGGTCGGCACCTACAAATCCTTCGTCGAGCCCTATACCCGCGACGAGATGTCCCCCGAGAGCAAGGAGGCGAACCAGCGCTGGCTGGATCAGCTGTGGCAATCCTATGTGGCCGATGTAGCCGAGCAGCGCGAAATCGAACCGGACGCCGTGGCACCGGGCAAGGATCGCTTCCTCGAGCTGCTGCGCAAGGCCGGTGGCAACGCCGCCAACTACGCCCTCGACAACGGGCTGGTGGATCAGCTGGCGACCCGCGACGAGATGACCCAGGCGGTCATCAAGGAAGTGGGCGAGAGCGACGACCACGGCTGGAAAGGGGTTGGCCTGAAAGAGTATCTGGCCGCCATCCCGGATCAGTATCCCCAGAGCGGCAAGGATGAGGTGGGTCTGGTGGTCGCCAGCGGCGCCATCATGGATGGCGTCCAGCCTGCCGGCACCATCGGCGGCGATACCCTCTCCGACCTGCTGGC
>CAMFLW010000057.1 GCA_945957575.1 uncultured Aeromonas sp. | reverse complement strand
ATTGAATGCATTGGCGCCACACAAGCGGATAAAATTCGAGCTGGCGCCAATCCAGACCTTTTTTGGCGATGTTTGTGACAATCATTGCCTCATTTCTGAAATCTGATACAAACGGATAACCTGGCGGTCGAATGGAGCGACCGCCCACATGCCGAGAGAATTGTCTATGCAGCCGTTTTTTGCCCAGCGCTTCGAGAAGGTCGAGCCTTCCTTTATTCGTGAAATCCTCAAAGTTGCCGCCAATCCGGAGATCATCTCCTTCGCCGGCGGCCTGCCCAATCCCCATCTGTTTCCGGTCAAGGCGATCGATCAGGCCTGTCAGGATGTGCTGCGCGAACAGGGGGCTGCCGCTTTGCAATATGCGGCGACCGAGGGCTTTGCCCCGCTGCGCCAATATATCGCCGACCGCTATCTGGCCCGCCACGGCATGCAGGTCAATCCGGACAACATCCTCATCACCAGCGGCTCCCAGCAGGCGCTGGATCTGCTGGGCAAGGTGCTGATCGACGAGGGCCAGAATCTGATCATTGAGGAGCCGGGCTATCTTGGTGCCATTCAGGCCTTCTCTGTCTATCAACCGAATTTCAAGCCGATCACCCTTGAAGAAGAGGGGCTGGATCTGGCGGCGCTGGATGCGCTGCTGGCAAGCGGCTCCAATGCCAAACTGCTCTACGGTGTGCCCAATTTCCAGAACCCGAGCGGCGTCTCCTACAGCCGTGCCAACCGCGAGGCACTGGCCGAGCGGCTGGTGCGACACGAGCTGTTGATGGTGGAAGATGATCCCTACGGCGAGCTGCGTTTCGAAGGGGAGCACCTGCCCCCCATTGCCAAGCTGGCGCCAAACAATACCGTGCTGCTCGGCTCCTTCTCGAAAACCGTGGTGCCCGCCTTCCGTCTGGGCTGGATGCTGGTGCCGGACTGGCTGCGCAAGAAGGTGACCATCGCCAAGCAGGCCACCGACCTGCACAGCAACGCCTTCAGCCAGCAGGTGCTGCACCGCTTCCTGACCGATAACTCGCTGGATGCCCATCTGGAAAAGATCAAGGAGGTCTATGGCCGTCAACGTGCCGCCATGGAGACCGCCCTGGCCCGTCACTGCCCGCCCGGCGTCAGCTACACCCGGCCGGAAGGGGGCATGTTCCTCTGGCTGACCCTACCCGCCCACATCAGTGCCATGGCGCTGTTTGACGAGGCGATCAAGGAAAAGGTGGCCTTCGTGCCCGGCGCACCCTTCTATGTGCGCCCCGAGATCAAGAACACCCTGCGCCTGAGCTTCTCCTGCGTCGATGAAGCGACCATCGAGGAGGGGGTCCAACGCTTGGCCCACGCACTCCAGCGCATGCTCTGATCGCCCAAGCCAAACTGTACCAACAAAAAAAACCAGCGATCGCTGGTTTTTTTTTGGCCACCATCCAGGCGCAGTAACAGAGTGGGCAAACAATGGTGATCCCGCAGCACTTCACTTGTTCAATGGCCAAGAGCTGATTAGAGTGAAAACAACGAATTAGGGAGCGCTGCGATGAAGATTCTAATTACCGGAGGAACCGGCTTTATCGGCCGCAAGCTGGTTGCCCATCTCAAGGTCAATCATGAGGTCGTGGTATTGAGCAGGCAGGGGAGCCGCGCCTACTCCCTGCTCGGCCACGATATCAAGGTATTGGATAACCTCGACCGGCTCGATGACCTCAATGACGTGGACGCAGTGATCAATCTGGCGGGGGAACCTATCGCCGCCGGACGCTGGAGCGAGTCGCGCAAACAGCTGCTCTGCGATAGCCGCTGGCTGCTGACCGAGCAGTTGGTGGATCTCATCAAGCTATCCAGCACGCCGCCCAAGGTGCTGATCAACGCCTCTGCCATCGGCTGGTATGGCAAACAGGGTACCGAAACCCTCGACGAGCAGTGCAGCTCTCCCCACGACGAGTTTACCCACCAGCTCTGCCAGCAATGGGAAACCCTGGCGCAGGAGGCCCGGAGCAGCCAGACCCGAGTCTGTATCGTGCGGATCGGACTGGTACTCGGCATGGAGGGAGGCGCGCTACCCAAAATGCTCCCTCCCTACCGCCTCGGACTCGGCGGCCCCATGGGGTCAGGCAACCAGATGATGAGCTGGATCCATGTGCAGGATCTGGTACGCGCCATGCTCTTCCTGCTGGATCACGAAGAGTGCAGCGGCATCTTCAACGGCACTGCGCCTCATCCGGTCAGCAACCGGGAGTTCAGCCAGACCCTGGCTACCACGCTGCACCGTCCACACCTTTTCTTCGTCCCGGCGCCGCTGTTGCAACTGGTGATGGGCGAAGCGGCAGATCTGCTGCTGACCGGACAAAAGGTGATACCAGCGCGGCTGCAACAGGCCGGTTTTCACTTCAGCTATCCCGAGCTGCCGAGTGCCCTCGCCAATCTGCTGCGCGAGCCCCGCTAACTCACACCCGCTCGCGGCATCCGCTCGTCAGCACCTCGCATAACGAGAAGCCCGGCCAATGGCCGGGCTTCTCGTTTATTGTGGCTGCGCTATTGCACCTTGTGTGCATCGGCTCGCGCTGTCGGGATTACAACAGTCCCTGACCCAGACCCCGCAGCCGATCGCTCAGGGTGCCAGCCAGCAGCTGGCGCTGCATCCCCTGCCCCGCCAGCGTCACCAGCAGCGCCCCCAACGTTGGCAGGCCAAGCCAGATGGCCCAGTGGAACTGCCACTGCCCCTCGAACCACCACCACTGCAGGCCAAAGGAGCAGAGCTCCACCACCATGGCGGCGCAGAGCCCCGCCAGCGCACCACTGGCCACCAGCTCCCAACGCAGCATCTTTTTCAGCAGTTCGCTGCTGGCACCCAGGGTGCGCATCAGCAGCAGTTCTCGCCGACGCTGGGCCATGCTGGCCTGGGTCTGGGTCAGCAGCACCAGCAGTGCGGCCACTGTCACCAGCCCCAGCATCAGCGCCAGCGCCCGGCTCACCTGCTCCGATACCTGAGTGAGCCGCGCTATCAGGTCATCCACATCGATAAGACTCACCGTGGGGTGGCGGCGGATCAACTCCACCTCGGCAGTGCGCCCCGCCTCGGGCAGCCGGTAGCTGCCAAGCCAGGTTCGGGAGAAGGGTGCCAGCAGATCCTCGGAGAAGATCATGTAGAAGTTGGGCCGCATATTGTCCCACTTGATGCTGCGCAGACTGGTGACCCTGGCGCCAAAGCTGCGCCCCTCGATGGTAAAGGCGAGCATGTCCCCCAACTTGATATCGAGCCGCTTGGCCAGCTCGCTATCCACCGACACCTCGCCGGGCCCAGCGAGCCATTTCCCTGCCACCAGCTTGTTGTCGGCTGGCAGGGTCGCCGTGGTGGTGAAGTTAAGCTCCCGATCGACCCCTTCGCGGCCACTGCTAGCCCCCTCGCCGACCGCCTCACCGGCGATATGGGTTAACCTGCCACGGACCATGGGATAGAAATCGGAGGTGGTGGCCCCAGCTGCCGCCAGCTCGCTCAGGATCCCCTCCCGCTCATTTTCCGCCACATTGACCAGAAAACGGTTGGGTGCATCAACCGGGAGACGGGCCGAAAACTCATCCAGCAGATCGACCCGGGCCGCCCAGAGCAAGCCAAACAACATCAGCGCCAGCGCAAACCCCGCCAGCTGGAACAGGCCGCTGCTGCGCTCGCGCGACAGGTGGGCGAGCGCCAACCGCAAGGCATGAGGCCCGCTCACTCTTGCCCCCAACCGCAACATCAGCGCTGCCAGCAGGGCCAACAGCCCCATCAGCAAGCCCATGCCACCCACCAGACCCAGCGCCAGCCGTACATCGGCGGTAAAGCCCCAGACCAGCGCAAACAGCCCGAGCAGGCCAACCGGCAGAGCCAGCCAGGGGGGAATCCCCGCCTCCAGCTCCCGGCGCAATACCCGCAGCGGCGGCACCTTCAGCAGCCGCAAGAAGGGCACAAAAGCGAGCAGCAGAGTGATAAAGAGCGCCACCGCCACACCCAGCGCAAAGGGGCGCCAGGAGGGGGGCGGCAGGTCCGGCGGCAACAGCTCCCCCAGCAGTTGCAAGGTGATCCACTGCATGGCAGTGCCCGCTACCAGACCCAGCAACGCGCCGATTAGCGTCAACGACAGCAGCAGGGTTCCCATCAGTTGCCAGAGCGCGCGACGGGATGCCCCCAGGGTTTTGAGCAGCGCCACCATATTGGTCTGACGCTCGGCAAAGTGGCGTACCGCTATGCCCATCGCCAACGCCCCCAGCAATACCCCGCTTAGCGAGGCGAGCCGGAAGAAACGCTCGGCATTGGCCAGCGATCGGCCCACCCGGGATTCACTGTCATCCGGTTTGATCCACTTCTGTCCGGCCTGCAACTGCGGCAGCAGCCACTGTTCGTAACGAGCCAGCGACTCTCGCGGCCCCTTGAACAGATAACGCCACTGCTGTCGGCTACCCGGCAGCAGGGCGCCGGTCGCCTCGATATCGGCGCTATGGATCAGCGCCCGCGGCGCCAGCAGGAAGGGGCTGAAACCCTGATCCGGCTCCTCGCCAAGCCGGCCAGCCACCTTGAGCACCGTATTGCCCACCTCCAGTTCATCCCCCGTTTTGGCCTTAAGCAGTTGCATCACCCGGGCGGAGAGCCAGATCTCGCCGGGAGCCGGGGCGCGGGCAGGTTCCAGAGTGAGCTTGCCGTAGAAGGGAAAACCATCGGGCACGGCCCGAATGGAGGCGAGCTGCAGGGCGTCGCCGTGAAACAGCATGCTGTTGAAGCTGACGGTGGTCTGCACCGCCAAGCCATCCTGTTTCGCTCGGGCCAGCCAACCATCCGGCAGGGCGGCGGCGGTGCGCAGCACCCGATCCGCCCCGATAAAGTCGCGGCCCGACGCCTTGAGTCCGGCATCGAGCCGATCAGCTACCAGCGCCACACTCAAGACGCACGCAACGCTCAGGGCCAGCGCCAGCACAAACCAGCGCAGCTCGCCGCTAAAACCTTCCCGGCGAAGCAGCCGCCATCCCAATCGCCACTGCATCATCCCTTGCATCTCCCGCCTGATCCGCAGCTCAACCCGTCACACCACATCATGGGCCACCTCGCGATCCAGTCTGCCCGCCGTCATGACCAGTTGCCGCTGGCAACGCTCGGCCAGCTGATGATCATGGGTCACTACCACCAGGGTGGTGCCGTGCTTGCGATTGAGTTCAAACAGCAGCTCGATCACCTTCTCGCCGGTCTTGCTGTCGAGGTTGCCGGTCGGCTCGTCTGCCAGCAGCAGGCTGGGACGGGTCATAAAGGCGCGAGCGATGGCCACTCGCTGCTGCTCACCGCCAGAGAGCCGTGGCGGCAGATGGTGCAACCGCTCGCCAAGCCCGACAGCCGCCAACAGCTCGCGGGCCCTCGGCTCGCAGTGGCGCTCGCCACGCAGCTCGGCAGGGAGCATCACATTCTCCAGCGCAGTCATGGTCGGGAGCAGCAGGAACGACTGGAACACGAAGCCGATCTGCTCGGCGCGCAATCGGGCCCGCCCCTCTTCGTCCAGCTCGCCCAGGGATTTGCCGAGGATCTCGATGCCCCCCTGACTCGGCAGATCGAGCCCGGCCAGCAGTCCCAGCAGGGTGGACTTGCCGGAGCCGGAGGCGCCGACCAGGGCCACCGTCTCACCGCTATTGACTTGCAGATCGATCCCTTCAAGGATGGTGAGGCTTTCCTGGCCGAGGCGAACCGATTTGCCGAGGCCCTTGACGACAATAATGGGGGTTGAACTCATGCTCTGTATCCTTTGTTCCAATCCCTTGATGACAATCCATAGCGGGAGTTGAATTGATGGTGCGTATTCTGTTTGCCTTTTTGGTTGGCCTCGGCAGCCTGCTCTCGTCGGCTCAGGCCCAGACCCTGCTGGTGCTGGGAGACAGCCTGAGCGCCGGCTATCAGATGCAGGTTGAGCAGAGCTGGCCTGCCCTGCTCAACCAGAAATGGCAGGAGGAGGGGGGCAAACACACCCTGCTCAATGCCAGCATCAGCGGTGAAACGACACAAGGGGCGCTGGCCCGTCTGCCCGCGCTGCTGAAGGAGCACAAGCCGGACTGGCTGCTGATCGAACTGGGGGGCAACGATGGCCTGCGCGGCTTCGCACCAACCATTACCCGCCAGAATCTGGCCAGCATGATCGCACTCGCCAAAGAGCAGCAGATTCGTGTGGTGTTGACCCAAATCCAGCTGCCCAGCAACTACGGTGCCCGCTATCTGCGCCAGTTTGAACAGATCTTTCCCGAGCTGGCCCAGGCTAACGATCTGCCGCTGCTCCCCTTCTTCATGGATGATATTGCGCTGCGCCCTGAACTTATGATGAACGATGGTATTCATCCCACCCCGGCGGCCCAGCCCAAGATCCGCGACAAGGTAGCCGATTTTATTGCGCCCCTTATGGAGCCATAAGCAACATCCCCCTGTTTACCTCAGCAGCAGGCTGTTCATCAGGGCCCGCAGCTTGAGCGGTTTGACCGGTTTGCTGATGTAGCCATACCCCCGCTCGCGGATCTGCGCCTGCAACTCGCTCTTGCGATCGGCACTGATGATGATGCCTCCCAGGCCGTCGCCACACACCCGTTGCAGGGCAGCCAGCGCCTCCAACCCGGTCTTGCCATCGTCGAGGTGGTAGTCAGAAAGCACCAGCCGTGGCACAAACCCTTGTGCCACCAGCGCCTCGGCTTCGGCCAGATCGACGGCGCAACGCACCTCGCAGCCCCAACGGCCGAGCAGGGTGCTCATGGCGGTCAGAATGTCCCGCTCGTTGTCGATACAGAGCACTGCTACACCTTCCAGCTGGCTGTCGCGCACCACCGGCGCCGCCAGCTGATGGGCAGTGACTGGCCGGGTCGCCAGATTGAGGGTCACCGCAAAGACAGATCCCTTGCCTGGCCAGCTTTGCAATGTGAGCTGATGACCGAGCACCTGCGAGATGCCGCGGGCGATGGCAAGCCCCAGACCCAGCCCCTGCTCCCTGGCAGTACGGGAGTGATCGAGGCGGGAGAACTCGTCGAAGATCGCCTCCTGCTTGTCTTGCGGAATGCCGGGGCCGTTGTCCCACACTTCGATGCGGATCTTGCTCCCCAACCTGCGGCAGCCGAGTAGCACCCGACCGCCCGGGTTGTAGCGAAACGCGTTGGTAAGGAAGTTTTGCAGCACCCGCCGCAGCAGGCGCACATCGCTGTGCACCGCCAGCTTGCTCTCCACCACCGAAAAGTGGATCCCCCCCGCCTGCGCCAGCACCCCGAACTCCGCCTTCAGGTTGTCGAACAGCTCGTGCAGGGCGAAGTCGAGTTTCTTAGCTTTGAACTTGCCCGCCTCCAGCCGGGAGATATCGAGCAGATCGCTGATGAGATCCTCGGTCGCCCCCAGCGCATCGTCGATATGACGGGCGATCCGGGCAGGCTCCTCTTCGGCCGGCAACATCTCCAGCAGAGAGGAGGTAAAGAGCTTGGCCGCATTGAGGGGCTGGGTCAGATCGTGGCTGACCGCTGCCAGAAAACGGCTCTTGGATTGATTGGCCCGCTCCACCTGCTGGTTCACCAGCAGCAGCTGGCGGTTGAGCTCGGAGAGCTCGCGAGTACGCTCGGCGACCCGCGCCTCCAGATGTTCGTTGGCTTCGCGCAGCACCCGTTCGGCATCACGAAACGGGGTGATATCGGTAAAGGTCATGACGAAACCGCCTGCCGGCATGGGATTGCCCTGCATCTCGATCACCCGGCCATCGGGGCGCTCCCGCGCCGAGATATGGGCACTGCCCCGTTTCATAAACGCGACCCGGCGCGCCACATGCTCCTCGATATCGCCGGTGCCGCACAGCCCCTGCAGTGCGTTGTAGCGGATGATCTCCTCGATGGGGCGCCCCGCCTGGATAAGCCCGGGCGGATAGTGGAACAGCTCGATGTAGCGCCGGTTCCACGCCACCAGCTTGAGCTCCCGATCCACCACCGAGATCCCCTGCCCGATATGCTCGATCGCCCCTTGCAGCAGACCACGGTTGAATCGGAATACGTCAGAGGCCTCGTCCACTATGGTGGCGATCTCCTCGAGCTGCATGTTGCGCCCCTGCAGGGCAGAGGCGAGCACCAGCCGCGCCGACGAAGTACCAAATACCCCGGCCAGCAGCCGTTCGGTGTGAGCAATCAGTTCGGCCGACGCCTGCATCTGCGGTGCCAGCGTGCCGCCATGCTCACCGGCAAAGCGACCAAAGGCGCGCTTGACCCGGCTCGACCCGACGAAACGGGCCGCCAGCATCTCCAGCTCCTTTACCGACACCCGCGCCTGATAGAGCGCCGTGGTATCGCGACTCGGCTTGCCGACGAAGTTGGCCGCCTGCAACCGCTCGCTCACCGCCGGACGGGAGAGCAGCGAGCCCGCCACATAGCCAAGCAGGTTGAACAGCAGGCTCAGGAAGATGCACCAGGCCCCGAGGCTGAGATCGCGAAAAGCGGGCCAGTCGGGCGGCGCCAGCAACGCCTCCAGCGGCGAGCCGGCCAACAGACCGCTCTCCGCCAGCAGGGTAATGAACCAGAGGCTCACGCCGAGGATCAGGCCGAGATAAACCCCCTTGCGATTGCCGTGCCGCCAGTAGAGGCCGAGCAGCAGGGCCGGCGCAAACTGGGCCACGGCGCCAAAGGAGAGGTAACCGATGCGCGACAAGCTGGTGAGATCGCCAAGCCAGAGGTAGAGCAACCAGGCCGCCAGCAGGATCAACAGGATGGCGCCGCGGCGCACCTGCAGCAGCAATCGCACCAGCCGCTCATCGCGCCCCTGCTGCCAGAAACGGCGCAGCAGCACCGGCAGCACCAGATCGTTGCTCACCATGATGGCCAGCGCGATGGTGCAGACGATCACCATGCCGGTCGCCGCCGAGGTGCCGCCAAGGAAGGCGAGCATGGCGACCCCGTCAAAGCCAAGGGCCATCGGCAGGCTGATCACATAGGTGTCGGAGGCCATGTCAGCCCCCACCCACTGCTTGCCCGCCAGCGCCAGCGGCCAGATAAAGAGCCCCATCACGAACAGGTAGAGCGGGAAGATCCAGCGCGCCCAGTGCAGATCCTGCCCCTGATTGTTCTCCACCACAGTCACATGGAACTGACGCGGCAGGCAGATGACCGCGCACATCGCCAATACCGTGTAGATAGCCAGCTCCAGCAGACTGCCGGGCGTCACCGCCATCACCGCATCGAAGAAGTGTCCCGCCACCTCGCTGCGTGCCGGGCTCGGCTTGCTCAGAATGAGCCAGAGGGCAAAGCCCCCCACCGAGATAAAGGCGAGCAATTTGACCACCGACTCGAAGGCGATGGCTACCACCATCCCCCTGTGGTGCTCGGTGGCATCGAGATGGCGGGTGCCAAACAGGATGCTGAACAGCGCCAGCAGCATGGCGACCCCGAGCGCCAGTTCGGCGGTATTGCCCGATATGGCGCTGGTGTGCCCCGTCCCTGCGCTGTTGACCATCAGCAGATCGAGCCCGGTCACGATCGCTTTGAGCTGCAACACCAGATAGGGGAGGATCCCCATGATGGCGATGAGGGCGATGAGCATGGCGAGCCGCTGGGATTTGCCGTAACGAGCGGCGATAAAGTCGGCGATGGAGGTGATGTGTTCCCGCTTGGCCACCAGAATGAGGCGGGCCAGCAGCCGCCAGCCAAACAGGAAGACCAGCATGGGGCCGAGGTAGATGGGCACCGGCGACCAGGGCGATTCACTCGCCTGCCCCACGGTGCCAAAGAAGGTCCAGGAGGTACAGTAGACCGCCAGCGACAGGCTATAGAGCAGCGGCTGCCCCTTCATGCGATGCCGCTTGTGCTTGTCCGCTACGAAGGCAATCAGAAACAGCAGCCCCAGATAGGAGAGCGACAATCCGATCAGCAACCATCCCTGGTGCATCTGCAACCCCTTGTCCATGTTGAGAATTTGTATGCAGGTTCGGCCAGTCTAGAGAGGCTGGCCTAAAAAGTCATGCATCAAGAGGGTCACTCCCTGCCCCCTTGAGCGGTTCAATCCCTACTCACACGGCGACAGTAGGGTGTCGCAACCGCAGGAAGAAGACCGGCAAGACCACCAGCACCATCAGGAAGAAGATGCCGCCACCAAGAGGCTCGAACAGCACGCCACAGACCGCCATCAGGGCCGCCACTGTCATGCCGAGGCCAAGGGCCGCATAGAGCGCCTGAGTCGGGATCAACTGCTCGGCAGGCAGCTGGCGAGTCATGAAACGCACCGCCCCCAGATGGCTCATGCCAAAGGTGACCGCGTGGAGCAACTGCCCCAGCACCAATACCCACAACTCGGTCGAGGCTCCCAGCAATACCCAGCGCACCACACAACCGATGGCACCGGCGATAAAGAGGCTCTGGGCGCCAAAGCGCTGCAAGAAACGCTTGTCGGCGGCGAACATGCAGATCTCCGCCACCACCCCGAGCGCCCAGAGATAGCCGATGATGGTGCCGCTATACCCTTGCGCCTTCCAGTAGATGGCGCTGAAACCGTAATAGGCGGCGTGGCTCCCCTGCAGCAACGCGGTCAGCAGCAGGAAGCGGCGCACCGGTGCGCTGCGCAGGGTCGCCAACAAAGAGGCCTTGGCCCGCTCGCCCTGACTATCTTGCGGTGCAGGATAGAGCGGCAGCCAGCTGATCAGCAGCATCAGCACCAACCCCGCCACCATGGTGTGCAAAATCCAGTCGCTGCCGAAGTTGCCCACCAGCGCCCCCACCAGCGTCGAGGCGACGATAAAAGCAAAAGAACCGCACAGCCGCACCTTGCCGTAATCGAGGTGCGCCTGCACCACCATGCGGGTCGCCAGCGCCTCACCCACCGGCATCAGGGTCGGATAGATAAAGTTCGCCAGCAGGGTCAAGCCCACCAGCCACCAGAGGTTATGACTGAGGTAGAAACCGAGAAACGCCAGCAGACTGAGCAGGGAGAGCAATCGGGTCACCGGCAGCAGATGGCCCGCCCCCTTGATCTGCCCCATCACCATCAGGTTGCCGGCAAAGCGGATCGCCATCCCCGCCCCCAGCAGCAGACCTATCATCTCGGCGCTGACGCCCACCCCCTCCAGCCAGAGCGACCAGAACGGCAAGTAAGCGCCGTAGACAAAATAGAAGGCGCCGAAAAAGAGCGCTAACCAGGAGAACGCGGGCATAGATCCTCTGCAACCGGATGACGGGAGCAGAATGATAACCCATCCTCCCCGCAGATCCCGATGGAAACCCCGCGCAGAAAACGAAAAAACTTCAATAAAATTGAACTATTACCGAAGAAGCGGGGTCTACCTGATAACACCTCCTCCTGGTTAGTGTTGCAATCCTTCCACCCGCCCATGGCGGGTTTCTTTTTTTAGGCAAATATCTGCTCTGCTCCATCGTCACAACATGGCGACCACAAAAAAGGGGCCGAAGCCCCTTTGATCATCTGCGTCTGTTGTTTGCTCTTTAGAATACGTATTTGACCCGAGCGCTCAGGTTGCGGCCCGGTTCGGTCATCATGCTGTTATCGGAGCCTTCGGCACGGCCGGCGATGCGCTCGTAGCTGGTGTACTCCTTGTCAAACAGGTTGAAGACCCCGACGTTGAGCTGCAGGTCGGTCATCGGGTTGAACTGGGCGTACATGTCCACCACCCCCCAACCGGCGCTCTTCACGTAATCGTTGCCTTTGGCATCCTTGCGCACCTTGTCCATATCGTCGGCAAAGCGCAGCGCGGTGTTGAAGTTCCATTGGGACTGCTCCAGACGCACACCGACCGAGCCGTTGAGCGGGCTCAGGCTGTTGATGTAGTTGCCATCCCCATCCTTGCCCTCGATGTAGGCGAGGTTGCCCCAGACGTTGACCAGATCCGTCAACCAGTAATCCGCTTTCGCTTCGATCCCCTTGGTGGTCGCCTTGCTCAGGTTCTGGTACTGGTAGACGGCGGTGCGCCCCTCTTTGCCCACTTCCACCATCTCGATGAAGTCTTCAAACTTGTTGTAGAAGCTGGCTACTTCATAGCTGAAACCGTTGCTGCTGCCACGTACACCAAGATCGATGCCGTCGCTGCTCTCCGGGTTGAGGTTCGGATTCGGCTCGATGCGATAGCCATAAGCCTGATGGTTCAGGGTGGAGAAGGCGCTGTCATACATGGGCGCCTTGAAGCCGTGGCTGTACTGGGCAAACAGGTTGGCCGCCTCGTGCGCCTTGAACACCAGTCCCAGCTTGGGCGAGATCTCCCCTTCCGAGAACTTGTGCAGCTTGTCACCTGTGTAGGCCGGATCGTTGTCCGGGGTCATCCGGTAGTAGTCATAGCGGGCGCCCGGGGTCAGCACCCAGCGCTCGCCAAACTTCATCTCGTCGAAGGCCCACAGGGCGCCACGCTCGCTGGTGGTAGCCGGGAAGCTCAGCTCGTTGTAGCCGACAAAATCACCGGGAGTCGTCGGCCCCTTGTAACGGGTACGTTCGTTGTCGGTGTGCTCGTATTCAGCCCCCCAGGCCAGACGGTGGTTGGCGACCGCCTTGTGGAACTGCAGCTGGGCGCCGAGGTTCTTCTGATCGAATACGTTGTGATCGAGAGAATTCTTGGTCACATAGGGGTTGCGCGGGTTAACCGGATATTTGGATGAGGCGTACTGATCCAGCGTCTGCTTGGTGCGTCCGAAGTAGACCTTGGTATCCATCCGGTCGGCCCAACCCTGATTCAGCGCGATGCCGTGATCCAGCACCAGCGAGAGGTTGTCGGTCTGCTTGTCGGTGATGGGCTGCTCAAAGACACGGGCAGTACCGGTACCGACCTTATTGAGCTTGATCGCGTCCGGCTCCTCACCATCGGTCAGGTAGTCGACGGTCAGCTTGAGGAACTGCTCATCGGAGAGGTTCCACTTGCTCTTGAGCAGCAGGGCGTGGGTACCGATATCGAAGTCGTTCTTGGTGGAGTCGAAATTCTGGGTCACCCCACCATCGCGCCAGGTGTAGCGCAGCAGATTCTCCACTTCGCCAGTGCGCAGGGCGCCGGTAAAGCCCGCCATCTTCTGGTGGCTGCTGGAGGCGTAACCGCTGGTCACATCCAGATAGCTATCCTTGCCCTTGAGGAAGTCGCTGGCATCCTTGGTGGTGATGGCAATCACGCCACCCAGCGCATCGGAGCCATAAGCCGCGGATGCAGGCCCCTTGGCCACTTCCACCTGCTTGATCATGTCGGTATCGAAGTAGCTCTGACCCACTCCGCCCTTGCTGTAGGCATCGTTCTGGCGCACACCATCGCGCACCACCTTGACCCGGTTTTCACCCATGCCGCGGATGATGAAGGTCTGGGCATCCCCCTGCCCACCCAGCACGGCAACCCCGGGTTCGTAGCGGAACAGGTCGGCGACATTGGTGACGACCTGCTCTTCAATCTGCTTGGCGGTGATCACCGAGATGGGGCCGGAAACATCTTCCAGCTTTTGCTCCATCCGTGAGCCGCTGACGACCACGACTTCATCCGCCTTCTGGGTGGCAGCAAAGACCTGGGAGGAGAGACCGGCCGCCACGGCGAGGGCGACCAGAGAGAGTGCGTTATGATGGGTCACAGCGAATCCTTATTGAGAATTATTATCAAACGGGCCGCATCTTACCCACCCCAACCCAAAGGTCAATAAAAAAGAATCATTATCATTTAAAAAGAGAGTTGTTAGTTTTACACTGCCAGCCATTTCCTGTTTTATGCCTGTGACACAACCCCTGTTCGGGCCTCTCTATGCCGCGAGATTGCTGATGAAACGACTCCCACTGCTTGCTCTGCCCCTGCTGGCTGCCTGCGCCACCAGCCAGCCACCCGCATCCCCCCCGCTGGCGACCCTCTATGACTATCAACTGGGTAATTCGCAGCAGGAAGCCCTGACTCTGGATCAGGCCACTGCCCGTCTCGCGGAGGCCGACATCATTCTGGTGGGCGAACTGCACACCCACCCAGCCATTCACCTGTTGCAGTCACGGCTGCTGAGCGCCCTATATCAGCAAGCAGAGCAACACGGACGGGGGCTAACCCTCTCCATGGAGCAGTTCAGCCGGGCCGATCAAGCGACCCTTGATGCCTATCTGGCAGGCAAGATTGGTGAAGCTGCGCTGATCCGCGAAGGGCATGCCTGGCCCAACTACCCGAGCGACTATCGCCCGCTGGTGGAGTTCGCCAAGGCGCACCGCATGCCGGTGATCGCCGCCAATGCCCCCAAACCGCTGGTGAGCTGCATCGGTCAGGAAGGAGTCGCCTGGTTAGACAAGTTGCCCACCTCACGTCGCAGCCAGCTGGCCCGCCAACTGACACTGGGTGATGACCCCTATCGCCAGAAGTTCATGGCCTCCATGCACCACGGCGATGCCGACAGCAACGCCCGCCGTTTCGCCGCCCAGACCAGCTGGGACGACACCATGGCCGAGAGCATGGTGGATTACCTCGCCAGCCATCCGGGCCAGCAGATCATGCATATCGCCGGTAATTTCCATGTAGAGGGGGGGCTCGGGATTGCCAGCCGCATCGCCAGCCGCAACCCGGCGCTCAAGGTGGCACTGGTAGTCCCGCAAACCAGGGAAGAAACAGCCCCAGGCCGAGCAGCCTATGTAACCGTAAAGATAATGCCGCTCCCCGAACGCTGGCAAAACAGTGCCGAGATGAAGCAAGATATGGGCGCGCTGCATCAATCCCGCAGTCGTGACTGCAGCCAGTGGCTGCAACCCTAATCTTCCAGGAAACGGCGGGTAAAATATGGATGTGTTACTGATCATCGATGTGCAGCAAGGCTTGTTCAACGAGCCCCGTTACCGCCAGGAGCAGGTGCTGGCCAATATCAACCGGGCTGCGGCCCATGTCAGGCAGCAGCAGGGACGGGTCATCTATATCCAGCATGACTCGCCCCCCGGTACCGAATTGGAACCGGGCACCCCGGGTTGGCAGTTGCACAGTGCGCTGCAACCGGCCAAGGGAGAGAGCCGGGTGCGCAAGACAGCCTGTGACAGCTTTCTCGATACCGAGCTTGCCTTCCTGCTGGCCGAGCAGCCGGTCGATCGACTCATTCTCTGTGGCTGTGCCACCGATTTTTGCGTCGACACCACGGTGCGCAGTGCCGCCTCCCATGGGTACGAGGTGCTGGTGTTGAGCGATGGTCACACCACCGCCGATCGCCCCCACCTGAGCGCGGCCCAGATCACCGAGCACCATCACTGGATGTGGCGCCACCTCAGCCTGCCGGAGGGGCGCAGTGTGACCCTGCTCACCACCGACGAGCTGCTGGCAGTAACACCCGCCCTGCAGCCGTGCTAATCTGCGAGCCTCGCCTCGTTTCTCACTGGAGTCTGTCGTGCGCCTGTTGTCTGCCACCCTGTTGTTGATTGTTCCCCTGCTGTCGGCCTGCTCCAGCTTGCCCGGCCAGAAGTATGACGGGCCGGAACCCCTGTTTCTGACCCACATCAACGAGGAGGGGAGCAAGCGGTTCACCTTTGAAGCCGCGCCCAACGACACCTTGCCGCGCGGCCTCTCGGCGGCCCAGAGCCAGCGGCTGCTGGAACAGCGGGAGGCGTTACAGGAGAACCTGCTGACCGAGACCCTGGCGACCAAGCAGTATTGCCGGCAGGGCTACATAGTGCTGAGCCAGACCTCCTGGAAGGTGCGGGGGGAGTGCAACGAAACGGCCACCGACGCCGATCGTCGCGCTTTTCCCAACAAGGCCTCCTGGCAGGATTGAACAGGCCGGATGAGATAACGCAATAAAAACGGGCAGCCCAGTGGCTGCCCGTTTTGTTATGACGGCTGTCGTGGTCGACAGGGAGCGTCAGACCGGTGCATCGGCCGGGCTGGTGAGCTCGGCACCGTTGTCGATGCGCTTGTGCCCTTCCACCAGATGGACGAAATCCACCAGCTCGTCACCGGAGACCGCGAACGCCTGACCGAATCCCTTAACGAACAGCCCCTGCTCCGGCTTGAGGCGGAACAGTTTGAAATCCTTGAGGTTGGAGAGACCCTTGATGATCTCGCCAAAACGACCTTCCAGCGCTGCGACCGCCTTGCTCCAGCGGGCGTCGTCACGGGCCACCACTTCAGCAACCGCATCGAAGGTCAAGCGCTTGCGGGCAAACAGCTCGCGGGCACCGCTCTCATCCTCGATCAGCATCAGGGATACCCGCGGCACCTGTTGCAGGTTGCGGGCGTGGCGGGCGATCTCGGAGATCAGCACATAGTAGCCATCTTCCTGCAGCACAAACGGGGCATAGCTGGCGTTGGGATTGCCTTCGCCATCGACGGTGGCGAGCTGCAGGGTACGGCAGCTGTCGCGAAACTCGCGGATCTCCGGTTGCAGGCGGTTCTGCAGACGCTCCTGACGTTCACTCATGCTTTGACTTCCTCTTGAGAGTTGTGGCGCAGCGCCATAAAACGGGTGACCTGATCGGCCAGCAGCTGGCGTTTCTCGTCGCGACCCAGATAGACCTTGAAAATGCAGCGGCCGGAGTGACCGAAGAACTGGAAGGAGTGCCCCTCCTTGCCCATGAACAGCTTGCTGACCAGCGCAATCCCCGCCACGTTGTCGAGCTTGAGGTGACCATGCAGCTCACCGTCGCGGCCCATCAGGTTGTAGTAACCGCGTGCGTCCTTGCCTTTCGGGAAGGGGGCTTTTACCTCGAAGATGGAACCTTCTGATTCGACGATGGTGGTCACCGGGCCCCAGTCGGCCAGATCTTCCAGCAGACCTTGTGCGCGATCGGCGGGCAGCAGGGTCACCAGCTCGGCGGGCAGATGGCGAACCACCTCCCATTCGCTGATGGCGAGCTGGGCCGCCAGGGTGGACGGATGAGCGCCGGGATCCTGCTCCAGCAGCGCGTGAATGCGTTGTGCAATGCTCATGTTTTCTCCCTTTGCGGGACCATGTTGTCCCGCTGTTTATCATGGCGGCTACTCTAATAAAGCACCGGAATCAATGCAATTGATAATTGCTATCATTATCAGTGCATTTTTTCCAAAGCCTTGATATTCTCGGCGGCACACCCGTTTCATTCACCCCTTCGGAGGTTAGCATGGGCCGTCGTCTTGCCCTCGCCATCACCCTGCTCTGCAGTTCACTCTCTCCCTTCTCTGCCGTTGCCGCCGACGGCCAGAAAGAGCGTATCGTCAGTATCGGCCCGGCCACCACAGAACTCATTCTGGCCCTTGGCGGTGAATCGAGCCTGATCGCCACCGATGTCAGCAGTCCCTTGCCAAAAGGGCTGCCCAAGGTGGGTTATCACCGGGCGCTGGCCGCCGAAGGGATCCTGAGCCTCTCACCCACCCGACTGGTGGGCAGCGACGAGATGGGGCCGGCCCCGACCCTGGATCAGCTGCGCCGTGCCGGGGTCAAGGTGGAGGTGCTGGATACCGCGCCGACTCTCGCCAACCTCAACCAGCGTATCGACACCCTCGCCAGCCTGCTGGGCGATAAAGCCGCTGGCGATCGCCTGAAGGCAGAGATCCAGGCCCAGACCGATCAGCTGGCGACGCAAGCCAAACAGAACAAACCGCTCAAGGTCGCCTTCCTGCTGCTGCACAAGGGACAACCCACCAGCATCGCCGGGGGTGACACCACCGCCGGCGCCCTGCTTACGCTGGCTGGCGGCACCAACACCGCCGCCACCCTGCGCAACTACAAACCCGTCTCTGCCGAATCGCTGATCGAGATGCAGCCTGATCTGGTGCTGGTCAGCGGTCGCGACTGGCAGCGCTACGCCGACCCGGCCAAGGTGCTGGCCGAAGTCCCCGCACTGACCGCCACCCCGGCCGGCAAGAGCAACGCCATTCACGCCATCGACGGCCACGCCCTGCAAGGGGGCCTGAGCCTCAACTCCCTGCAACAGGCGAACCAGATCGCCCAGTGGCTCAAACAGGGGTCATGATGCGCTTGCCCCTCCCCTGGCTGCTGGCCTTCACCACGGCCGCACTGGCACTGTTGCTGCTCGGTTCGCTGGCAACCGGCCCCATGACTCTCACCCTGGGCGAGAGTCTGCGGGCGCTGTTTGCCGGGCAGGAGAGCGGGATAGAGTCGCACAAGCTGCTGATCGTGCAGGAAATTCGCCTGCCGAGAACCCTGCTCTGCATCGCAGTGGGGGGGATCCTCGGGCTATGTGGCGCCGTGATGCAGGGGCTGTTTCGCAACCCCCTGGCTGACCCTGGCATCATAGGGGTCTCCGGCGGTGCGGCGCTCGGCGCGGCGCTCGCCATCGTGCTGCTGGCACCACTCGGTCAGCAGTTGCAAACCACCATCGGGATTGGCCTGCTGCCGCTGCTCGCCTTTCTCGGCGGCGCCCTCACCACCACTCTGGTCTATCTGCTCGGCACCCGTGAGGGGGGCACCTCGGTCACTGTCATGCTGCTGGCCGGGGTCGCCATCACGGCGCTCTCCGGCGCGGTGATCGGCCTGCTCACCTATCTGGCGGACGATCAGATGCTGCGCAACCTGAGCCTGTGGCAGATGGGAACGCTGGCGGCGGGCAAACCGGCCGATGTGGCGCTGGCCCTGCTCACCCTGGCGGCACTGCTGTGGCTCTTTATGCGCGATGCCAATCCCCTCAATGCCCTGCTGCTGGGTGAAGGGGAGGCCCGTCATCTTGGGGTCAATGTGCAATCCCTCAAACGTCGCCTGATCCTGCTCACCGCCGCGGGCGTCGGGGTGGCGGTGGCGGTATCGGGGATGATCGGCTTCGTCGGGCTGGTGGTGCCCCATCTGGTGCGCCTGCTGGCGGGCCCCAACCATGTCAGGTTGCTGCCGCTCTCGGCTCTGCTCGGCGCCGCCCTGCTGCTGGCGGCCGATATGCTGGCACGCACCCTGCTGGCCCCGGCCGAGCTGCCGGTGGGCATCATCACCGCCCTGCTCGGCGCCCCCTTCTTCATCTGGCTGCTGGTAAAAGGCCGCCGCGCCCTGTGATACGGACTGTTATGCAACAACTCTCATCCGCACTCTCATCCGCACTCTCATCCTCACTCTCCTCCTCCCTGTTGAGCTGCAGCCGACTCAGCCTGCGCCGTGGCCAGCGCCAGATCCTGGATGGGCTCGATCTTAGTCTCGAGAGCGGCACCCTCACCGCACTGCTCGGCCCCAACGGGGCGGGCAAGAGCTCGCTGCTCAAGTGCCTGACCGGCGAGCTGGAATATGAGGGTTCCATCACCCTGTTTGGCG
Organism: uncultured Aeromonas sp.; assembly: GCA_945957575.1. Taxonomy (GTDB): domain Bacteria; phylum Pseudomonadota; class Gammaproteobacteria; order Enterobacterales; family Aeromonadaceae; genus Aeromonas. The sequence continues at coordinate 975 of CAMFLW010000057.1, read as the reverse complement.
CAGATCGCCAGCTGTGGGACAGCAGCCAGCTGGCCCACCGACTCGGGGTATTGCCGCAAAGCTCCTCCCTCAACTTCCCCTTTCTCTGCGAGGAAGTGGTCGCCATGGGGCGCTTGCCCCACAGTGAACCGGCGGCGCGGCGTGACGAGATTGTGGCTGCGGCCATGACCCATGCCGGGGTCGAGCATCTGGCCAAACGGCTCTATCCGGGGCTCTCCGGCGGCGAGCGGCAGCGGGTGCAGTTTGCCCGGGTGCTGGCGCAGATCTGGCAGGCCCCCTCCCCGACCGAGCAACCCCGCCTGCTGCTGCTCGACGAGCCCACCTCGGCGCTGGATCTGAAATACCAGCATCAGCTGCTCACCATGGCGCGCGCCCTGGCCAGCCGCAATACTGCGGTACTGGTGGTGCTGCACGACCTCAATCTGGCGGCGCGCTATGCCGATCGGCTGGTGATGCTGGAACGGGGTAAACTGATGGCCGATGGCACGCCGGGCGAAGTGCTCACCCCCGAGCTTATCTCCCGCCTCTACGGCTATCCGGCTCAGGTGCTCCACCATCCAGAAAGCGGCCTGCCGATGGTGGTGTAGCTGCTTTTTCCGAGGGGATATGCCAGAAAGGGAAAGCACGCCCCTATAATGGCAACCTGTTAACCAATGCAGGTGCCCACATGATTCGCTTTGCCACGTTTAATGTTGCCTTTGACCGCACTGCCGCCGGCATGCTCTCTGGTGAACTGGCACTGACTCGCTCCGTGCAGGATAAGCTACTGGCGCGTCTCGCCGACGGCAGTCTGAAAGGGGCTGAGAAGACCAAGGCCCTGAACGTGCAGCAGATCCGCAATATCGCAGAAATCATCCAGCGCACCCGCCCGGATGTGTTCCTGCTCAACGAGTTCGACAACGACGGCAAAGGCGAGAGCGCCGCCGATCTGAAAGCCTTCAACGACAACTATCTGGCCCACGCCCAGCATGCCGA
>CAMFLW010000056.1 GCA_945957575.1 uncultured Aeromonas sp. | reverse complement strand
TCGCCGAAGTGGTCGAAAAATCTGGCTTCATCTTCATCGGCCCGCGCGCCGAGACTATTCGCCTGATGGGTGACAAGGTCTCCGCCATCGAAGCGATGAAGAAAGCGGGCGTACCTTGTGTACCAGGCTCTGACGGCCCTGTCGACAACGACGCCAAGCACAACGCCGCCATTGCCAAGCGCATCGGCTATCCGGTGATCATCAAGGCCGCCGGTGGCGGTGGTGGTCGCGGCATGCGTGTAGTACGCAATGAAGCGGAGCTGGCGGGCGCCATCGCCCTGACCAAATCCGAAGCAGGCCAGTTCTTCAAGAACGACATGGTCTACATGGAGAAGTACCTGGAAAACCCGCGCCACATCGAAATTCAGGTGTTGGCAGACGGTCAGGGCAACGCCCTTTATCTGGGCGAGCGTGACTGCTCCATGCAGCGTCGCCACCAGAAAGTGGTGGAAGAGGCACCGGCCCCCGGCATCACCGCCGAGATGCGCAAGTTCATCGGCGAGCGCTGCGTGCGCGCCTGTATCGAGATCGGCTACCGCGGTGCGGGTACTTTCGAGTTCCTGTACGAGAACGGCGAGTTCTATTTCATCGAGATGAACACCCGTATCCAGGTTGAGCATCCGGTGACCGAGATGGTTACTGGCGTCGATCTGATCAAGGAGCAACTGCGCATCGCCGCCGGTCAGCCCCTGTCGATCACCCAGCAGGATATCCGCATCCGTGGTCACGCCATCGAGTGCCGGATCAACGCCGAAGATCCAGCCACCTTCATGCCCTCTCCGGGTCTGGTACAGCGCTTCCACGCGCCGGGTGGTCTGGGCGTGCGTTGGGACTCCCACATCTATGCCGGTTACAAGGTTCCGCCCCACTACGATTCGATGATCGGCAAGCTGATCTGCTACGGCGAGAATCGTGACATCGCCATCGCCCGCATGCGCCATGCGCTGGACGAGCTGGTGGTCGAGGGCATCAAGACCAACGTACCGCTGCAAAAAGAGATCATGAAGGACGAAAACTTCCAGCACGGTGGTACCAATATCCACTACCTGCACAAGAAGTTGGGCCTATAAGGATCTGGCGCAAAGCAATCACTTCCGATAGAAGTCAGCTCCGCAAGGAGCCTCTATGAACAATGGACGCCGTGGCGTCCCTTGTTGTTTCTAGCGCTCTGTCTCAGGCTGCAGGCCTATCTGCGGATCAGATCCCCTGACGGGCTTCCTGCATCAGCAGGCGCATATCGCTGACCGCCTTGGCCAGGCCGTCGAAGGCGGCGCGGCCGATGATGGCGTGGCCGATGTTGAGCTCATAGAGCTCGGGGATGGCGGCGATGGCCTTGACGTTGTGGTAGTGCAGACCGTGGCCGGCATTGACCTTGAGCCCCTTGCCAGCGGCATAGGAGGCACCGGCGGCGATGCGCTTGAACTCGGCGTTGCGCTCGGCATCTGTGGTGGCATCGGCGTAACGGCCGGTGTGGATCTCGATAAAGGGGGCGCCACTCTCGGCGGCCGCATCGATCTGGATTGGGTCGGCGTCGATAAAGAGGGATACCTGAGCCCCCACAGCGGAGAGACGGGCAACGGCGTCAGTCACCTTGTCCAGCTGGCCAGCCACATCCAGACCACCCTCGGTGGTCACCTCGGTGCGTTTCTCCGGCACCAGACAGACGAAGTGGGGCTTGATGCGGCAGGCGATGCCGATCATCTCTTCGGTCACCGCCATCTCCAAATTCATTCTGGTCTGGATGGTCTGGCGCAGGATCTCCACGTCGCGGTCGGTGATGTGGCGGCGATCTTCTCGCAGATGCACGGTTATGCCATCGGCCCCGGCCTGTTCGGCCACGAAGGCGGCCTGTACCGGATCCGGATACTGGGTGCCCCGGGCGTTGCGCAGGGTGGCGATATGGTCGATGTTCACACCCAGATAGATTTCACTCATTGAGAACTCCTTGAAAGGCTTCATCTGTTGACTGCGCGGTCAGCGAATCACCCCGCGCCAATATCCGTATGTCTGTAATCTGTGTCAGCCTTGCATGCTGGCTTTGCGTTTTAAAAACAGCTCCCGGCTCTTTAACTGGCGTTTGCCCAGATAGGGTTGCAATGCCAGTCGGCTGAAACGTTTGGCCGCCTGCAGCAAGGGAGGAGTATCGAAACGTCCCTCGGCAAAGGCGAGCAGGTGGGCACCGAGAAACAGGGTACGGGGATCCGGCGCCCGCTCGCAAGCAACAAAGCCCAATTCACGCTCAAAGCCATAGAGCAGGGTCGGCTCGATGGGCGACTCGTCGTCCGCCGTGTATTCGAAATCGACCGCATAGCCGAGCGCCTGCAGCAGTAGGAACTCGAAGCGGCGCAGCGGCAGCTCAGGCGTCTCGCCGTCAGCCAGCGCCATGATGGCACGGGCATAGGCATCGAACACCTCGGGGAACGGGGTGTGCGCTTCCAGCAGGTAGTAGACCAGCTCGTTGAGATAGAGGCCGTAGAAGAGGCGATCGCCGCCGAGACGCAGGGAGTGGTCGGGACACTCGACCTGGGTGAGGTTCTTGAGATCCCCCTTGCCGCGCCAGGCGATGGTCAGCAGGGTAAAGGGTTGCAGCAGCCCCTTGAGAGGGGAGCGTGGCCCGCGAGAACCGCGAGCCACCAGGGTAAAGCGGCCACTATCCTGGGTGAATACCTCGACCAGCTGGCTGGTCTCACGATAGGGCCGGCTATGGATGACGAAAGCCGGGGTCAGCAATCAGTCAGCGCCACTTAATCGTCACCGTAGCCAAGACTGCGCAGGGCGCGCTCGTCATCGGCCCAGCCGGATTTGACCTTGACCCACAGCTCGAGGTGCACCTTGTTCTGGAACAGCCGTTCCATATCGAGGCGCGCTTCGGTGCCGATGGTCTTGATCTTCTCGCCCTTGTTGCCGATGACCATCTTCTTCTGGCCATCGCGCTCGACCAGAATGAGGCCGTGGATGTGATAGATACCGCTCTCTTCCACCTTGAAGCGCTCGATCTCCACCGTCACCGAGTAGGGCAGCTCCTCACCGGTGAAGCGCATCAGCTTCTCGCGGATGATCTCGGAGGCCATAAAACGGGAGGAGCGATCGGTCACGTAATCTTCCGGGAAGAAGTGGACGTTTTCCGGCAGCAACGGCTTGGCCCACTCGCGGATCTTCTCCACGTTGGTACCCTTCTGGGCACTGATGGGCAGGATATGGGCGAAGTTCATCTGCTGGCCCAGCCACTCGAGGTGGGGCAGCAGCTCCTCCTTCTCCTTGACGTTGTCGATCTTGTTGACCGCCAGCACCACCGGGCACTTGAGATTGCGCAACTTGCCCAGCACCATCTCGTCATCTTTGGTCCAGTGAGTGCCGTCCACCATGAATACCACCATGGCCACGTCCCCCAGCGAACTGGTGGCGGCGCGGTTCATCAGGCGGTTGATGGCCCGTTTCTCTTCAATGTGCAGACCCGGGGTATCGACATAGATGGTCTGGTAGTTATCCTCGGTGTCGATCCCCAGGATCCGGTGACGGGTGGTCTGGGGTTTTTTCGAGGTGATGCTGACCTTCTGGCCAAGCAGCTTGTTGAGCAGGGTGGACTTGCCCACGTTGGGGCGGCCCACGATGGCGACAAAGCCGCAGTAGGTTGTATCTGTCATGACAGTTTTTCCAATGCTTGCTGCGCCGCGGCCTGTTCGGCCTTGCGGCGGCTGGTGCCGACCCCTTTGATCGGACCATCCAGACCTTCCACGTCACACTGAACGGTGAACTCCTGGTTGTGGGCTTCGCCCTTGACGTTGGTCACTGTATAGGTCGGCAGGGATTTGCGGCTTCCCTGCAGAATTTCTTGCAGACGGGTCTTGGGATCCTTCTGCTCGATGCCCGGCTTGATCTCCTCCAGACGGCTGGTGTACCAGCCCAGCAGCAGAGTGCGTACTGTCTCGAGATCACTATCCAGATAGACGGCGCCAATCACCGCTTCGACCGTGTCGGCCAGGATGGATTCACGGCGAAAACCGCCGCTTTTCAGCTCGCCCGGCCCCAGGATCAGGTGATCCCCGAGGTCAAACTCGCGCCCCAGCTCGGCCAGGGTCTTCTCGCGCACCAGAGTGGCACGCATCCGGCTGAGATCCCCTTCCGCAGCTTGCGGGAAACGGTGGAAGAGATCGTCGGCAATCACCAGACTCAAAATCGAGTCACCCAAAAACTCCAGTCGCTCGTTGTGACGGGAGCCGGCGCTGCGGTGAGTCAGCGCACGGGTCAGCAGTTCCAGATCCTGAAAGACGTGTCCGAGACGGGACTGCAGTCTGTTCATCTTGATATTCATTTACTTGATTCCGCCAATGCGGTTGAAGCGCACCCCTGTCGGTACCCAGCTTGGCAGCAGGGAGCCCTCTTCGCGCTCGAATTCAAAACTTATCCAGATAGCGACCGCCTTGCCGACCAGGTTCTGCTCGGGCACAAAGCCCCAGAAACGGCTGTCGGTACTGTTGTCACGGTTGTCGCCCATCACGAAATATTGCCCCTCCGGTACTACCCACTCATCAGGATAGGTGCCGGGCTGGCGATAGTAACGGCCAACCATATCGGGCATCAGCGGGTTGCGCAGGGTCTCGTGGGAGACATCGCCCAGCTGCTCGGTATAGCGGTCAAGGGGGATCCCCATCTGGGTAAATTCGCCTCTTTGTTCAAACTTGACATCGAGCTTCTGGAAGCCCGGGCACGTTTTCCCCTCCTGCTCCTCGCACTTGGGCCGGATCATCAGCTCCTTGTTGCGATAGATGACCCGATCCCCCGGCATGCCGACCACCCGCTTGATGTAGTCCACCCGCGGTTCGAGCGGGTATTTGAACACCACCACATCGCCGCGCTTGGGCTCACCGGTCTCGAGGAACTTGGTGTTGGTCACCGGGTCCCGCAGACCATAGGCAAACTTCTCCACCAGGATGAAATCGCCCACCAGCAGAGTGGGCATCATGGAGCCTGACGGGATCTGGAACGGTTCAAAGATGAACGAACGCAGGATCAGCACAAAGGTGATGACCGGGAAGACCCCGGCGGTCTGTTCAATCCAGACCGGAACGGGGGCCACCTTGGCCAGGGTTTTGTCATCCAGATGAGCGCCGCCATGGGCACGGGCCACGGCAATTTTGGCGGCTCGCTGTTTGGACCAGATCATCTTGTCCAGACACCAGATAACACCGGTGATCGCGCAGACCACCACCAGGATCAGGGAAAACGTGCTTGCCATCTATTAATCCTTTCCGACGTGGAGAATCGCGAGGAAGGCTTCCTGCGGCACGTCGACACGGCCGAGGGACTTCATCCGCTTCTTACCTTCTTTCTGCTTGTTCAGCAGCTTCTTCTTACGACTCACGTCACCACCGTAACACTTGGCAGTTACGTCCTTACGCAGTGCCTTGACGGTGCTGCGAGCGATGATCTGGTTGCCAATGGCCGCCTGAATCGCAATATCAAACATCTGGCGCGGGATCAGCTCGCGCATCTTCTCCACCACCTGACGACCGCGATACTGGGCGTTGTCCTTGTGGGTGATGATGGCCAGCGCGTCGACGCGCTCACCGTTGATCATGATGTCCAGACGCACCATGTCGGAGGTTTCGAAACGCTTGAAGCCGTAGTCCAGCGAGGCGTAGCCGCGGCTGGTTGACTTCAGGCGGTCGAAGAAGTCGAGCACCACTTCCGCCATCGGGATTTCATAGGTCAGCGCCACCTGCTTGCCGTGATAGACCATGTTGGTCTGCACGCCACGCTTCTCGATACAGAGGGTGATCACGTTGCCCATGTACTCCTGCGGCAGCAGGATGTGACACTCGGCGATCGGCTCGCGCATCTCCTTGATACTGGTGATGGCAGGCATCTGGGCCGGGCTGTCGATGTGGATGGTGGAACCGTCGGTCAGCTCGATCTCGTACACTACGGTCGGTGCCGTGGTGATCAGATCAAGATCGTATTCACGCTCCAGACGCTCCTGAATGATCTCCATGTGCAGCATGCCGAGGAAGCCGCAACGGAAGCCGAAGCCCAGTGCAGTGGAGCTCTCCGGTTCGAAGAACAGGGAGGCATCGTTCAGGGAGAGCTTGTCGAGGGCGTCACGGAACGACTCGTAGTCATCGCTGGAGATGGGGAAGAGACCCGCATACACCTGCGGCTTCACCTTCTTGAAACCGGCCAGCGCCTTGTCGGCACCATTCTTGGCCTGAGTCAGGGTATCGCCCACCGGCGCGCCGTGGATGTCCTTGATACCGCAGACAACCCAACCTACCTCGCCGCAACCCAGCCCCATGGTGTCCACCTGCTTGGGCGTGAAGATACCGATACGATCGACACCCCACACCTGACCGGTGCTCATCACCTTGATCTTGTCGTTCTTCTTCAGGGAACCGTTCTTGATCCGCACCAGAGAGACAACGCCCAGATAGGAGTCGAACCAGGAGTCGATGATCAGCGCCTGCAGCGGGGCATCCGGGTCACCTTCCGGTGCCGGGATCTTGGCGACGATCTCTTCCAGCACCAGATCAACACCCAGACCGGTCTTGGCGGAGCAGCGCACTGCATCAACCGCGTCGATACCGACGATGTCTTCGATCTCCTCGGCAACCCGCTCGGGCTCTGCGGCTGGCAGGTCAATCTTGTTCAGCACCGGCACCACTTCCAGATCCATCTCCATGGCGGTGTAGCAGTTGGCCAGAGTCTGTGCCTCAACCCCCTGGCCGGCATCCACCACCAGCAGCGCCCCTTCACAGGCCGCCAAAGAGCGGGAGACCTCGTAGGAGAAATCCACGTGGCCCGGGGTGTCGATAAAGTTCAGCTGGTAGGTGTTACCGTCTTGTGCCTGGTAGTTCAGGGTCACACTCTGCGCCTTGATGGTAATGCCGCGCTCGCGCTCCAGATCCATGGAGTCAAGCACCTGAGCCTGCATCTCGCGGTCGGACAAGCCACCGCAAGTCTGGATCAGACGGTCCGACAGGGTCGATTTACCGTGGTCGATGTGCGCAATAATCGAAAAGTTACGAATGTGTTTCATCGAGCAAGAGTCACTCAAAATTGGTTTAAGGTCAGTTATGGAGGCGCGATTTTACTGGATAACCCGGCTGACGGCCATTCTTTAGTCGCCAGCACCAGTGAAATAGCGCCTGTTTGGTCAGGAGAGGGTACGGACGGGAACCACAACGCCGAGCATGCGGGGGCCATAACGCCCCTCATCGAGCCGGCCGGAAAAGTAACGAACCAGTAAAAAGCCGCCAGCGCCACCCAGCAGAGAGGCAAGAATGGTGACCCCCTCCCCCCCCGAGAGCAACGGTGCCAACCAGAGTTGCCCAAGCAGAGCACTCGCCAGCAGGCAGAACAGCGGCAGTACATAGACCAGGGCAGCCCCGCGCAGCAGGCTCTCCTGCGGGATGCCGAGCCGAATCTGCTGGCCAACGCTCACCTCGGCGGTAAGGCGAACCCGCAAGCGGGGAGCTTTCAGGGGAAACGCCTTGGCGACAGTGCCGGTACCGCAACCGGATTGCTGCTGGCAGCCACTGCAGGCAGAGCGCCGTTCGCACTCCACCCAGGCATGGTCACCCTCAACGGCTACTACGGTCGCCAACTCTTCACTCATCTCGTTCACGGCAACACCTCGTGCTCATGCAATGGCAGGATCTGAACACGACTCACAGCCAACGGCAAGCAGCGCACCACTGTGAGCCCAGAGCATGGACTCACTGCACGGCCTCGTTGCGGGCCAGCGGCTGCACCGACTCGGCAATCCGTTTGGCGGTCTCGGCAGGCACTTCACCGACCACGGTGATCTCCACCCCCACCTCGTTGACGAAGCTCACCAGCGAAGTCGCCCCCTGACGGATCAACTGCTGGCGCACCGCCTGTTTGGGATCGACCCGGGAGACATAGACCGAAAGATCCACCAACCCGTCAGAGAGCATCATGTAATCCACCGGCATACTGGTGGTCACCAGCTGGTGCCGGTCTTGCGACAGCACCTTGAAGCCACCGGGCAACCAGGTGATCTGCCAGTTCAACTGCTGTTGCGGTGCCGGATAGGCATCTTCCAGCGCCAGCGCCGGCGGCTGCTTGCTGTTGGCCAGCTTCACCAGCCAGGGGGCCGGTTTGTTCTGTAGGTCCAGCTCGACACCGAGCACCTGCTCCACCAGATTACCTTCCCGCTCGACCATGTCGATCCGCAGCAGCAAGTGGCTCTGCTCATCAACCCAGAGCACGAAACCATATTTTTCGGCCTCTTTAGGCACCAGCCTCACCACTTGCGCCACCACACCCGCGACGCGGCTGCGACCGGCCAGCACCGGATCATAGCTCTCCAGCACCTGCGCCAGCGGCATCTTCACCAGGGTCGACCAGATGCCGGGGAAGCGGGCATCCTTCAGGGTGTAGGGGTCATGGCTGTTTTCAAAAAAGGTGTATTCGTTCTCGCGTTGCAGATACTCGATCGCCTTGCCGTCGAGGTAGCTGAGATGAGCAACTTCTTTGCCATTGATCACGGCGTGGCTGATGCGGATCGGTTCAAGACGCCCCTGACGGGCTTTGACCATGGACAACTCGAAATTCTGTTGATGCACGGCACTCTGCATCTGCTGCAACAAGGCCTCGGCCGACTTGTCGTCGGCCGAGGCCTTGGCACTGATCAGCAGGAGAGAGGCCAGCAAAATACGGCTGGACTGGCGCACGTTTGTATCCCTGACAACTCGTTATTGTTGGATCTGTCTGTCTTGCAACAGGCGCTGCTGCAACTGGTGGTCACGCAGGAAGGCGTTGATGCGTTCGCGCTGTTCCTGCATCTGCTGTTCGGTCAGCCCTTGCTGACGGGCACGGGCGCCATCCTGTTGCGGATAGTGAACACTCACAGGCGCGGCACTGCCACCGATGGGGATGGTATTGAGCACAGGATTGGCCGGAACGCCATCCTGTCCCTGATACTGCTGCACCCCGAAGATGACGGCAGCGGCCACGGATGCCGCAATGGCATATTGCCCCAGTTGCTGACCAACACGGCGGAACAGCGGCACCACATTGGAATCTGTCTTGACCGGTGCAACGACAGGTTGCAGCACAGGAGCCGTCTCAACCGGCTTGGGTGCCAGTATGGTGGGCTCATCCTCCAGCGCAGCCATGATACTGTCACTGAGATCCAGTTGCAGATTGACCGGCAGGTCACCCCGCATGGCATCGCCGATCAGGTGGTAACGACCCCAGGTATCTTGCAAGTCGGAGTCCATCTCCAGCTCGTTCAGTACCTCTGCGTCACTCAGGTCACCATCCATCAGGGCAGAGATTTGCTCTTTATTTGCCATAAGTTAACCCGTCTTTCCCCAGTTAATTCTCGATCAGAGGTTGCAGCTTTTTATCGATTGCTTCCCTCGCCCGGAAGATACGGGATCTGACCGTACCCACCGGGCTTTCCATGATTTCGGCAATCTCTTCGTAGCTCAGCCCTTCCAGTTCGCGGAGGGTGATAGCTGTCCTCAGGTCTTCCGGCAATGCCTCTATGGCTGAAAACACGGTGCGTTTGATCTCGTCAGTCAGCGCCAGGTTTTCCGGGGTTGAAACCTCTTGCAAGGCTTCACTACCACCATAAGACTCCGCGTCTTCAGCCTCCACATCACTGCTCGGGGGCCTGCGCCCCTGGGAGGTCAGATAGTTCTTCGCCGTGTTCACGGCAATTCGGTACAACCAGGTATAAAAAGCACTTTCGCCACGGAATGTCGGCAATGCCCGGTAGGCTTTGATAAAGGCCTCTTGCGCCACATCGGGCACATCACCGGGATTGTTGACATACCTGGCAACCAGGTTGACCACCTTTTGCTGGTATTTTTTTACCAACAAGTTGAACGCTGCTTTATCGCCGCGCTGGACCCGTTCAACCAGTTGTTCGTCCAGTAGATTCTGGTCGCTCATCAGAGCCGTAAAACCCCCATCAGGTTATCGTTCTTCTTTTCCGGCCCTTCCTAAGCGCACAAGTTCAGACAGGGAGAATCAGAGAAAGTTCGCTTCAATTGAAAAAAATGTGATGCAAGCTGCATCCTCGCCCCCGCTTGGGCTACCATGGTGCCAGTTCTTAATCCAGGCCAATGATACTTATGAAAGCAAGTGTTGAATACCTTTGCGACGTACTGATCATTGGCAGCGGTGCCGCTGGTTTGTCCCTCGCGTTGCGATTGGCAGACCAAGCCAAAGTCCTGGTTCTGAGCAAGGGGCCCATCAGTGAAGGAGCCACTTTCTACGCGCAAGGAGGCATCGCTGCCGTGTTCGACGAAACCGACAGCATCGAATCCCATGTGAGCGACACGCTCAACGCCGGGGCAGGGTTGTGTGACCCAGCCGTGGTCGAGTTCACCGCCCGCCACGCCCGCGAGTCCATCCAGTGGCTCATCCAGCAGGGGGTTCCCTTCGATCAGGAGGAGAACGCCGACGGTGAATCCCAGTACCACCTCACCCGCGAAGGGGGCCACAGCCATCGCCGCATCTTCCACGCGGCGGATGCCACCGGCAAGGCGGTGCAACTGACCCTGATCGATCAAGTGCGCGCTCACCCCAATATCCAACTGATGGAGCGCTTCAACGCGGTCGACCTCATCACCACCCGCAAGCTCAATCTGCCGGGCAACAAGGTGCTGGGCGCCTACGTCTGGAACCGCAACGCCGAGCAGGTCGAAGTGATCCGCGCCCGTTTCGTGGCGCTGGCCACCGGTGGCGCCTCCAAGGTCTACCAGTACACCTCCAACCCGGATGTGAGCTCTGGCGATGGCATCGCCATGGCATGGCGCGCCGGCTGCCGGGTGGCAAACCTGGAGTTCAACCAGTTCCACCCCACCAGCCTGTTTCACCCGGACGACCCCAACTTCCTGCTGACCGAAGCGCTGCGTGGCGAGGGGGCCTATCTGCGCCGCCCGGACGGTAGCCGCTTTATGCCGGAGTTTGACGAGCGGGCCGAGCTGGCGCCGCGCGATATCGTTGCCCGCGCCATCGACCACGAGATGAAGCGGCTCGGGGCGGATTGCATGTATCTGGACATCAGCCACAAACCGGCCGATTTCATCATCAAGCACTTCCCGACCATTTATGAACGCTGCCTCGCGGTTGGCATCGACATCACCAAGGAGCCGATGCCCATCGTGCCGGCCGCCCACTACACCTGTGGCGGCGTGATGATCGACAACAACGGCCAGACCGATATCCCCGGCCTCTACGCCATCGGCGAAGTAACCTACACCGGGCTACACGGCGCCAACCGCATGGCCTCCAACTCCCTGCTGGAATGCGTGGTCTATGCCCATCAGGCGGGGGCCGACATTCTGGCCAAGCTACCGATGAGCGTGGAGCCGCCGCACCTGCCAGTGTGGGACGAGAGCAAGGTGGAAGATTCCGACGAACTGGTGGTGCTCCAGCACAACTGGCACGAACTGCGGCTGATGATGTGGGACTATGTGGGCATCGTGCGTACCAACAAACGCCTGGCACGCGCCAAGCGCCGCATCGACCTGCTCAAGCAGGAGGTACAGGAGTACTACGCCAACTTCCGCGTATCCAACAACCTGCTGGAACTGCGCAACCTGCTGCAGGTGGCCGAGCTTATCGTCAACTGCGCCCTGCAGCGCAAGGAGTCTCGCGGCTTGCACTACAACCTGGATCATCCGGATATGCTGCCGGACTCCAAACCGACCGTGCTGACCCCGGAACGGGATTAATTTCCCTTCCTGCAAAGCGTTACAGCACTCAGTGACCCCGCCCCGGCGGGGTCACTTATTTTCAACCGCTTTTCAGCCACAAAAAGAGTGCCGCCAGCCACATGGCAGCGGCTTATCGCGATAAATCAGCGCATGGTTATCACGGGAAACAGGCATCAGTGCCGGGGCGGCAGAAAGTGAATGGCTCGCGCCAACAGGCGGTAGTGTTCGGGGGGGAGAGCATCGGAGAAGAGCCAAAGTTGCCGCGGCGACACAGCTCCACTCTCTTGCGGCTCGGGGCAAAGTTCCAGACTGAGCACACCGGGCAGAATACGGCTCTTGTTGCCGAGCTGATAGCGGCAACCTTGCCACTGTAGCCACTGGCCATCCCAGACAAGCTCGAACAGAGGCTCGGCGAGCGCGCGCCAGCTCAGCCAGAGCGCCACCAACCAGACGGGAACAAACAGCGCCCACTGCCAACCGGCAATCAGGCCAGCCACCGGCCAGATCAGCAACAGAAAGAGGGCTACCAGCAAATATTGCTGATGGCGGGAGGGGTGAACCGTCATGATCACCCGCTCCACGGCATCAGGCCTGACGGTCGTGACGGGCCTGATTGCGCTCCAGGATCATCTTGATCATGGCGCTGAAGGCGGGATCGGCCGGCACAGCGTGCCCCATGGTCCAGCGGAACAGGTCCGGATCATCGCTCTCCAGCAGGCGGATAAAGGTCTGCTGATCGGCTTCGCTCAGGGAGTCGAACTCGTGTTCGAAAAAGGGCATAAAAACAACATCCAGCTCGAGCATGCCACGACGGCAGGCCCACTTCAGGCGGGATTTTTCAACTGGGCTCAACATGGAACTCTCCTTACAAAGACCCGAGGATGGTACCAGCTGGATTTTCCGGCTGACAAACATTAGTTACGTCTTTACCATGCAGGTCACATACTTTCTCTCTGGAATACCATCGTGAGCCTGCAACCACCTGTTTTTCCTGCCGAGCCGACCCGCTTCCCCCTGACCAAGCTGGCCATCACCCGTATCAGCGGCCAGGATCGCGCCAAATATCTGCAAGGTCAGGTCACCTGTGATGTCAACGCCCTGCACCCGGGGCAACAGACCCCGGGTGGCCACTGTGATCCCAAGGGCAAGCTGTGGAGCAATTTCCGCCTGCTCTGCCTCGACGACAGCCTGCTGCTGCTGACCAGCCCCTCGGTGCTGGAGCGCCAGCTGCCGGAGCTGAAGAAATTTGCCGTCTTCTCCAAGGTCGAGATCGCCGCCGATGAGCGTCACGCCACCGGCATCGCCGGTACAGGCAGCGATGGGTGGATTGCCGAGCAGTTTGGCCTTCTGCAGAGCGGTCTTATCGACGGCGGCATGGCGGTGAAGATTGAGCAGGATCGCTGGCTGCTGGTGAGCAATCAGCAAGCCGACGCCCTGCCGCAAGGTGACGAGTCACTCTGGTGGGGGCTCGAGATCAAGGCGGGCCTGCCACACATGGAAGCGGTGCATCAGGGGGAGTTCATCCCGCAGATGCTCAACCTGCAGGCACTGGACGGCATCAGCTTCAACAAGGGCTGCTACATGGGGCAGGAGACGGTGGCCCGCGCCAAGTATCGCGGCGCCAACAACCGCGCCCTGTTCCTGCTGGCAGGCACTGCCGGCGAGCCGGTTGCCAGCGGCGATACCCTTGAACTGCAACTGGGTGACAACTGGCGCCGCAGCGGCATGGTGCTCAACGCCTGGCAACAGGCCGGGCAGGTGTGGCTCACCGCCGTGCTGCCAAAAGATACCGAGGCTGACACCCAATTCCGCCTCAAGCAGGACGAAGGCTCCCGCCTCACCCTGCAACCCCTGCCTTACACCCTGACCGAGTAAAGTCGGCTAGCGAGGCACCCGCGCCAGCAGTGCCTCCTTCAGCCAGCGCCCCGCCTGCCCCAGCGGGCGGGCGCGATGCCACTGCAGCTCCAGCGCCAACGCATGGCTGGCGATAAAGTCGGGCTCCAGCACCACCACCTCGCCCCGCTTCAGCGGTTGATGCAGCAGAAATTCCGGAATAGCGGACCAGCCAAGGCCCCGCTTGACCAGCTCCAGTACCCCGAGATCCCCCTCGACCCACCACACCTGAGCCGAGATGCGAAAACGCTGACGCTCGCTCCCTTCCCGTCTGCCAGTCACCATCAGCTGGCGTGCCCCCTGCAGATCGACCTCCCGCAGCGGCTGCTTGCGGGCCAGCGGATGATCCGGTGACACCACCAGCGGCATGGTCACCTCCCCCAGCGAACGGGCGACAATCTCCCGCTGGGGATGCACCTTCTGATAACTGATGCCAAGCTGGGCCCGCCCAGTCACCAGCATCTCGGTCACATCCTCCATCAACGGGAAGAGCAGCTCCAGCTCCACGGTCGGGTAACGAGTGGCAAACTCCTCCAGCAGGGTGCCGAGCCAGGGGAGGTGGGAGTCATCATCGATGGCCAGGGTGAGGCGCGTCTCCACCCCGGCCGCCAGCTCCCCGGCAATGGATTGCAACCGTTCACTCTGCGCCAGCAGGATCCCCGCCTCCTGCACCATGCGGGCCCCCGCCTCCGTCAGCTGCGGATAGCGGCCGCTGCGGTCAAACAGGGTGAGCGCCAGATCGATCTCCAGATTGGCGATGGCGCTGCTCACCACCGACTGCGCCTTGCCCAGCTTGCGGGCAGCGGCGGAAAACGAGCCGGTTTCGGCGGCCGCCAGCAAGATCCTCAGTTGTTCCAGTGATGGCGTCATCTTATGGCCCTCCGGCAAGCCCTCTAATCCATCTATTTTAGCGATGGATACCAACATGAATCCATCGCTAAAGTTCTATAGATTAACCAACAATTCGTGAATGAACCTGATTGAGAGAGTGACTTATGCGTCCCCGTAACGATCGCCTGCGCCATGCCATTGGCTTTGAATTTATTGGCCTGCTGATTGCCGCCCCGCTGGCCAGCTGGGTTACCGGGGTCGGGCTCAACCATATGGGCCCGCTGGCACTGTTCTTCTCGGTGCTGGCCACGGTCTGGAACTACATCTACAACATCGGGGTCGACAAGCTGCTGCTCAAATATCAGGGCCATACCCACAAAACCCTGTGGCAACGGGTGCTGCATACCTTCGGCTTTGAGGGCGGTCTGCTGATCGTCGCGCTGCCGGTCATGTCCTGGTGGCTGAGCGTCAGCCTGCTGGAGGCGCTGGTGCTGGATCTGGGCTTCGTCGTCTTCTACCTGATCTATGCCTTCGTCTACAACTGGGGCTATGACAAGGTGTTCCCCATCCCCCGCGAAGTGCCGCACGGCATGCCCCAAGAGGCGCGCTAAGGCACGAATCCGTTGGATTGAAACCGGGAAGTGAAGGTCAACAAGGAAAGACTACAGAAGAAACGACACGGCCCCACCATGGCAGACATGATGGGGCCGCAAAAAGCGTCAGCGCTGGCAGGCCAGCTGATTCAGAGGTAAGGATTCAGGCCTGCCCGTCACTCAAGCCTGGGCCTTGAGCTCTTCGCCGCTCTCGTCGGCAGCGACAGCCTCTTCAGGCTGGGCCTGAGCAGCCTGCAGCGCTTCCAGCTCGCTCTGATAATCGCTCAGGATCTGCTGGGCAACCGCCATATCTCCCTTGTGTTTGCGCTCGAACAGATGGTGCTGCACCACGCCGTTGAGATACTCCACCGTGATGGGCTGCTCCAGGGTGGCCATCAGCTCCTCTTTCTCCAGCTCGGCATTGATTTCATCGGCGGTCGTGCGCAGCAGCCCGGCCAATTGAACCAACATGCGGCGCTCACCTTCGCGCAGCAGGCTCAACATGCGGTTTCTCTGCTGCTCATTCTGTTGGGTCATACATTTCCTTACGTCAATTGGGAACAAGCTCGCTCATTCTGCCCTGTCCCCATGACAGCGTCTATCTCATGCCCCCCACAAATTTTTGGCGCTGGCTCACAAATGGCTACAGATGCTATTTGAAGCGGCTCTGGGGTATAGTAGCCGCTGATTTTCAGGCGCTTTTTTCACCTTCATCCGCGTAAAGGGATGAGACGGCAAGGGCGCCTGCCCGGTTTACCCCAACGAGGTGAAGATCCGCTTTATGACCGACGCCATTGTGGTGCTCTGCACCTGCCCAGATCAAACCAGTGCCGACCTTCTCTGCGAACAGCTGCTGAACCAGCGGCTGGCCGCGTGCATCAATCAACTGCCGGGCATTACCTCCGTCTATCGTTGGCAAGGCAAGGTGGAGCGCGCCACCGAGATCCAGCTCATCATCAAATCCCGCCAATCGCGCTTTGCCGAGTTGCAGGCATGTATTCAAGCCAATCACCCCTATGAGGTGCCCGAGCTGCTGGCCCTGCCGGTGAGTGCCGGACTACCTGCCTATCTCGACTGGCTCAATGGGGAGACCGCATGACGTTCATCCGCTTGCTCTCTCCCCTGCTGCTCTGTGCCCTGTTGACGACAGCGGTGGGCAGCGCCCCTGCCCACGCCAGCGGCGCCGATCTGCTCAGCTCGCTGGGCATTGAGGCCAACGCCAAACCCAAATTTTTGCCGGTCGATGAGGCCTTTCAGATCGAGAGCGAACAGCGTGGCGATCAGCTGCTGCTGACCCTCCACATCGCCGATGACTACTACCTCTATCGCCACAGCCTGCGCTTCAAGGGGAACAACCTCACCTTCAGCGAGCCGACCCTGCCGGAAGGCACCGAGCACGAGGATGATTTCTTCGGCAAGACCCGGGTCTACTACCAGCAGGTGAGCATCGCGGTGCTGCTAAAGGAGGTGGGGGAAAATGCCACCCTGCGGGTGCGCTATCAGGGCTGTACCGACGGCCTCTGCTACCCGCCGACCGACAAGCTGATCGACGTGACCCCGCTGGTCACGGCAACCACAGCGTCCACTGCTGATACGGCACAAAGCGTCGCACCGGTTAGCCAGCAGGATCAGCTGGCCGCTGCCCTCGGCCATCAGGGATTCTGGCTCAGCATCGTCGCCTTCTTCGCGCTGGGGCTGGGGCTCGCCTTCACCCCCTGCGTCTTCCCCATGTATCCCATTCTGACCGGCATCATCGCCGGTGCCGGCCATCGCCTTTCCACCAGTCGCGCCTTCCTGCTCTCCTTTGTCTATGTGCAGGGGATGGCGGTCACCTACACCTTGCTGGGGCTGGTAGTGGCCTCGGCAGGGCTGAAATTCCAGGCGGCGCTGCAACATCCCTATGTGCTGATCGCCCTCTCGGTGATGTTCGTGCTGCTGGCCCTCTCCATGTTCGGGCTCTACACCCTGCAACTGCCGAGCAGTTTGCAAACCCGGCTCTCCGGTCTCTCCAACCGCCAGCAGGGCGGCTCTGTGGTCGGGGTCGCCATCATGGGGATGATCTCCGGGCTGGTCTGCTCCCCCTGCACCACGGCGCCGCTCTCGGGGGCGCTGATCTACGTGGCCCAGAGCGGCGATCTCTGGCTCGGCGGGGCGGCGCTCTATGCGCTGTCACTGGGGATGGGGCTACCGCTGCTGCTGCTCGGCACCTCGGGTGGCAAGCTGCTGCCCAAAGCAGGCGCCTGGATGGATGTGATCAAGCAGCTGTTTGGCTTTGCCCTGCTGGCGGTGCCGATCCTGCTGCTGTCACGGCTCTGGAGCGATCAGATTGCCACTCTCGCCTGGCTCGGCTGGGGGCTGCTGCTGTGCGGCTACCTCTATCACCACAACCAGCACCAACCCCACTCGGTGGCCCAAAGCGTGCGGGGCTTCGTACTGTTGCTGGCGATGATCAGCGCCGTGGTAGTGGGCAAGGATCTGCTGCAACCGGCCGGTCCTGCTACCGCCACGGCGGATGCCAGTCAAACGGCGCCGCAGTTTATCCGCGTCAAGACGCTGGATGATCTCAAGGTGCAGCTGGCCGCCGCCCGCGGCAAGCCGGTGCTGCTCGACCTCTACGCCGACTGGTGCGTCGCCTGCAAGGAGTTCGAGCACAAGACCTTCAGCGATCCAGCTGTGCGGGAGCGCTTCGGCCAGATGGTGCTGCTGCAGGCGGATGTTACCGCCAACGACGATGCCGATATCGAGCTGCTCAACGGCCTCAATGTGCTGGGGCTGCCGACCCTCATCTTCTTCGACCGCGAGGGCAAGGAGCTGACAGGCCAGCGGGTCACCGGTTTTATGGGGCCTATTCCCTTTGCCAAACATCTCGAGATGGTAAGTGATGCACACTGAGTTGCGTCGACTGCAGACAAGCGATGCACCTGCCTTGCAGCGGCTGTTCGAGCAGGCCCCCTCCTATCAGGCGGCGGTGAGCAATGACCCTCTCTCTGCACAGGCAGGAGAAGAGGAACTTGTCGCCTGCCCATCCGGCCTGCCTCTCTCCGACAAACATCTCATCGGCCGCTGGGAGCAGGGAGAACTCACCGCTGTCATTGATCTGCTGCGCGGCTACCCCAATCCAGACACCGCCTATCTGGGTCTGTTACTGGTGGGGGAACCCTGGCAAGGGAGTGGCCGTGGTCAGTCGCTCTATCTTCACGCCTGCACGCTGGCAAGCTCATGGGGGGCTACCCGTCTTCGCCTGTCAGTGATTGCCAGCAATGAGAGTGCTCTATCCTTCTGGCTGAGCAGAGGGTTCACCGAGTGCTATCGCCGCGAGTTGGCTGGTTATCGGGCCGAGGCCATCGTGCTGGAACGTTCACTGGAACCGTGAGACGAGGTTTGCCGCCGCGCATTCGCGTGGCACAATCGCCCCTCTCGTTTTGCACTTTTTGCACCTGTTCGGAGTTTTGATGAAAAAGTGGTTCATCCCCCTGCTGGCCCTCTGGCTGTTTGGTTGTAGTGCAGGGCCCGGAGAAGATGTTATCCGCCAGCAGGTTACCGCCAAGTTGCTGGCCGAAACGGATGCCAACCTGTTCGATATCAGCGATTTCACCATCCTCGGCAAGGAGGAGCGGATGGAAGGGGTCTATCTGGTCAAGGTGAGCTACCAGCTCCACTTCAAGCAGGGACTGGATCAGCTGCAGGTGCTGCACGACGAAGATCTGATTTATGACCGTGTCGGCCCCTTTCAGCAGGAGATGGGACTGATGGAGCTCGAGCGCAAATATGGCGAGTTCGAAGCGGGTCAGGTGCTGCCGCAAGAGGCGGAAGTGTGGATGATGAAAGGCGAACAGGGGTGGCGACTGGCTGAACCGGCGCAATAAAGGGCTCCCCGCCCCTTACTCTCTGCAAGCTCGGCAACGGCAGCTCTGCCGTGATTGACCAGCTCAGACCTGGGTATCGACCCGATACCCTTTTTGGTCTGCGGGTTCACCCGGCAACTTGCTGGCCAACCCCGACAACACATCCTTGAGGGTGATCCCGCTATCTGCCGCACCACTGCTCTCCAGCAGCTTGGTCAGCTGGCTCTGCAAGGGGTCAATCGCGTCGTTCTGCCCCCCTTGGCTGCTCTCTTTGTCCTTCCCGCCCGGTTGATCCAGCGTCTCCAGCAGACGCGCCAGATCCCGCTTGAGCGGGTTCTCGCTGCTGTCATCGATGGCGAGTTTGCGCTGTTCCTGCTCTTGCCGCTGTTGTTGCTGCAACGCCAGCTGTTGCTCCTGCTGCTGTTGCAGGGAGCCCATCATGGTATTGATGAACGCTTCCAGCGAATCCCTGATTGAAGCACTGCTCCCGCCGCCATCCGCCCCTTTCGGCGACAGCCCCAGCTCGTCCAGCACAGCACCAAGGTCGCGCACCATCCGGCTGTCGCTGCCTGTCGATGACGACGGCGTAGCCCTCTCCGGTGCCTGCGCAGCGAGAGATCCCTGCCGTTGCGCCAGCGGGCTGAGCCCGCCTGACGCGACCACATTCATCTCCATCTCGGCCCTCCTTCACATCTTTTTCGGCCAGCGAACCCGCTCTTGTTCACCTGACCCGGCATCACTCTCACACCTAAAAGATAGCGCCAACCGGAAGGGATTGGCGCTAACGCATGTTTTGGTCTATCAGGCTGTGCGCTAGTGCAGTGCCGCTATAAACAAGGGCTGGCGGGGCACAATGCCCCGCAAGTGACTCAGAAGATATCCTTGAAACGGTGCCACAACATCCCCAACGCCAGCAGCGGAGAGCGCAGCGCCGGGCCACCCGGGAAGGTGATATGGGGCACGCTGGCGAAGAGATCGAAACCCCGGCTCTCGCCGCGGATCGCCTCGGCTACCAGCTTGCCCGCCATATGGGTGGCATTGAGGCCGTGGCCCGAGTAGGCCTGGGCGTAGAGCACATTGGGATGCTCCTTGAGACGGCCAATCTGCGGCAGCCGGTTGGCACCGATCCCGATCATCCCGCCCCACTGAAACTCGATGGCGGTGCCAGCCAGCTCGGGGAAGACCCGCAGCATCTTGGGCAACATGAAGGCCTTGATATCGCGGGGATCCCTTCCCGAGTAGTTGCAGGCCCCGCCAAACAGCAGGCGACCATCGGCGGAGAGACGGTAGTAGTCGAGCGCCACGTTCTGATCGCATACCGCCATGTTTTGCGGCAGCAAGCGCTGGCGCATGCGGCGATCCAGCACTTCGGTGGCAAGGATGTAAGAACCGGCCGGTAGCACCCGTCCTCCCAGCTCCGGATTGAGGTCATTGAGATAGGCGT
>CAMFLW010000055.1 GCA_945957575.1 uncultured Aeromonas sp. | reverse complement strand
CGAAGCCTTTTTTATATCTATTTCAATTGGTTGCCGCTAAAGATCCTGTACATGAGGGGCTCTTTCTGTGAACAATCTTGTTGGTCAGAATGGCTGACGGATCAGCGGAAGTGATTACCCATATCGTTTATCCTGCCAAGAGAGGTGTGACTCTCTTACTATCGGAGAGGTTGTATCTGTTTTTGAATGAGGCGAGAGTGGCCATTTACCATACCACTGACTGCATGGCGAATGGGTCGCCCGGAGTAATCATGTCGCAAGAGGTCGTATGCGAGCACTGAGTGAACTCGATTTGAACCTGCTGGTGGTGTTCAAATATCTGATGGCTGAACGCAGCGCCGCAGGTGCGGCTACGCTGCTCGGTGTCACGCCTTCCACTGTGAGCAAGTCGCTTGCCAAATTACGGGAGTGGTTTGGCGATCCGCTGTTTGTGCGGGGACGCAAAGAGTTGCAACCCACCAATCTGGCCTTTGCCCTGGAAGAAGAGCTGAAACTCTGGTTTCCCCTTACCGAACGGATCGCCTCACTCAATAGCGAAGCGATCCCCGATGGCGCCCGCTTCAGTCTGGTGATGCAATCCCCGTTCTACAACAGCTTGCTCAGTGATTTGCCGATGGCCATCCATGAGAAGTATCCCAACTCTGTGGTCAAAATGCTGGGATGGAACCGCAACTCCCTCAATGACGTTGTCAACGGTGATGCGGATCTGGGGGTCTGTGTCCGCGAGAGTTATAGCCGTTCTCAGCTCAAGCTCAGCAATCTGCCCTATTACATCGATCATGAAGTGCTGTTTTGCGATCGGCCTGTGGTCTTCCTGCGCAAGGATCACCCCCTGCTTCAGCAGGAGTGGTCAATGGAGAATTTTCTCAATTGCCCTCATAGCAGTGTGGTGCTGGAGGTCAAGGAGACCTGGGGGCTGGATCTGCTGCTGGAGGATGAGGGGCTGATCCGTAAAGTTCCGGTCATGGTATCCAGCTTCGAGCAGTCATTGCACATCGCATCCCAGCCCGACAACAACCTGATCGCGGTCGCCCCCTCTTATTGCGCCGGACATGCAGCGAAATATCATCCCAATCTGATCACCAGACCACTGCCCCTGTCTGAAGCGCTTTATCAGCAACTGGAGCTCACTTTTATCCTGCTGTGGCACAAACGTCACAATCAGGATGCCAAGGTGTTGTGGTTGCTCAATGAAATACGACGGCTCTATCACCGGGAGTCGATGCCCGCGGGCCGTGAATAAGCCGAGCCCGACCGAGGCCGAAGGGCTGGTGGCGGGACAATCACAAGCGTAATGAGGGAATAGTGCGAGACAAGGCAAGGGCGGCGACCCTTGCCTTGTTGTTGATGGCTTAGTTGTACTGCTCTTCCATCCAGGCTTCGACGATCAACTGCGCCGATACCCCATCCACACTGCCTTTTTCCAGCGCGCGATAGCCACCTCGCTCAAACAGCCGGGCGCGGGCATCCGTGGTGGTGAGTCGCTCATCCTTGAACTCCACCGGTTTGCCGAAACGGCCATGCAGCCGGTTGCCAAACTTGCGGGCCCGTACCGTGATCTCCTGATCGGTGCCATCCATGTTCAGCGGCAAACCGACCACCAACAGGTCCGGTTGCCACTCCTTGAGCAGCTTCTCAATCTCGTCCCAGTTGGGGATGCCGTCGTTGGCCTTGAGGGCGCGCAGAGGCTGGGCTGTGCCAGTCAGCTCCTGACCGATGGCAACGCCAATGCTCTTGGTGCCATAGTCAAAGCCCATGATGCTGCGTGATGACATAACTGATAAATCCTCGAAATAGAGAGCGGAGCGGGCCAGCCGATCAACTGTGGCCGATATCGCTGGAGAGGTGAACCGGGTTCACCCCTATGCTGGCGGCAGCTTGCTGCCAACGTTTGTGAATGGGAGTCTTGAAAACCAGGTCCGGATTGGGCGGGATCACCAGCCAGGCGCCATCTATCAGCTCCTGCTCCAGCTGGCCGGCGCTCCAGCCGGCGTAGCCAAGCGCGACCAGCCAGTGGGCGGGGGCTTCGCTCGTGCCGAGTGTCTCCAGGATGTCTTTGGAGGTGGTGACCATCATCTCGTCCCCCACCTGCAGGGTGGAGTTGAAACCGGGCCGAAAACTGTGCAGCACGAAACCACGGTCAGCGTGAACCGGTCCCCCTTGCAGCACCGGCTGCTTGAGCTCCGGATTGGCAAGTGGGTTGAGCTTGAGCTGGGCCAACATGGTCTCCAGCGACATCTCCACCGGAATGTTGACTACCAGTCCCATGGCGCCCTCTTCATTGTGCTCGCACAGATAGACCAGCGAGCGCTCGAAATAGGGATCCGTCAGGCTTGGCATGGCAAGCAGGAAGTGATTTTGCAGTGTTTGCATAGAGGCCAAATAGTGCAAAGGTATTTGAGGTCAATTATGGCAGTTGATCCCCATGGGAAAAACCGCTTTTTGGGCTGGGCGAGATCCCGCCCCTTTCCGGATTGCTTTGAAACAGAGAGGGTGGCGCCGGGCCACCCTCTTTGTTTCCGGGCTTGTCAGTGGCGGGTTACCCCTGAACAGGCCGGTTAGCCTGCCTGGTGATTATTTGCCCAGTCGGCGTTCGATGGCATCCATCAGCATGCCGGTGATATGCACGTCGAAGGCCGCCTCAATCTCGCGAATGCAGGTCGGGCTGGTGACGTTAATCTCGGTCAGCCGATCGCCGATGATGTCGAGACCGACGAAGATAAGCCCCTTCTCTTTCAACGTCGGGCCCACAGCACGGGCGATGGCCCAGTCCGCTTCGCTCAGGGGACGCGCTTCACCACGGCCACCGGCCGCCAGATTGCCACGGGTTTCGCCTTGCGCCGGAATACGGGCCAGACAGTAGGGAACCGGTTCACCGTCCACCACCAGCACCCGCTTGTCGCCATCCTTGATGGCGGGCAGATAGGTCTGCGCCATGCAGTACTGGCTGCCGTGCTCGGTGAGGGTCTCGATGATGACGCCGACGTTGGCGTCATCTTCCTTCATGCGGAAGATGGAGGCGCCGCCCATGC
Source organism: uncultured Aeromonas sp. (assembly GCA_945957575.1). GTDB lineage: Bacteria > Pseudomonadota > Gammaproteobacteria > Enterobacterales > Aeromonadaceae > Aeromonas. The sequence goes on along the minus strand of CAMFLW010000055.1, from coordinate 17,572 downwards.
CGTCCAAGGGCTTCAAGATCACGTCTTTGTGCTTCGCGTGGAAGGCGCGCAGCTTGTCGGCGCGGCGGGTCACCAGCGTGGTCGGGGTGTGCTCGGCAAACCAGGCGGTGTAGAGCTTCTCGTTGGCGTCGCGCAGGCTCTGCGGCTTGTTGACGATGAGGCAACCCTCATCCTCGGCCCGCTCCAGCATGTAGGTGGCGTAGATAAATTCGGTGTCGAACGGCGGATCCTTGCGCATCAGGATCACATCGAGGTTGGATAGGGGCTGATCCACCACCTCACCCAGCGTGTACCAGTCGGCATAGTCATATTTGACGGTGAGCGGACGCATGGTGCCAAAGGCGCGACCGGCTTCCATGTAGAGATCCTTCATCTCCAGATAGAAGAGCTCATAGCCGCGCTTTTGCGCCTCTTCGAGCATGGCAAAGCTGGAATCTTTCTTGATGTTGATGGCCGAGATGGGGTCCATCACGATGCCGAGTTTAATGGTCATCCGCTGTTCCTTCTTAATGGCTCGATAGGGTTGTAGGGTCGATTAGCGCAGCGTAATCGGCCGCTTGCGGCTGCGTCGATGCATGATGCGGCCGATAGTATCAAGCGAGATCGCCAAAACGGCACTGCAGCGCAGTGATCGCAGTCAGGGCGGCGGTTTCGGTGCGCAGCACCCGCGGCCCCAGCAGCATCTCTTTGAAATCTTCCTGCACGGTACGGGCGATCTCGTCGCTCGACAAGCCCCCTTCCGGGCCAATCAGCAGGCGCACGCCGTGCTCGGGAATGGGCAGGGTGTTGATGCTGTACTCGGCGCGCGGGTGCAGGTTGAGCTTGAGCTCTTTGGTCTCTTCCGCCAGCCAGGCGTCCAGCTCCATCGGCATGCGTACCTCTGGCACCACGTTGCGGCCGCACTGTTCGCAGGCGCTGATCACCACCTTCTGCCACTGCTCGCGCTTCTTCTCCAGTCGATCGGCTGGCAGCTTGACGCCGCAGCGCTCGGAGAAGAGCGGGGTGATGCAGGTGACGCCCAGCTCCACCGATTTCTGGATGGTGAAGTCCATCTTGTCGCCCCGGCTGATCACCTGACCGAGGTGGATGGCCAGCGGTGACTCCACCGATTGGACGTCGCAGCGGTCGATGGTCACGTCCACCGACTTCTTGCCGACGCTGGCGATGGTGGCGGGATATTGATTGCCATCGCCATTGAACAGCTCGAGCTGCTGGCCCGGCTGCATGCGCAGTACCCGGCCGATATGGTTGGCGCCGTCTTCCGACAGGGCGATGGTCTGGCCAACTTGCAAGGTGGCCGGTTCATAGATACGTGGAATGCGCATGGCTGCTTGTCAGTCTCTTGCTTGGAAACCCTTCATATCCTGCTGCAAGGCGGCGAGCAAGGCTCCGCGGCAGTAGGGAAGGACTTCATGATAGGAGGGGCGATCCCCCTCCCTGGTCAAATGGGGTTATTGGCACTGCTTTTCAATAAAGGGATTGGTATTGCCCTGCAGCGTGCCGATGCGGCGGTTGCGCTCGCACTCCCAACCCTCTGCCGGGTACTGCCTGTCCCAAGCTTCGAACAGTTTACGCTGTTGCGCTGCCAGACGCAGCCCATACTGCTGGCTCATGTAGAGGTAGGCGCGGGCGATCTGGCCCCGAACCGGCCCCTTGGGCGGCTGCACCCGACGCTCCTTGAAATCCACCAGCATCTGGCACTGGCCGTACTGATCCGGCTTGCCATTCCAGTCGGAGAAGCGGTAGTTGGCGCGATCGCCGTTTACCTCGCCGATGGCGGGGAAGAGGTTGTGCATGTCCCCCTCCATCTTGTTGAACTCCGGGCTCACCTTCTCGCAGTTCTTGCGCCCGCCATCCTGCCAGCACTGCAGCTGGTGGCCGAACTCCCAGGCGGGCACCACGTGCTCCCACTCGATGCGGGCGGCGCGTTTGGGCTGCTTGCGCGGCTCATAGCCGCAACTGGCGAGATCCGGGCTCATTTTCTTGCCCTGATAGTCGATGTCACAGCCGCAGTAGAAGGTGGTCGCGTCTGGCTGGCTGCGGTAGAGCTTGACCAAATCCTGCTTGGCCTCACGAAAGGTCTGGGCATGCAGGGGGGCGCTGAGCAGCGGCAAACCGGCCAGCAGGGTCAGGGCGAGGGAGGAGATAAAACGCATGGGATTCCTTGCAAACGGGATGATTGACGAACGATGGCGGGCACCCTACCACAAGAGCGCGACACAAGCTGGCTTACTGTTTGGGCTCCGGTCGCTCCCGCTCCAGCGGCTGCTTGCAGCGGCGGCAGTGATAGCGGGCTTCGCCGCGCACCACCTTGTTGTGGCGGCGTATCGACAGTTGATGCTGCTGGCAGTGACAGCGATAGGGGATGGTGCGCTGGGCCAGAACCGCCAGATCGAAGCTGTGAGTGGTTCTGGGCACAAGGCCGAACACCTCCCGCATCACCGACTGCCACTGCTTGCCGTGAGGCAAGACCCGGTTTTTGCCACGCCCGTCCCCCCACAGGGCATAGACCAGCAGGTGGGCCACCTCGTGGGGCACCACCTCATCCAGAAACGCCTGCTGATTGGCCTGATAGAGGGCCGGATTGAAGCGCAGCTCCCAGGTTTGCAGCCGCGCCGATCCCGCCGCCCGGCCCCGCATATTGCAATGGACTTGCGGGCGGGGGAAGGTGCGGCCAAGGCGCGCTTCGGCCTGCACAAAGCAGGCTGCTACGCGTTGTTGCAGCAGGGCGACAAGCTGGGCAGGAGTGGCAGACATCGGGTTCTCGGCAAATGGCGGATAAGCAAAAGGGGAGCCAGGCTCCCCTTTTATCACAACAGCGAGCCTTACAGGCCAGCGGCGATGCGCAGCTGCTCGGCCTTGTCGGTCTGCTCCCACGGGAACTCGTCGCGACCGAAGTGACCATAGGCAGCGGTAGCCTGATAGATCGGGCGCTTCAGATCCAGCATCTGGATCAGGCCATACGGGCGCAGTTCGAAGTGCTCGCGTACCAGCTTGACCAGCAGATCCTCGGCGACCTTGGCAGTGCCGAAGGTTTCCACGCTGATGGAGGTCGGCTCGGCCACGCCGATGGCGTAGGAGATCTGGATTTCACAGCGATCGGCCAGACCGGCGGCAACGATGTTTTTGGCAACGTAGCGGGCGGCGTAGGCAGCAGAGCGGTCAACCTTGGACGGATCCTTGCCGGAGAAGGCGCCACCACCGTGACGGGCCATGCCGCCGTAGGTGTCGACGATGATCTTGCGACCGGTCAGACCGCAGTCACCCATCGGGCCGCCGATAACGAAACGGCCGGTCGGGTTGATGAAGTATTTGGTGTCCTTGTTGACCCACTCGGCCGGCAGCACCGGCTTGATGATCTCTTCGCGCACCGCTTCCACCAGATCTTTGTGGCTGATGGAGTCACAGTGCTGGGTAGACAGCACCACGGCATCCACCCCGATGATCTTGCCGGCGTCGTCGTAGGCGAAGGTCAGCTGGCTCTTGGCATCCGGACGCAGCCACGGCAGGGTGCCGTTCTTGCGCACTTCAGCCTGACGCTTCACCAGCAGGTGAGAGTAGGTGATGGGGGCCGGCATCAGCACGTCGGTTTCGTTGGTGGCGTAGCCGAACATCAGGCCCTGGTCGCCCGCGCCCTGCTCCAGCGGATCGCTGCGGTCAACACCCTGGTTGATATCCGGGGACTGCTTGCCGATAGCGTTCAGCACGGCGCAAGAGTCGGCGTCGAAGCCCATGTCGGAGTGGGTGTAGCCGATTTCACGCACGGTATCGCGCACGATCTGCTCGATGTCTACCCAGGCAGAGGTGGTTACTTCGCCAGCCACCATGACCATACCGGTCTTGACCAGGGTCTCACAGGCGACACGGGCCTTGGTATCTTGCTTGAGGATGGCGTCCAGTACCGCATCGGAGATCTGGTCCGCAATCTTGTCGGGATGGCCTTCGGAGACCGACTCGGAAGTAAACAGCTTTGCCATGATGGGAGTCTCAGCTTATCTGGGTTATCGCTACCGCAATAACCGGGTGAATAGGATGGTGTAGAGGTATCTACATCTGGACGTCTATTTTAGTTAGCGCCCCCCGCGATTGCCAGCACTATTTTGTCGCGGCGTTTCAGGTCAGCCACCAATGGCTCCTTGCTATCCCCAAGGGGGCAGAAATCAAACGTTTGCATTCATTCTCTTTGGTCAAAAGCAGCCAAGAAAAGCGATTGTCCTCCCAAAGCCACTTTATTCGTCCAGATAATATTTGCACGCCGCGCGCCCTGCTGGGACAATAACGCGCCTTAATCTTGGCCATCAAATGAAGCAATCGCAGGAGATTCAGATGCCTTCTCGTAAAGAGCTTGCCAATGCCGTTCGTGCATTGAGTATGGATGCCGTTCAAAAAGCCAACTCCGGTCACCCGGGCGCCCCCATGGGAATGGCGGATATCGCCGAAGTACTGTGGCGTAGCCACCTCAGACATAACCCGAACAACCCCAAGTGGGCCGACCGCGACCGTTTCATTCTCTCCAACGGCCACGGCTCCATGCTGCTGTACTCCCTGCTGCATCTCTCCGGTTATGACCTCTCCATCGACGATCTGAAAAACTTCCGCCAACTGCACTCTCGCACCCCGGGTCACCCGGAGTACGGTTACGCGCCGGGCGTTGAAACCACCACTGGCCCGCTGGGTCAGGGCATCACCAATGCCGTGGGTATGGCGATCGCCGAAAAAGCCATGGCGGAGCAGTTCAACCAGCCGGGTCACGACATCGTTGACCACTACACCTACGCCTTTATGGGCGATGGCTGCCTGATGGAAGGTATCTCCCACGAGGCGTGCTCCCTGGCAGGTACCCTGCAACTGGGCAAACTGATCGCGTTCTGGGATGACAACGGTATCTCCATCGACGGTCACGTAGAAGGCTGGTTCACCGACGACACCGTCAAGCGCTTCGAAGCCTACGGCTGGCACGTTATCCCCGCGGTAAACGGTCACAGCCCGGAAGCCATCAATGCCGCCATCGAAGCCGCCAAGGCCGAGACCGGCAAGCCGACCCTGATCTGCTGCCGCACCATCATCGGTTACGGCTCTCCGAACAAGTCCGGTTCTCACGACTGCCACGGCTCACCGCTGGGCAACGACGAGATCGCCGCTGCGCGCGCGTTCCTGAAGTGGGACCACGCTCCGTTCGTTATCCCGGCCGACATCGCTGCCGAGTGGAACGGTCAGGAGAAGGGCGCTGCACTGGAAGCCGACTGGGCTGCCAAGTTCGCTGCCTATGAAGCCGCTCACCCGACTCTGGCTGCCGAGTTCAAGCGCCGCACCGCAGGCGACTTGCCTGCCAACTGGGCTGCTGAATCCGCCAAGATCATCGAAACCCTGCAAGCCAACCCGGCCAAGATCGCAACCCGTAAAGCGTCCCAAAACGCACTGGAAGCGTTCGGCAAGCTGCTGCCGGAATTCATGGGTGGCTCCGCTGACCTGGCGCCGTCCAACCTGACCATGTGGTCCGGTTCCAAATCCCTGACCAACGACGATGCCTCCGGCAACTACATCCACTACGGTGTCCGCGAGTTCGGCATGTCCGCCATCATGAACGGTATCGCCCTGCACGGTGGTTTCATCCCCTACGGCGCCACCTTCCTGATGTTCATGGAGTATGCCCGCAATGCCCTGCGCATGGCCGCCCTGATGAAGCAGCGTTCCATCTTTGTTTACACCCACGACTCCATCGGTCTGGGTGAAGATGGCCCGACTCACCAGCCGGTTGAGCAGATCGCCTCCCTGCGTCTGACCCCGAACATGAGCACCTGGCGTCCGTGTGACCAGGTTGAATCCGCCATCGCCTGGAAACACGCCATCGAGCGTACCGACGGCCCAACCTCGCTGATCTTCTCTCGTCAGAACCTGGCCCAGATGGACCGCAGCGCCCAGCAGCTGGCCGACACCGCCAAGGGTGGTTACGTGCTGAAGGATTGCGCCGGTACTCCGGAGCTGATCCTGATCGCCACCGGTTCCGAAGTAGAACTGGCCGTGGCCGCCTATGAGCAGCTGACAGCCAAGGGCCGTGCCGTGCGCGTGGTCTCTCTGCCGTCTACCGACGTGTTCGACGCCCAGTCTGCCGAGTACAAAGAGTCCGTCCTGCCGGCCTCCGTCACCAAGCGTGTGGCCATCGAAGCCGGCATCGCCGACTACTGGTACAAGTACGTGGGCTTTGGCGGCAAGATCATCGGTATGACCACCTTCGGTGAGTCTGCACCGGCCGAGCTGCTGTTCAAGGAATTTGGCTTTACCGTGGAAAACGTGGTTGCGACCGCAGAGTCCCTGTAATAGCTGACCATTGGGCCACGATGGCCCAATAGCCGGAACGATAAAACGCCCTCCATCGCAAGATGGGGGGCGTTTTTATTTCTTACTACATTTTATTGGCTTGAAGAAAGTCATGCTTATTTTGTTTAAAAATCTGTATAGTATTTCCATTTTTTGACCTCTAGTAATATTATGTTGTTAGATCAGGATCATAAGATGGGAGGAGTTAAGTGTTATTTGAAAAACCTAATATAAAAAGACCTATTTCTTTAGATACTGCTTGTTTATTTCTAGTTGTTGTCATTGCAACGGCATATATAACCTATGGCGTTTGTGTAGTTTATGGTTTGGTTGGTACCTTTGACAGTAGCTATAAAATAACATTCTTGGACATTATTAATGGTTTTGCCCAATTAGCGACCTCATTAGCTTTCGGATTAGCATTGCTGCAATATAGAAAAAGTGTTACTCAGCAAAGACAGCTTATTATTGCTTCGGAGGCAAGAGTACAAATAGATAAAATGGTCGTGGTTATTGAAAACATCAAAGTGGGTAATGACAGCAATTTAATTAATCTTGACCAGTCAATGACTCAGTTGTCAAACATCGCAAATAACTTCGATGAACTATATAGTTCGATGAAGGAGGATATTCATAAAGCAATCGTGAGAATGCAATGGCAAGATATGCATTTCAACTATTTACGACGAGTTTTCAATGAGATAGACCCTATAGTAATTATTAGAAACGAATCATCGATAAGTAATGCAGAATTAGATTTAGCTATGGTTGATGCTCAAGAGGAATCAGAAAAAGTAATTGATGTTTACAAAAAGTATACTTTTTTAAAAGCATTGGTAAATCACCACAGTATTTCTGATAAGTTTTCATTTAAAAATAAATTCCATTCTTTAGATATGTTTGTAGTTTCTTTTTTGAATGATAAAAATTTAGACTGTCTATTCTATGGTTTAATGTCTCATGTTGACATTAGAGCTTGCGCACCTATATTAGCTGTAGCTGAGCCAAGTAAATGGGCTTTGGAAAAAATCCCGAATAGATAAACAAAGTTAATTTATAGAATAGATTAGCGAAGCGTAATCGGACGCTCGCGTTCTGTAAGATGGTGCCATAAAAATAATATCCCTTCCTGTTACCTAAAAAAGAGACCGGCCATCAGCCGGTCTCTTTTTTATTTCAACAAACCTTACGCTTGTGGCGGGGTACTTTCGGCGTTGGACATCACGGCATCCATCTGGATGCGTGCGCCAGCGGGCAGCTCGCGCACCGCGATCACGGTGCGGGTCGGCAGGTAGACCGGGAAGTATTTGGTATAGATGGCATCCACCTCGGCCAGATCCGCGATATTGGCGAGCTGGATATTCACCTTGACGTTATCGTCCATCACATGGCCGATGCTCTCCACAATCGCCTTGATATGGCTGAGGCACTGGGCAGTCTGCTCCCGCACGCAACCGGTCAGGATCTGGCCGGTGGCCAGATCGACCGCCAAGACCCGCACGGTAGTTATGGGTTGACAGATAGCTTGGGATGAATTTGCGGTAGACGGCATTGGCCAAGGGGTAGGACAGCCGACACCTAATGGCATACTCACTGGCGTACCAAAAAACGCAGACACAAAAAAGCCCAACCGAATCAATCAGTTGGGCTATATATATGGCGGAGGAGGTGGGATTTGAACCCACGGATGGTCGCCCATCGCCGGTTTTCAAGACCGGTGCATTCAGCCGCTCTGCCACCCCTCCGAACGGCGTGCATACTACGCTAAGCCCTTGTTCATATGCAATACATATTTCCTGTGGGATAGTGTGCGGGAGCAAAATGGCAGGTGGCTTGAAATTGTTCCTCGTCATCCCTATTTGTTCTACATACAATGCGTAAACATGCAGTAACAAACAGCGATCACGAGGCGGCTGCTCGTCGTCTCACCCGGACATCAAGAGGACACCCAAGATGGATACCCGTTCTATCTATACTGGCACCCAAAGTGCCGCACGCGATACCAACAAGGTGCTGCGTAACACCTATATGCTGCTCTCCCTCACTCTGGGCTTCTCTGCCGTGGTGGCGGGCATCGCTACCGTGATGAACATGCCGCCACTGCACTGGGCCGTGTTCCTGATCGGCGTTTACGGTCTGATGTTCCTGACCGAGAAGAACCGCAACAACGGCATGGGGCTGGTCTTCACCTTCGCCCTGACTGGTCTGCTGGGCTATAGCCTGGGCCCTATCATCAACATGTACATGAACAATGGTGGTGGCGAGATCGTGATGACCGCCCTTGGCGGCACCGCGCTCACCTTCTTCGGTTTGTCAGCCTATGCCCTGACCACCAAGCGTGACCTCTCTTTCATCGGCGGCATGCTGTTCGTCGGTTTCTGGGTACTGCTGGTGGCCATGATTGCCAACATCTTCCTGCAGATGAGCGCCCTGAGCCTGGCCCTGTCCGCCATGTTCATGCTCTTCTCCTCGGGAGCCATCCTGCTGACTACCCAGCAGATCGTGCGCGGCGGCGAGACCAACTACATCTCCGCCACCGTCACCCTGTATGTCTCCATCTACAACATCTTCCTGAGCCTGCTGAGTCTGCTTGGCGGCAACCGCAACTAATCAAAAACCCCGCTTCGGCGGGGTTTTTATTGGCTCCTGTTTCTGTCAGGATAAGTTGTAAATCAAGGATATGAAGCGAAGTGGCCCTGATTTGGATCAGGGCCGCTTCTCGCTTGGCGGGGTAACATCCTGCCCTCGTTTCGTTCAAGGGTTGTTCCTGTTTCATGCCGATGGATCTCTCTGGCCTGCTGCGCCGACTGCTGACCGATAGTCACATCTACTTCGCCCTCAAGGTGCTGCTGGCCATTCTCGGTCTGCTCGCCTTCACTCTGGCTACCGGCAATATCCAGCTCACCGTGCTGCTCTCTCTCGGGGTAGTGGCGGGCGCCATCGCCGAAACCGACGACAGCCTGTGGGGACGGCTCAAAAACCTCGCCATGACGCTCATCTGCTTCATGTTCGCGTCCCTCTGTGTGCAGTATCTCTACCCCACCCCCTGGCTGTTTGCCATCGGGCTGGCCAGCTCCACCTTTATCTTCGTGATGGTGGGGGCGCTCGGTGCCCGCTACGCCACCATCAGCTTCGGCTCGCTGCTGATCGCCATCTACACCATGCTGGGGGCCGCCAAGGCGCCGGATCTCTTCTACCAGCCGCTGGCCCTCGGCGCTGGCGCCCTCTGGTACGGACTGGTCTCGTTTATCTGGCTCTGGCTGCTGCCCTACAAGACCCTGCACGAGCAGCTGGCCCAGAGCTACTTCGCCCTTGGCCGCTACCTGCTGGAAAAGTCCCGCTTCTTCCCGGCGGACGAGCACGGTGCCCAGGCCATTCGCCACAATCTGGCCCAGCTCAATATCAATCTGGTGAGTGCGCTAACCCTCACCAAGTCGGCCCTCAACGCCCGCCTGAGCCGCCGCCACCCGGCGAGCCCCGAGCTTGCCAGCCTGCTGCGCCTCTACCTGCTGGCGCTGGAAATACACGAGCGCGCCACCTCCAGCCACTACCCCTACAGCCGGCTGGAAGCGGAGCTCAAGCAGGGCATCGTACTGGAAGGATTTCAGGAGGTGTTCCTGCAGCTCTCCGAGGCGTGCCAGCGGCTCGGTTACGCCATTCTGGTGCACAAGCCCTACGCCCATAACAAGCGCATTCACTGGACGCTGGAGGCCCTCGGCGATCAGCTGGAGTTCACCAATCTCAAGCAGCACTACCCGAAAACCCTGCTGACGCCGATGAAGTTCCTGCGCCGCAATCTGGCCAGCATCAACCAGCTGCTCGGCAGCGCCGAAGTGCTGCAAAATCCCGGGCAGCCAGAGCAGGAGCTGCCCGCGCTGGCGCGGCCGCCCCGCCTGCCGCTGCTGACCCAGCTCAAGCAGCACCTCACCTTGCACTCCATGGTGTTTCGCCACGCGCTGCGCCTCTCCTTGGGGCTGGTGATTGGCTACGGCATACTGCAAGCCTTTGATCTGGAGAAGGGCTACTGGATTTTGCTGACCGTACTGTTTGTCTGCCAGCCCAGCTACAGCGCCACCCGCCGCCGACTGGTGCAGCGGATGCTCGGCACCTTCGCCGGCATACTGGTGGGCATTCCGGTGCTCTGGCTCTTCCCCGAGCTGCACGTTCAGCTGGTGGTGATGGGGCTGGCCGCCTTCCTGTTTTTCACCCAGGTGCGCAACAACTACAGCGCCGCGGTCTGCTTTATCACCCTCTATGTGCTGATGGCATTCAACCTGCTCGATGGCATCGGCTTTGCCATTCTGGGGCCGCGGCTGCTCGATACCTTGCTCGGCTGCCTGATCTCCTACGGGCTGGTGGCCTGGCTCTGGCCGGACTGGCAGTACAAGCGGCTGCCGACGCTTATCGCCAATTCGCTCTCGGCCAACGCCCGCTACCTCTCGGCAGTGCTGGCGAGCCTCAAGCAGCAGCGGGACGAGTCCATCGACTATCGGGTGGCGCGCAAAAGCGCCCATCTGGCGGATAGCGAGCTGGCCACCGCCTGGCAGAGCATGCTGGTGGAGCCGCAAAAGCGCCGCCGCTTCCTCGATCTCTGCTTTACCCTCACCTGGCGCAACCACGCCCTGCTCTCCTACATCTCGGCGCTGGGGGCTCATCGCGACAAGCTTGAGGCCATCAGCGGGCTGGATGAGGTGCGCCACCATATCTGCCACACCCTTGAGCAGGCTGCCGGCCATCTGGCGGGCAACCCCTCCAGCTCAATCGGTGGTCAGAGCCCCCTTCTTTGCACGGACAGCTGTCCGGACAGCAGCGAGGAGCAGCTGATGCTGACCCAGCAGCTCAACCTGATCAGCGAGCTGGCGGATCAGCTGCTGCATCTGGCCAACGAGAGCCGGTTGCTCACCGGGGATCAAGGCGCTACCATGCCCGCCCAATCCTGATAGCCCCATTAGCGAGGAGCCCTCATGTCTGCGTCCGAAAAACATCAGCTGGAATTCAACGGCCAACTCATCGAGACCGATGCCAAGGGCTACCTGCTCAACAGCAACGACTGGAGCGAGGAGCTGGCGCTGGTGCTGGCCGCGCAGGAGGGGATCGCGCTGGAGGAGCCGCACTGGGAAGTGGTGCGCTTTGTGCGCGCCTTCTATCTGGAGTTCAACACTTCCCCCGCCATCCGTGCGCTGGTCAAGGCGATGGAGAAGCAGTACGGCCCCGAGAAGGGCAACAGCCGCTACCTCTACAAGCTGTTCCCGGAAGGGCCCGCCAAGCAGGCGACCAAGATTGGCGGCCTGCCCAAACCTGTGAAGTGCATCTGATCCCATGCATCTCATCCCATAACAACGGGGGCCGCAACTGCGGCCCCCGTTGTGTTTGGTGCGCTACCTTCGCGCACCTCGTATTCATATCCCCCAGGCTTCCAGCCAGCCTTACCTCCGCTTGTCAGCCAGCGCCACCAGCTGCTCCGCCAGCCGGTGGCCATGCAGGTAGGAGGCGATCAGCTCGCTATCGGCCTTGCCGACTGCAATCTGCTGATACCAGTGCTCCAGCATGGCGGCAAAGCCGCGCTGGGCCAGCACCGGCAGCCAGTCGTTGGGGCTAAGCATCTGCGCCTGCTTGTCGCGGGCGATGATACCGCGGGTGCAGTTCTCAAGGTGCAGGGAGAGGTTGTCGCCATAGGCATCGATACGCTCCTCGGTGATCCCGGCGCTGCGGTTCATGCTGCCGCTGATGGCGCGATCCCCGCGTTGCCAGCTGACGCTTACCCCGGCCAACAGGCTGTTGTCCTTCGCATCCGGTCGCAATACCGCATGAAAGTCGCCGTCCGGCACGCCGCCATAGAAGCAGAGGCTGTCGAGCACATGGATAAAATCGTCGAACATAAAATCCCGCGCCTTGCCCGGCAGGGCGAAGCGATGTTTCTGCCAGTTCAGCTCGGTGAGCGGCTGGGCGCGCGCCTCGGCCATGGCGGGCAGATAGCGGCGGTTAAAGCCGGTAAAGAGGGCGCAATCTTGCGCGATGGCGAGATTTGCCAGTCCCTCGGCCTCGGCCAGATTGTCGCACAGGGGCTTGTCGACAAAGGTGGGGATCCCTGCGCGCAGGCACTGCTCGGCCAGCTCGCGGTGAACGGCGGTGGCGGCGTGGATCATCACAGCGTCGGGACGGCTGGCCAGCAGGGCCGCCACATCGGTAAAGCACTCGGCGACCCGATACTGGCGGGCCAGCTTCTCCAGCACCGCTGGACTCCGGGTACAGAGCAGCGGGGTGATCCGCTCGTCGCTCGCCAGCAGCGGCAGATAGGCTTTCTGGGCGATATCCCCCAAACCAATCATGGCAATGCGCATCTCAACTCCTTTTCACTCGATAACGGGACAAGCGGATAACTGCCCGCACCATCGCAGGATTTCCCCCGCAGATCCAGCCTCCGTGATCGTGCACGCTGGTGATGGCATGTCTCTGCAATCAAGAAGGTAAATATCCCGGAAAATGAGCTGCCCCGAAAGCCCCCTGCTCTCGGGGCATTTTGTATGACGAGGGTCAAAGCTGCAACAGAATGGGTTTCGTATTGAACCTATTCTGGCTAGCATGCCGCACTTCACGAAGCGACAAGCGAAAGGACGCGATGAGTGCCCTCACTCAAATTGGGACACCCACATTTTGAAACAAGCCACTATCAGGCAAAGCTCAAATTTGGACACCCACCTTTTGAAGTAAGCCACTATTAGGCTGCTTGCAGGCACCAAAGGAGCTATAGATTCGAAGTGATGCCTGCAAACATCGGCTGGCGGGAGAGATTGTCAGATTTAGAAAGCAACAGCCCCTGCACCGCGGTCCACTGAACTGTGTGCAATACCCGGAGCTATCAGCAGGGTGGATGCAAAGCTATCACAGCCTTGGTTGATGGCATCGTCGCTGGCCACAGTGGCGGGCAAACTGCTGACATTGATCTCTGTCTCCCACCACTCTGATACCTTGTCGCCTGAACAGCGTCACCTGCTTCAACCAGCGAACAGCATCGAGTCCCAATCGTTCCAGAATGGGTCCAAATTGGGCCGGAATATGACCCCGCTTGTCGGGCCGAATAGCGCGACCAGTCCAATCAACCAGCATCAGGTAGTCGGTGAAAGCATAGGGCAACTCTTCAGGCTTCCCCTGGCTGGCAAACGGCAGCAATAGTGGTGACAAAACCTCAGGGGCAGCAGGCTCGTCAAGGCGCTGTTTGATACTGGTGTATTCACTCTGCTCTGGCCGGTCGGTCAACGCGGCTCGTATCGGATTTAGGTCAACATACGCCATACAAGCCAACAAGGCGGATTCGGTGAGCAAAGCCTGACTCTTGAAGCGGCCCTCCCAGAAATGGCCCTTGCAACCATCTTCCTGATTGGCCTGACGGGCCAGATTTTCATTGAGTAGCCGAATAAACCAGCTAATGGAGTGAAGCCGTTCCCGCCATTGGGCCAGCAGTTGCTGCACAACAGCCAGTTCAGGCTCGATCAACGCCTCCCCCTGATACCAGCGCCTGACCAAGTGCGGCCACTGGAAAAGCGCCGCCCAGCGCTCAGCCACCTCCCGCTCACTCCAGTTGGCCGCGGTATCGGGCTCCACCTTGAGCACCAGATGATAGTGATTGCTCATCACCGCATAGGCACAAATGCCGATTGCAAACAGCCGCGACAGTTGCCCCAACTTGTTGACCACCCACTGACGCCGATGCTCGTAACTCTGGCCAGAATGGGCATCGTCACCACACAGAAAGGCTCGCCGCACACAGCGGCTAACCACGTGGTAGTAAGGCGTATCCTGCAAACTGATTTGACGTGCACGGGCAATGGTCATGGTGCATCCCTCAATGGTGACCTCTCAAGTCAAGAGCAACACTACGCTACTGTCAAAAAGGTGGGTGTCCCGAAACAGGCAGAAGCGCTCCCTGATGGGCATGCTCGTCACGTCTGTCCCCCTGCTAATGGGATTCGCAACAGTCACCGTCCTGTCATCTGGCTGACATCCCGCGGTCATTTTCAAGCAATAGAGTTTTTCACTTATTTTTCATATGTATAGATAAGGAACACCATGACTTTCCCGCGCTCTTCTTATGTGGCTTTGGCCGTCTCGCTGGTCTTGCTTGGCGGCTGCCAGTCAGAGAACGAATCGTCTGCCGACAACCAGGGCAAAACCGCCTATCAATACAGCACCAAAGCGGTCTACAGCCCGCAGCAGCAGGCAGAGAGTTACGAGCCAGCGCCCCAGGGGTTCAGCCCGGTCTTTACCGAGATGGTGGCGCGCCACGGCTCGCGCTCCCTCTCCAGCCCGAAATATGACGTGCTGACCAAGCTGGTATGGGAAGAGGCGCAGCGTCAGGGGGCGCTCACCCCCCTCGGGCAGGGTCTGGGAGGCAAGGTCGATCTGGTGACCGCCGCCAACCAGAAACTGGGCTATGGCCTGCTCTCGGCGCTGGGCAAGGAGGAGCACGCCAATCTGGCTACCCGGCTGGCGGCGCGGCTGCCGACCCTGCTCAACAGCAGCGAACCCCACTGCATCAAGGTGGTCACCTCGGGCAAAGACAGGGCCAACGAAAGCGCCTACTACTTTATGGAGAGCCTCAAGCGCGACGTGAACTATGTCAGCGACTCGGCGCAGTGTTACTTCAAGCAGGATGATCCCTCGAAGATCGACAAAAAGCTGGTCAACAAGTTCGAGCTCTACTTCCACAAGACCACGCCCGAGGGGGATTACGCCCGCTACCTGCCCGCCTATGAAACCTACCAACGCTTTATCGGCGACGAGGATGCCGGGGTCGCCCCTGCCCCCGAGCTGACCAAAGCGCTGGATCAGCTTAAAAACCTGAGTAAAACCAAAGAGATGGCCCGCAGCATGCTGGAGCGTATCTACAGCAAGGGGTTTGTCGACTATCTGGCGGGCGGCGTCGAGTTTGTCGCCGTCAACCCGGAAGATGGCGGCATGACCTATGTGCACGACGAAGTGGATGCCGCCCTGATGCTCTACAACCTCTTTATCATCGGACCCGGCATGATCCGCGAAGCGCAGGCACAGAGCAACGAGCCCTGGGCGCTGGAGCAGTTCCTCAGTCCGGAGGAGTCTGCCTGGTTCTCCTACCTCTCCGATGCGGAAGATTTCTACGAAAAGGGGCCAAGCTTTGCCAACCAGAGCGCCCCCTACGCCATTGCCCAGCCACTGCTCGACGGTCTGTTCGACGAGGTGCAACGTCAGGTGGTGGAGGGTGAGCAGAGCCGACGGGCTACCCTGCGCTTTGCCCACGCCGAAACCATCATCCCCCTCGCCGCCCTGATGAAACTGGAAGGGAGCCGTCAGGGGGCCAGCCCGGATCAGCTGTTCAGTCAGCAGAACAACGAGTGGCGCGGCGGCTGGGTCTCCCCCTATACCGCCAATATTCAGTGGGATATCTACCAAAACGGGCAGCGGCAGGTGCTGGTCAAGATGCTCTACAACGAAAAGGAGACCGCCTTTAAAACCGGCTGCCAGCCCTACCAGCGCGGCAGCCACTACTACGACTTCGAGGAGCTCAAGCGCTGCTACGGCTATAACGGTTAACCCTTCGGGCGCTGGATATGGCAATCCCCAGGGGCGACCAGCAGGTCGCCCCTGATTCACTCCCCTTCCCCGCTTGCCAAAGAGTGATATGGCTATAAAGCCGCCTTCCGGTTCCATTTGCTGATCAAGCGCAAAAAACGATGTATTTCTGATAGTTAAGTCACTTTAAGACTCGTCTCGGCAGTTTAGTTTGGCTTACCATAGCCATCCAGAACCTGTTGAACTGCGATGGGTTGCTGCCAGCGCGGGCCAAGAGAGCATATTGGAAGCTGTCATCCACGGGCGGTAGCGTGAGATTCGGTGGCATTACGCCTCACACAAAAAGGTGGGTGTCCCAGTGTCCTACTACCAGCGCGGCAGCCACTACTACGACTTCGAGGAACTCAAGCGCTGCTACGGCTATAACGGTTAACCCTTCGGGCGCCGGATATGGCAATCATCAGGGGCGACCAGCAGGTCGCCCCTGATTCACTCCCCTTCCCCGCTTGCCAAAAAGGGATATGGCTACAAAGCCGTCTTCCGGTTCCATTTGCTGATCAAACTCAAAAAATGATTAATTTCTGATAGTTAAGTCACTTTAAGGCTCGCTTCGGCAGTTTCGTTTGGCTTACCATAGCCAGCCATAACCTGTTGATCTGTGATGGGTTGCTGCCAGCGCAGGTCAAGGGAGCATATTGGAAGCTGTAATCCACGGGCGGTAGCGTGGGATTTGGTGGCGTTACGCCTTACTCAGAAAGGTGGGTGTCCCAGATTTTCTGGCGATATATACAATTGAAAATTGGCAGGTACCTATGAGTAGAAAATATAGTTATTTTTTTTCTTGTTATTTATTTTGTTTGCAATTCAGCTTTTGCTGAGCCAAGTGTAACGGAGCTTAGAGTTTGCGAGTCTGTATATAAAGCATGTACAGAACAACAGCAAACCGGCAAGGTTAAATCATCTTGCTTATCATATGAAAATGAAAACCCAGAAGTTATGAAGTACCTTAAAATGATCAATGACGGACTTTTAACGCTAACAATAGGCATACAGTCTACTCCATGGGAATTGGCTCTTTTTGGTTGCAACCTTCAACACGGGCAGTTTAAAACTTTTGAAAAGCTTGCCGATGCCCCAGATAGTGCTTTCAAATCAGGCGTTAATGATAATAAATACATTGTTGTTGAATAGGCCGATAAATTTCTCACCAGAAATTAAAATATAAAAGCATACACTTGGAGAATACTTATTCAACATAATTACCCCTCTCCTCTTGTTACTTTCATTGGCTGGGGGCCGGTAGTGAGTATTATTGCGCCCATCAGAGCGGGATAAACATGGATGTGGCAGTTTGGTAAAACAGATTTCAGTTACATTGCTTGGTAAACGTTGGGCTTCACTTCGTTCAGCACCAACCTACGATTTTTAGCCCAACATACGGGATCAGAAAGGTGGGTGTCCCAGATTTTCGTTGTAGTAATAAAGGCTTTAGTCCATTTACGTCTTATAAACCATATTATTACTTTATATTACCGCTATAAGAAAACATCATGCGAATAGAATCAGTTTACATTGAGAATGTTAAAAGATTTGGAAAGGGTGGCTTTTTATTAAACTTAAGAAGCGATTTAGAGCACAAAATTGCAACTGTAAGGAGCCTGTAAATAATTCTGTGTAACTGCCCACGCCATTAGAGGTGACCGTTCAG
>CAMFLW010000054.1 GCA_945957575.1 uncultured Aeromonas sp. | reverse complement strand
ACACTGCCAGGCACCCAATACAAGAAACCCCGCTCAATGAGCGGGGTTTTTTATTGCCTGAAAATCAGAAAATCGCCCGATAATTGCCCCCGTTTATCCCCTCCTCTTGAATTCCCAATCATCCCCGTCTGTTTCACTCATAAAAAACGGTCGCAACGGCGTAAAATGGCGCTTTATCTGGTCGGAGATAGCCCATGTTTTGTCCAAAATGCGGCGGTCAAACCCTGCAGATCGTCAGCCCCAAAGAGTTTCGCTGTGGCTGCGGTTTTCATTTTTTCCAGAATGTGGCGACTGCGGTGATGGTGGCGCTTTGCTGGCAGGATGAGGTGCTGGTTGCGGTGCGTGCCCGCAATCCGGGCAAGGGGTTGCTGGATCTGCCGGGCGGATTCGTCGATCCCGGCGAGTCGCTGGAGGGGGCGCTGGTGCGCGAGTTGCAGGAGGAGCTGGGACTCGATGTCAGCGCTCATCCTTGCACCTATCTCGGTTCATTTCCCAATATCTATCCCTACGATGGCATCACCTATCACACCTGTGACACCTTCTTTGCCATCATGCTGAGCGAAAAACCGGTCATCCAGCCGGCTGATGATGTGGCCGCCTGTCAGTGGCTGAAGATCAGCAATATCCCCTTGCCCCGCTTTGCTTTCGAGTCGACGCGCACCGCGATGGCGCGGTTGCAGCAATCCCCTTTGCAAGCCTGAGCCCTGCTGATGACGATGGGGATTGGCAGCGACCATCCCTGTCTCATCCTTGTCCGCTTTTGTCCCTCAGACGCCATTCGTCAGACGGTGAGTGGTATAGTCAGCAATGGATCCGGATTCAAGGAGCATATCGTGAAGAAGATAGTTCTCATCTTGCTCGGCATTGCCGTGGCGGCCTTGCTGGCCATAGTGACGCTGATAAGCCTTATCGACCCCAATCAATTCAAGCCCCAACTGGCTGAACAGGTGCGCAAGAGCACGGGCCGGGAACTGGTGATGGCGGGGGAGATTGACTGGCGTTTCTGGCCGAGTCTCGGCCTCTCGCTGGAGAAGGTTGCTCTGCGCAATCCGGCCGGTTTTGCCGAGCCGGATCTGGTTCGTTTCGAACAGGGCGAGGCCTCGGTGGCCCTGTTACCGCTGCTCTCCCATCGTCTGGAGATTGGCAAGGTGACGCTGAGTGGCGCCCATCTCTTTATTCAGACCAAGGCGGATGGCAGCTCCAATCTGAGCGGACTGCTCAAAGATGCCACTGCTGATGCAAGCGAACCGGTCGTCCCCGCACCCCCTGCGCCAACCGCTGATAGCAAGCCCTGGCAGATCAGCTTGCAGGGTGTCGCGCTCTCCCAGGCCAGTGCGCTGGTACAGGATGATCGCAGCGGCACGTCGCTGCGACTGGATCGCCTCGATCTCGATATGGGGCAGCTGGCCACCGGTCAGTGGGTACCCGTGATGCTGGCCGCCAAGGGGAGTGCCGACAAGCTCGCTTTCGAGGTTAAAGGGCAGACCCAGATCAAGCTGGCGCAGGAGGTGATGGCCAGTGAACTGAAAGACTTGAGCCTCAGTGGCAGCCTGAGTGACCCATCCCTGCGACTCGACAGTTTCTCCATCAAGGGAGACCGACTGGCCCTCGGTGAGTGGAGCAATCTCACGTTGGCGCTGAAAGGAGCCAAGGGTGAGGGGCAGCAAGCTTCACTGGCTGGCTCGCTGGAAGGAACACTTAAAGGGCGGCTCGACAAGGAGATGAAGCTGGCCGAGCTCTCCGATGTGCTGCTGACGGCAGCGCTGGAAGGTGATGCGCTGCCACGCCCGCAGATGAAGCTGAAACTGGCCGGGTTTGCCCGTGCCGAGCTCGACAAGCAGCTGATCACCCTGAGCAAGCTGGTGATGAGTGCCGATGAGGCGCTGTTGAGTGGTGATGGAACCGTGCAGCTTGGCGCCGTTCCCGCAATCAGCTTCGATCTCAAGGGGGAGACGCTGGATCTCGACAAATGGCTCGCTAAGTCGGCACCGACCACGACCGCACAGGCGAAAGAGGAGAAACCGGCGGCCGGTGCTTCCAATGCCGCTGCAAGTGACAATAAAGCGGTAACCGGCAAGCGCGAAGCCCTCTCCGCGGTTGAACCGGATCTGGGCGCGCTCAAGGGGGTGGATCTGGATGGTCGATTGCAACTCGGCAGCCTGCGTCTGAAAGGGCTGGATCTCGGTGCTGTCGATCTGCAGGTGGCTCTGGCCAAAGGGCTGCTGACGCTCAAACAGTTCAGCGCGACCGTAGCAGGCGGTCAGGTAAACGCGAACGGGGTACTGGACGCACGCCAGCAGCCCGCCACCTACAAGGTGCACAAGCAGGTGGCCGGAGTGAACATTCGTCCCTTGCTGCAGACTCTGGCTCAGAGTGATCTGCTGGAGGGCAAGGGCGATCTCGATGTGCAGGTGCAGGGCCGTGGTCTCTCTACGCTGGCGCTGCGCAACGGGATGCAGGGCAAGGTTACCTTGAAACTGAGTGACGGTGCCCTGCACGGCATCAACCTGCCGGAGATGATCCGCGAGGCGCGGGCTACCCTCAGCGGCAAGGGGGCCGAGCAGGTGAAGGAGGCGCGCAAGACCGACTTCAGCGCCCTGACCGCCAGCTTCCAGATTGCCGATGGTATCGCCCGCAGTAACGACATCCAGCTCTTTGCCCCCGCCCTCCGGGTCAAGGGGGAGGGGCAGACGGCGCTGGTGCCGGAGAGCCTCGACTTCCTGTTCCTCACCTCCATCGTCGAGAGCAGCAGGGGACAAGGGGGCAAGGATGTGGACGAGCTGAAGGAGCTCACCATTCCGGTGCGGATTGGCGGCCACTGGCAGGCCCCCAGCTACCAGCTCGACGTAAAGGCGCTGCTCAGCAACAACAAGCTGCTGGAGGATAAGGCGCGCAAGGAGGCAGAACGCGGCCTCAAGAAGCTGCTGGGTGACAAGGCCGACAGCGATGCCGTCAAAGGGGTGGCCGACCAGTTGCTTAAGGGGCTGTTCAAATAGAGAACAACCCTGTACCTCTCCGGCTCGGGTTGGACCACGCAGGCATGCAAATGTCGCTTGTCGATGTATTTGGCGGTATACCAACCAATCCCGCCTAGCCGGCCGACATGGCGGATAGGCAGGATCTGGACGAGGGATTCAGGCATTGGGCCAGACGGGGGGAGGCTTGCAGTCCATATGTTTACTGATGCGACTACAGCACAACCCGTCGATGCGGCGAGCGGAGAGTTGTCACTACATTTACCGGTCAGACAGCTCTCGCTCACGCCCCGTTGGATGCGCTGCTCGTGGCACAGTGGTACTGTCTTGGCGATCTGCGTAGTGCGTGCCGCCCGATGGCCGTGCTCCCCCTAGCTGGCGTGAACCGGACAGGGAGTGGCAAAGAGGGCATCATCCTCATAGCGCCACAGGGTGAGGCTGTTGCCCCAGACACAGCCGGTATCGAGCGCCTTGATGTCGCTCTTGCCGGTGTTGCCCATCAGGGCCGCCCAGTGGCCGAACACCAGGATGGGGTCATCCACGTGATGCTCGCGCTGCTCGAACCAGGGGCGCAGTCCCGGGGTCGACTCCTTGGGCCCCTTCTTGCATTTGAAGTCGAGCCGGCCATCGAAGTAGCAGAAGCGCATCCGGGTGAAGGTGTTGATGATGTAGCGGTAGCGGTCGATCCCGACCAGATCATCTTTCCAGCCATCGGGCTGGTCGCCGTACATGTTGTGCAGCAGCCAGCTGTACTGGTCACCGCGCAGCAGGCTCTCTACCTCGCGGGCGCAGTTGCGGGCGGTGCGGGCATCCCACGCCGGGGAGATACCGGCATGTACCATCATGATGGGCAGGTCGGGGTGTTCGGCCAGCAGCGGGCGGTGGCGCAGCCACTCCAGCAGTTCGTCCCGATCCGGGGCATCGATCAGGCTTTGCAGCTTGTCTTTCTTCTTGAGCGGTGCCACGCCATTGGCGACCGCCAACAGGTGCAGATCGTGGTTGCCGAGCACGGTGACGGCACGGTTGCCCAACCCTTTGACAAAACGCAGGGTATTGAGGGAGTCCGGGCCGCGGGCGACCAGGTCGCCACAGAGCCAGAGCACGTCTTGATCGGGATCGAACGCGGCAAGATCCAGCAGACGGCGCAAGTCGTCGTAACAGCCCTGGATGTCACCGACAAAACAGTTCGCCATGAAACCTCAGTTGATAATATTGGGGATGGCTAGCGTGAAGGGGGCGATGGGCGCCTCAAACTGCTGGCCAGAGCCATCTTGCAGGGTGTAGCTCCCTTCCATCACCCCAAGCGGGGTCGCCAGCGGCACGCCGCTCTGGTAGCAGTAGGTCTCACCTTCGGCAATGACGGGTTGCTCCCCGACCACGCCCGGACCTGCCACCTCCAGCATCTTGCCATTGGCATCGGTGATGAGCCAGCGCCGGTGCAGCAGTTGCACCGGGCCGGGCCCCAGATTCTCAATCTCGATCAGATAGTGAAACTGGTAGGGGTCTTTGCTATCCGCCACATACGAGGGGTATGGGCGGACAACGATGTGCGGGGGTGCCACCGGATCAGGCCTGTTGCTGATCCGCCAGCCAGTTGGCAATCATGACAAACTGCTCGAGGGAGAGGTTCTCCGGGCGCAGGTTGCCATCGATGCCAAGCTCGGTCAGCTGGGCGTCGGTGATGAAGTTGGAGAAGCTGTTGCGGATGGTCTTGCGACGCTGGCCAAAGCCCTCGGTACAGACGCGATTCAGACAACGAATATCTTTCGCGACGATAGTCGGGTTCTTGTGCGGGATCAGACGTACCACGGCAGAGTCCACTTTCGGTGCCGGCTTAAAGGCGCCCGGGCCCACTTCCAGCACCGGCACCACCTGGCAGTAGTACTGGGTCATCACGCTAAGACGGCCGTAAGCCTTGCTGCCCGGGCCGGCGGCCAGACGCAACACCACTTCCTTTTGCAGCATGAAGTGCATGTCTTCTACCCGATCGGCGAACTCGCACAGGTGGAAGATAAGCGGGGTGGAGATGTTATAGGGCAGGTTGCCGAAGATACGCAGCGGCCCCTTGCCTTCACCCATCAGGGTGCTGAAGTCGAAGCGCATGGCATCGGCTTCGATGACGGTGAGCTTCTCCTTCAGGGTCGGGTGCTCGCGCAGGCGCGCCGCCAGATCCCGGTCCAGCTCGACCACGGTCATCTTGTCCATCTGGGCGGCAACCGGCTCGGTCAGCGCGGCCAGACCCGGGCCGATCTCCACCAGGTTTTGGCCCGGCTGCGGGTTGATGGCGGCGACGATCTGGTCGATCACGTAGCGGTCGTGCAAGAAGTTCTGACCGAAACGTTTACGGGCCGTGTGGCCCATGTGCACCTTACTGCTCATATCTTTTTTTCTCTACCATCTTGATGGCGTGGTTAATCGCGGTGACAAGGCTGCCCGGATCCGCCAGGCCCTTGCCTGCCAGATCCAGCGCGGTGCCGTGATCCACCGAAGTGCGGATGAAGGGAAGCCCCAGAGTGATATTGACCGAACTGCCAAAGCCCTTGTATTTGAGCACGGGCAGTCCCTGGTCGTGGTACATGGCGAGTACCGCATCCGCATCCTTGAGGTATTTCTCCTGGAACAGGGTGTCGGCCGGCAACGGGCCGACCAGATCGATCCCCTCCTGGCGCAGCGTGGCCAGAGCGGGTTCGATCACGTCAATCTCTTCACGTCCGAGGTGGCCGCCTTCCCCGGCATGGGGATTGAGGCCGCAGACGTAAATTCGGGGTTTGGCGATGCCAAACTTGGTGGCGAGATCCGCATTGAGAATGCGGATCACCTTGCCGAGGCGATCTTCCGTGATCGCCATCGCCACATAGGCAAGGGGGATATGGGTGGTCGCCAGCGCAACTCGCAGGCCCTCGGTTGCCAGCATCATCACCACATCGGCGGTGCCCGACTGCTGGGCGAAGAACTCGGTATGACCGCTAAACGAGACACCGGCCTGATTGATGATCCCCTTGTGAACCGGCCCGGTCACCACGGCGGCAAATTCACCGCTCATGTTGCCATCGCAGGCGCGCTGCAGGGTCGCCAGCACATAGGCGCCATTGCCTTCGTTCAGCTCGCCCGCTACCACAGAGGTGCCGAGAGAGACAGAACATACCGTCAGGGTGCCGGCTCGCTGCGGTTGTGCCGGTTGACTGGCATCATAGGGTTCAAGCTCGATGGGCAGCCCCAGCAGGGCCGCCCGCTCGCGCAGCAATACCGGATCGGCAATGACCACCAACTGGTGCGGCCAATCCTGCTGGGCAATCTGCAGTACCAGATCAGGCCCAATCCCGGCCGGTTCGCCCGGGGTGACGGCAAGACGACGGCAGTTCATCAGCTACCGGCGCCTTCGATGCGGATGTAGGCCTCGTCACGCAGCTCGTCCAGCCACGCTTGGGACTCTTCCACGAAACGACGGTTGTAAATGAGCTGGTAGGCGCGCTGCTCCTGGGCCTTGTCGGTGGCGTCCTGGCTGCGGCGATCTTCCACCTGCACGATGTGCCAGCCATGGCTGGTACGGAACGGGGCACTGAGCTGGCCCGGTTGCAGGCGGTTGACCATGTCGCGGAACTCGGGCACATAGACGTTGGGATCAGACCAGCCCAGTTCGCCACCCTGCACCGCAGAGCCCGGGTCTTCGGAGTACTTCTCCGCCATGCTGGCGAAGCTGGCCTTGCCGCTCTTGATATCGTGCAGAATGCCGTCCAGCATCCCCTTGGCTTTCTCTTCGCTCAGGATGATGGAGGGCTTGATCAGGATGTGGCGAGCCTTCACCTCGGTCTGCATAACCTGCTGCTGACCCTTGGTGTCAAACACCTTGACGATGTGCAGGCCGGCGCCGGAGCGCAGCGGGCCGACGATGTCGCCCTTCTTGGCGCCCTGTACCGCTTCTGCCATCAGGGTCGGCATCTCTTGCGGGCTCATCCAGCCCCAGTCACCCCCTTCCAGCGCCTTGGGACCGTTACTCTCGGCAATAGCCAACTTGCGGAAGTCGGCTCCCTGCTTGAGGGCAGTCAGAATGCGTTCGATCTTGCTCTTGGCGGCGTCCAGCTGGGCGGCGGTGGGGTTGTCCGGCAGCGCAATCTGGATATGACCGACGTGGTACTCGTTCTGTTGCTGACCCTGTTTTTTCAGGATCTCGACCACCTGCTTCACCTCCTGATCGGAGATGTTGATGCGACGACGTACCTGATTACGGCGTACCTCGTTCATCAGGATCTCGCGGCGCACCTCTTCCCGATATTGGGCATAGGTCAGCCCTTCGCGGGCGAGCTGGGCACGCAGCTGATCCATGGTCATCTTGTTGTCGGCGGCGATCCCCTGGATAGCTTGCTCCAGCTGGGTATCGCTGATCTTCAGCCCCTGGCGATCCGCCAGTTGCAACTGCAGGCTCTCCTGGATCAGACGATCCAGCGCCTGCTTGCGCAGGGTGGCATCGTCAGGCAGGGATTGGCCGCTCTCCTGGGCGGAGAGCTTTACCTTGTTGACCAGTGCGTCCTGTTGACTGGACAGCACCACGTCCTTGTTGACCACGGCCAGTACCTTGTCCATCAGCTCGGGCGCAGCCAGTGCGGCCTGGCTCATGGCGCCGAACATTCCCGCGGTCAGCAGGGCAATCAGGGTCTTTTTCATATCCATCTCTCAAGGCTGGACCAGCATCATTGCTGGTCTTTCAGATTAAACGGGCGAACATAGGGCAACAGCTCGGTATCCAGCGTGACACTGCGGTCACCGGTACCCACGCTGCCAAGTCCCTTCATCTCGAATTGAAGGCCGATCGATTTTTCGGAGGTGGGCTTCAAGGTGACGTTGTCTGGCTGGTTGTGCCACTCCAGACTCAGGTTGATACTCCAGCAGCAGGAGTCATATTTGACACCGATTTTGCGGTCAATGTTCACATCCTGCTTGATATCACGGTAGTAACCGCCATACATCTGCCACTGATTGGCAATCGGCGCCATCATCACCAAGCCGAGCTGGCTCAGATCTTCTGCCAGCGCCGTGTTGGTCGGATAGCGATAGTCCAGGTTGCCATCCTTGATGTAGCGGTAGTTGACCTGGGTTGCCAGCTTGCCGGTTCGGTATTCGACCGCACCGTTGCCCGCCGTAAATTCACTCTCGGAGGTATCGAACTGGGTACCCGCATGGGCAAACCACTCATCGGTGATCCGGGCATCCCCTTCAAAGGAGAGCAGGGAACGGGCGTTGGTGCTTTTCGGATCGGAAGGATAGAGGCGAACCTTGGGTGGCGTCATTTCAAAGGCTTGGGCCACGGCCAGACGCAACCGTTCATCACCCGCATTGTCATAGACCCGGCTGGTGAGACCGGCTGTGACCCGGTTGGCATCGCTGATGCGATCGAGACCTGCATAGCGGCGATCGCTAAACAGGCTGTAGTAGTCCTGCCGGGTCGTGGTGGAGTCGTAGATCCCGATCTCGTCCTGATCCCGATAGGGGACGTAGAGATACTGGAACTCCGGCTCCAGCGTCTGGGTACCCTTGCCATCATACCAGTCGAGCGGGCGATCAAAGTTGAGCCCCCCCTTGAGACGGAAGGAGGGGAGTGTGCGGTTGATGGTCCCATCCTTCAGAGCCAATTGCTTGCTATCTACATCGCTAAAGCGAGTTCGATCCGCGGCTACCAGATCCTTGGGCACTTCCTGGTTATAGGAGGTAAACATCAGCTTGTACTGGCTGGTCAGGTAGTAACCCGGCGCATCCACCAGAGGGACGGTCAGGGTGGGGGCCAGATGCAGACGGGTGGCGGTATAGCGCTCGCCCGATTGATAGCTGCTGGCGTTACTACTGTCATAACCAAACTTGGTCAGCTCGCTGTTCCAGGCCAGATCGAACCATTTACCCTGTTGGTAGTAGTTGTAGTCAATGCGCGGCAGCATCTCGTGTGGCAGAGTCGCATAAGGGGTCAGGATCTGGTAGCGACGTACCTCTGAGGTGAGGTTCCAGTTCTGCTGGTAGTAACCGGCAGTAAAGGATTGCTGCAACTGGCTGTCGACCTGGGTGCCCACCGGGGGGCTAAAGTCGTTGAAGTAGTTGTAATCCTTGTCCCGCACCTGGGTGTAGTCGACACCAAAGCGCAGGGCGCCATCCATCAGGGCGGTGCCGTGGCGGACGTTCATCAGGTAGCGATGGCCATCGGACAGGCCAGCCAGACTCGGATTGCTCGGGCTGTACTGCTTGTCATCCGCCAGATTTTCAAAATAGAGGGTGCCGGTATGGGCGGGGTCCGGCATATAGCGGAACTCCACCTGCTCCATCAGGCCGCGTTTGTCCATAAAACGGGAGGTGATGGTGGCATCGTAGTTGGGGGCAATGTTCCAGTAAAAGGGCTGGGTGATATCCATGCCGTTGCTGGAGCTCTGGGTATAACCCGGGTAGAGCAAGCCCGTCTTCCGCTCATCCTTGATGGGGAAGTTGATATAGGGGAAGTAGAACACCGGGTAGTCATAGAGCCAGAGGCTGGCGTTCCACGCTTCGCCGAACACCTCTTGCTGGTCGATGTCGATGCTGCCCGCTTTGAGGGTCCACACCTCCTGACCGGGAGGGCAAGTGGTGTATTGAGCCCCCTCCATGGTGATGTTCTGGTTGTTGTTGGTCATCACCACGCGCTTGGCAAAGCCGCGCACCGGTGAGCCATGAACCTGATACTTGCCCTCTTCCAGCTCGGAGTTCTTGGTATCCAGGTTGGATTTGAGGGTCTTGTCGCTGGTGACGGTCACCTGACCGTCGTTGTAATAGATGTTGCCGATGGCGATGACATCCCGGCTCTTCTGGTCAAGCTGGGCATAGTCGGAGTCAAACTTGCGAACCCCCTGACGAACCTTTACGTCCCCTTCATAGACGGCGGTGCCGCCCTGTTTGGCCTCGAGACGGTCGGCATCTACCTCGACCGGCAACGCATTGGCCTCCTCGGTAGAGGCAGGTTTTTCGACCTTGGGAACATAGTCATAGCAGAGGCTGTCGAGGATCCCGGTAGCTGGCGGCGTTTCAAAAGGGGCCGCCTGCACCATCATGGAGGTCAGGGCCGGTGCCAGGCTGATAGTCAGGGCGATGGGATAGCGGTACCCCAGTGTCCATTTTGTCATGTGAAAGACTCTTGCAATCCGTGATAGATACGGTTGATCCAAGGCATGCATTTTACGACAGGTTTCATCGAGTTGACATTGCATGTCATTGCTTTATGTTAGCCGGCAATGATAAAGCATTATTGCGGCCAGGGCTAACAGCCAAGTGCTGCTTTCCACCTTGGTCCCCGACTTATGCACGATCGCGATTCCCTGCTCTTGCAGTGGGCACGCCAGATTTCAGGCGATGCCACCCTTCAGTTGACCCTTATTTCCGGTGATGCCAGTTTCCGCCGTTACTACCGTGGCGCTGGGCTGGTCTGGGTAGATGCCAATCCGAAAACCGAAAAAAATCATGAGTTTGTTCGTAACGCGGCCGCCTTGCAGGCGCGTCAGCTGCTGGCGCCAGAGGTGAAAGCGGTGGACTACGAACAGGGTTTGCTGGCGGTGAGTGACCTGGGCGATACCCAGCTGATCAGCTGCCTGAACGAGCACAATGTGCTGGCCTGGTATGGCAAGGCGATTGATTTGCTGCCCTGCCTGGGCGCGGTCGATCTGGCGCTTGACCCCTTCGATGCGGCTTTTATGGCGCGGGAGAACAGCATTTTCCCCGAGTGGCTGCTGGGTCACCACCTGCAACTGACCCTGAGCGATGAAGAGCAGCAACTGTTGGATGAGACTTTCGCCTGCCTTACCGCCTGCAATTTGGCGCAGCCGCAAGGGGTGATGCATCGGGACTTTCACAGTCGCAACCTGATGGTGTGTGGCGGTGATACCCCCGAGAGCAGCGAACTCGCCATCATCGATTTTCAGGATATGGTCATCGGGCCGCTCACCTATGACCTCGTTTCCCTGCTGAAAGATTGCTATGTGCGTTGGCCGGACGCGGTGATCGATGAAGGGATGCGCCACGGTTTTGCCACCCTGCAGCAGGCGGGTCTGCTTGGCGAGCTCGATTATGCCAGTTTCCGTCGTGATGCCGACCTGACCGGGATGCAGCGCCATCTGAAAGCGGCGGGAATCTTCACCCGCCTCTATCATCGCGACGGCAAATCCGGCTATCTCAAGGATATTCCCCGTACCCTCGGCTACGTGGTGGATGTCTGTCGCCGCCATGGTAGCGCTTATCCGGTATTGGCCCGTTTTGGTCAGTGGCTGGAGCAGGTGGTGTTGCCGGGGATCGCCAATGCTGGAGTTAAATCATGAAGGCGATGATCCTGGCCGCAGGCCGTGGCGAGCGGATGCGCCCGCTGACCGACCTGCTGCCCAAGCCGTTGCTGGCGGTGGGGGGCAAACCGCTTATCGTCCACCATATCGAAAAGCTCAAAGCCGCCGGGGTGACCGAGTTGGTGATCAACCACGCCTGGCTCGGCCACAAGCTGGTCGAGAATCTTGGTGATGGCAGTGCCCTTGGCGTGACCATCCACTGGTCAGCCGAAGAGAGTGCGCTGGAGACTGCGGGCGGCATTGTGCAGGCGCTGCCACTACTGGGGGCAGAACCTTTTCTGGTGATCAACGGCGATACCTGGCTCGATCTCGATTATCACACTCTGGTCAGCCAGCACCTTGGCGATGATCTGGCCCATCTCTGGCTGGTGCCCAATCCGCCCCAGCACCCGAGCGGGGACTTTGCCCTGGAAGGGGGGCGAGTCATGGATACGCCAGCGTTTACCTTCAGCGGGGTCGGACTATATGATCCGGCGGCCTTTGCCGGTCTCGCGGGCGGCGCCCGCAAACTGGCGCCCCTGCTCCGTGACTGGATGGCGCAAGGGCGGGTGGGCGGCAGCCTGCTCGCTGGCGAGTGGCGCGATATCGGCACGGTCGATCGACTGCGCGAGCTGGATGACCAGCTCCAGGCCCGCACTCATTAACTTCAAGAGGTCTTGAACCATGCGTATTTGGGGTAAGGTGCTGGGCGCCTTCTTCGGTTTTCTGCTCGGCAATATCATCGGCGCCCTGATTGGCCTCTGGATCGGCCACCGTTTCGACCGTGGCATGGGGCTGCAGGGGGCGTTTCGTCGCGGCCCGAGTCAGGAGCAGCAAGCCGTCTTCTTCCACGCCACTTTCTCGGTGATGGGTCACATCGCCAAGTCCAGCGGTCAGGTGACCGAGCAGGAGATCCGGGTTGCCTCCAACCTGATGGATCGGATGCGGCTGGCGGGTGAACAGCGTGCTCGGGCACAGGAGTCATTTCGTCTCGGTAAAGAGGCCGACTTCCCACTGCGCGAGACCCTGGCCGAGTTCCGCCGTGCAAGTCTGGGGCAGCGCGACATTCTGCGCTTCTTCCTCGAGGTACAACTGCAGGCGGCCTTTGCCGACGGGCGGGTAGAGGAGGGCGAGCGCGCCATTCTGCACACCATTGCCGACGAACTGGGCTTCAGCCGCATCGAGCTGGCTCGCATTCTGGCAATGGCCGAGGCGCAGATGAACTTCTTCAATCAGGCTCATGGCCAGTATCAGGGGGGCCATTCCGGTGGTCAGCAGTATCGGCAGGCGCCTCCCTCGGCGGATCGCCTCAAGAATGCCTACCAGCTGCTGGGGGTAAGCGAGAGCGACAGCGATCAGGATATCAAGCGCGCCTACCGCAAGGAGATGAGCAAGCATCACCCGGACAAGCTGGCCGCCAAGGGGTTGCCGCCGGAGATGATGGAGATGGCCAAGGAGAAAACCCAGGAGATCCAGCAAGCCTGGGAGTGGATCCGCGAGGCCCGCGGTATCCGTTAAGCGCCAAAGTCAGGCTGGAACAGACAATAAAAAGCCCCGCAGCAGTGCGGGGCTTTTGTTTTGCCGTTGGGCGGTCTTACTTGGCCGGAATCGCTTCCAGCACGTGCACCAGCAGTTGCCAGAAACGCTCGACCGCCGGGATATGTACCTTCTCGTCAGGGGAGTGGGCACCGCGGATGGTCGGGCCGAAGGAGACCATGTCCCACTCCGGATAGGCGCTCTTGAACAGACCGCACTCGAGACCGGCGTGGATCACCATCACGTTGGGCATGGTGCCGAACAGGGTCTGGTAGCTATTGCGTACCAGCGCCATGACGGGGGAGTCCACGTTCGGCGCCCAACCCGGATAGGCACCGGTGAATTCGCAGCTGGCGCCTGCCAGGGTGAACAGGGAGCGGGTCATCTGCTCGATGCTCTCGCGGCCGGAGTCAATCAGGGAGCGGATCAGGCACTGGACGTACACTTCGCCATCCTGAGTCTTGATGACCCCCAGGTTGGTAGAGGTTTCGGTCACGCCGGGCATGGCATCGCTCATGCGCATCACGCCGTTCGGGCAGGCCATCAGGGCATCCAGCAGGCGCTGCTGCAGGGAGACGCTCATCAACTTGGCCGGTTTGGCGGCGTTGTTGACCAGCACGGTCAGGTTCGGCTCGGTGGCGGCCAGCTCGGTCTGGTAGATCCCGGTGTAGCGGTCAACCAGCGCCTTGAACTCGTTTACGCTGGCAGAAGGCACCAGCAGGGTGGCGCGAGCTTCGCGTGGGATGGCGTTGCGCAGGGTGCCGCCGTGGATCTCGGCCAGACGAACACTCAGCGGCTCTGCTGCTTTGAGCAGGCGAACCAGCAGCTTGTTGGCGTTGCCACGACCGCGATGGATATCGCAACCGGAGTGGCCGCCACGCAGCCCTTTCACGGCCAGCTCGAACGCTTCGCCTTCGCTGGCGTCAACCAGCTCGAGCGGGAAGCGGATATTGGCATCCACACCGCCGGCGCAGCCCATGTAGACCTCGCCATCCTCTTCGG
Organism: uncultured Aeromonas sp.; assembly: GCA_945957575.1. Lineage (GTDB taxonomy): Bacteria > Pseudomonadota > Gammaproteobacteria > Enterobacterales > Aeromonadaceae > Aeromonas. The sequence goes on along the minus strand of CAMFLW010000054.1, from coordinate 7,007 downwards.
AGTCGGTGTTGAGCAGGATCTCGCCCTCCAGCCAGCCCGCTTCCAGACCGAAAGCGCCGGTCATGCCGGTCTCTTCGTCGGTGGTCAGCAGTACTTCCAGCGGACCATGCTTGATGGTCTTGTCAGCCAGCACGGCCAGGCAACCGGCCATGCCGATGCCATTGTCGGCACCCAGAGTGGTGCCACGGGCAGTGACCCACTCGCCATCGACATAGGCATCGATGGGGTCGTTGGCGAAGTCGTGCTGGGTGTCGGCGTTGGCCTGCGGCACCATGTCGATGTGGGCTTGCAGTACCACGCCCTTACGGTTTTCCATCCCCGGGGTGGCCGGTTTCTTGATGATGATGTTGCCGACCTTGTCCTGCTTGACCGCCAGACCTTCCCCTTGCGCCCACTGGACGATCCAGGCGCTTAAGCGGGCTTCATGCTTGGAAGGGTGGGGAATGGAGCAGATCTGTTCGAAGAAATGCCAAATCAGTTTGGGAGAGAGAGAGCTAAGCTGTGCCACGTCGGGACTCCTTACCAGCACGGAATTAACAGGGCCCCATCAGCGGGCCGGGGAAGAGGATAACGATAATACAGTCAATCACACAAAAATGTGAGCAATCAGCGCAAATCGCAGGCAGCTTGTGCTGGTTGATGGCAATCAGGCAGTACGATCGTCAGGTTCGGACGATGCTGACCGATAGAAAAGAAATTGTGTGACCGATCTCACAAACATGTTGAATTTAATGCACCGACTGGTAAATTAGCCCCCGTGGTTCGCCACCCGTCAGGATGACGATGAAAGCCTCCAGGGAACCGAAGCAAAGCAAGTGCGCCTCCATGGAACCGAGTGTTCGTTCAAGGATTTGAGCCCGCATAAAGGTACGTAACTTGTTAAGCAATCAGGAGATCCAAGATGCCAGGCAGCAACTCTACCTATTGGTTCGCCCCATCTCTCTATACCCAGGGTTTCAGCTACCCTAATCCCTTCGTCAGCCGTCGCTAAGACGAGCTTGTCCTGAGGGGCAAGTCACCCGATTGGGGGCAGACGACAAAGCAGCAGGTGCGTGAGGTCAAACCTCCCCCTGCTATTTTTTTATCTGCGATTTGCCACTGAGCCCATTTTGGGATCAGCAACAGAGGCTGCGGGTTTGTCGTTTGGCACTCTGGATGTGCCGAATGGAGAGGGTGATGCCGATTTTTCCTGTTTTTGGCATACGTTTGCCAGGCATTTTCTCTGCAAACGGTGCTATCATATCGGCCCAACAGCCTGTCCGCGGTTTGGACACTTCATCTAACCGATCGCCGGATAAGCCCATCTTGCTTCCATTGTTATCAGATTTGCTGCCGAGGCTTAGCCCTGAGGCAGCCGAAGTGCAATCTGAATTCAGTCGGGCAAGGGCCGCCATTTACTGGCATCCGCAGGGAAAATTGCGGATGTTGTTATTTTAAGTGATTGTTTTTAAATAACTATTCGAGATCGATAACATGCCGAAAAAGTTCTATGTGTCGTGGGACAACCTGCAACGTGAAGCTCGCCGTCTGGCCCGTCGTCAGCTGCCTGTCAGCCAGTGGAAAGGGATTATCGCGGTCAGCCGTGGTGGTCTGGTGCCCGCAGCCCTGATGGCCCGTGAACTTGGCATCCGCAATGTAGAGACCCTCTGCATCTCCAGCTATGACCACGACAGCCAGCGCGAGTTGGTGGTCGTGAAAGCTGCCACCACCGCCGGTGATGGCGAAGGCTGGTTGGTGGTGGAAGATCTGGTAGACACCGGCACTACCGCCAAGGCGATCCGCGAGCTCTACCCGAAAGCCAAGTTCATCGCGATCTTCGCCAAGCCGATGGGCGAGCCGCTGCTGGACGATTTCGAAGTGGCGATCCCGCAGGATACCTGGATCGAACAGCCGTGGGATATGGCGCTTGAGTTCGCCACGCCGATCTGCGATGAAAAGTAACGGGATCAGGATGTGACGCTCACCGCGTCCATTGGCCGCACGCGGCAAGAATGGCTTCACTGGGCTCCTTGATGGAGCCCTGTTTTTTTGTGTGTCAATCTGTTGCAGGGTGGCTGATGGGCAGGAAAAATGGTTAAGATGAGCTATTGCCTGATATGAATGGGACACTATCTTGGACTTGAACGACGACCTCAATCTGACCGAACAGCTGTTTACCCGAGTCAAGAAGGTGCTGGAAACTTCCGAGATCTCCAACTCCAGCCCGGCGGACATTGCCGAGGCAGAGTCAGACGAGATGTTTATCGATGGCTCCATGTCAAAGAGCTGGTATCGCCTGCTGCGCCGACCAACTTGGGCCTGGCAGGGTGCAGATCCGATTGAGGTGGAGCAGACTCTGGCCCGCATCGCCATGGCGACCGGCGAGCGTACCCGCGACTGCTATCTCGATACCATCAAGGGTTATGTGCCCGGTAACTGGATCTACGAGTGGAGCCAGGTAGCTGGCGGCTATTTCAAGCAGGGTCGCAAACTGCACGAGCAGGGTGATAACGAGGGGGCGCTCAAGCAGTTGCTCAAGGCGGTACGCTACTACTCTATCGCCAGCTACCCTCATCTCAAGGATGATGAGCTGGCGGATCAGGCCCAACTGCTCGGCAACATGGCCTATCGCGAGGCGGGTCGACTGTTCAAGGTGCCACTCAAAGAGATCCAGGTGCCTTTTCGCGGCAAGCATATTCAGGGTTATCTCCACCTGCCGACCACCGACAAACCGGTACCGCTGGTGATCATCAGCGGCGGGATCGACTCCCTGCAGCTCGATTTCCTCAACTTCTATCTCAAGCGGCTCGAGCCCAACGGCATCGGCATGCTCTCCCTCGATATGCCCGGGGTTGGCTATGCCGAGCACTGGCCGCTGGTGCAGGATACCAGCCGCCTCCATCAGGCGGTGCTTCATTACCTCTCTGAAGTGGCCTGGGTCGATCATCAACGTATTGCCATGGTGGGAATGCGTCTGGCGGGTAATATTGCAGCCAGACTGGCTTTTATTGAACCCTTCAAGCTGCGGACTGTGGTCTGTGTTGGCGCCGGAGTCAATCAGGTGTTTACCAATCAGGAGCTGTTTGCCCAGTGCCCGCGCATGATGCGGGACAGTCTGGCCAACCGGTTGGGGGCCGATGCGGCCCAGTGGGATACCATGCGTACCAAGTGCCAGGTATTTTCACTGAAAACGCAAGGATTGCTCGGGACTCGCACATCGGTGCCGATATTAAGTATCGGACACAAGCGAGATTTTATTTGTCCCGAGCAGGATGTCCGGGCGTTGGCGTCGGCCAGCCGCAATGGCAAGGCCATCGTGTTTGACAAACAACCCTTGCTGGAGGTCTATGACCAGGCGCTGGATGAGATTGTCGAGTGGTTGAAACGGCACCTGTGTGCCTGATATTGCGCTAAAAATCTGACGCCATCATCAGGTGGCGCGGCTTGTTTAACAGGGAGGTTAACATGTCTGAAAGAGTGACCTACAAGCGGCTGCTGCGGCAGTTTGCTGCCATTGGCCCCTATCTGCGCGAAGATCTCTGTGAAGAGGGGCGTTACCGCTTCGACTGTTTGTCTGTCTGCGTCAGCGCCAAACCGGCGCCGGACAAGCGGGAGTTCTGGGGCTGGTGGCTGGTGCTGGAGCAGGATGATCACCAGTTCCGTTATCACTGTCAGTTCGGTTTTTACAATGCCGATGGTGAATGGCTCGACAAGCCGATCCCCAAGAAGCATCAGGTGGAGGTGGAACGCACCCTCAACCGCTTCTACAAGCTCATCAGCGACAAGCTGGCCGCACTTGAGTGTCACCTGTCTCCTGCCGAGCAGGTCACTAACGAGTTGACCGTAACGGCAGCCTGATCCCCTGAAGCCCTGCGAGTTGCATCCGTCACTCGCAGGGCTTCAGTTCTTTCTCCTCCCGTTTTTTCTCCTCTTCCACCGCACCATGAATTGCCTTGCAGGGCTCCATGGCCGTGGGTATAAAGATATTCCTTACTTTTTTAGCCTTTATGCTCCCATGGAAAACAGAACCATAGTCGTCAAGTTGGGCACCAGCGTGCTCACAGGGGGGTCTTCCCAGCTCAATCGTGCCCATATGGTCGAGCTGGTCAGACAGTGTGCGGCCTTGCACCGTCACGGCCATCGGGTCGTGGTCGTCACCTCGGGAGCCATCGCCGCCGGGCGTGAGCATTTGGGGCACCCGCCACTGGCGCCAACCTTGCCCAACAAGCAGATGCTGGCTGCAGTCGGTCAGACCCAGCTCATTCGGGTGTGGCAGGATCTGTTCAACCTCTATGGCTTGCATATCGGCCAGATGCTGCTGACTCGCGCCGATCTGGAAGATCGGGAGCGCTATCTCAATGCCCGCGACACCATGCGCACCCTGCTCGATCACCGCATCATTCCGGTCATCAACGAAAACGACGCGGTAGCGACCGCAGAGATCAAGGTGGGCGACAACGACAACCTCTCCGCCCGCGCCGCCATCCTGGCCGATGCCGACCTGCTGATCCTGCTCACCGACCAGAAAGGACTGTTTACCGCCGATCCGCGCACCAATCCCGATGCCCAGCTGATCGAAGAGGTGCAGACCATCGACGATACCCTGCGTTCGCTGGCAGGTGACAGTGTCAGCGGCCTCGGTACCGGCGGCATGGCCACCAAGCTGCAGGCGGCCGATGTGGCACGTCGCGCCGGCGTCAACGTGGTGATTGCGACCGGCCAGATGCCGGAGGTGATCGGCCGTCTCGCCAAGGGCGAGCGTATCGGTACCCTCTTCCCGGCGCTGGCCTCCCCGCTGGAAGGGCGCAAGAGCTGGATCCTGGCAGGCCCGCCCCCTCACGGCGAAGTACATGTGGATCAGGGGGCTGTCGCCGCCATGAAGGATAAAGGTTCCAGCCTGCTGCCCAAGGGGATCGTCGCGGTCAAAGGCGACTTTATTCGGGGCGATGTGGTGCGCATTCTTGATCCCAAAGGCGCCGAGCTGGCCCGCGGTATCTGCCGTTATGACCATCTGGAGCTGGATAAGCTGCGCGGCGTCCACTCTGATCAGATTGAACAGGTATTGGGCTATGGCTACGGCTCTGTGGCCATCCATCGAGACGACATGGTGCTGCTCTAATCAGGGCGGCACGGCATGAACAAAGGGAAATGAGATGAGTCTGGAGAAAATGGGGCAGGCGGCCCGTGAAGCCGCCTATCAGCTGGCTACCGTCAGCACGGCGCAGAAGAACCGGGCGCTGGCCGCCATCGCCGACGAGCTGGAGGCGCGCAGTGAACAGATCCTCGCCGCCAACGCGAAAGATATCGCCGCCGGCCGTGAGGCGGGCCTGTCAGAGGCGATGCTGGATCGCCTGCTGCTCAATCCGGCCCGGCTGGCCGGTATCGTGGCCGATGTGCGCAAGGTGATCACGCTGGATGATCCGGTCGGCGCCGAAATGGATAGCCGGGTGCTGGAGAATGGCCTGCGCCTCTCCCGTCGTCGGGTGCCCATCGGGGTTATCGGCGTCATCTACGAGGCGCGTCCCAACGTCACCATCGATATCGCCAGCCTCTGCCTCAAGACCGGCAACGCCAGCATACTGCGCGGCGGGCGCGAAACCTTCCACTCCAATCTGGAGCTGGTGCGGGTGATCCAGCATGCCTTGGCGGCCTCCGGCCTGCCCGAGGCGGCGGTGCAGTACATCGACAACCCGGATCGGGCGCTGGTGGCCGAGCTGCTGCGCCTCGACCGCTATGTGGACATGATCATCCCCCGCGGTGGTGCCGGCCTGCACAAGATGTGCAAGGAGAACAGCTCCATTCCGGTCATCATCGGCGGCTTTGGCATCAGCCATATCTTCGTCGACGAGAGCGCCGATCTGGTGCGCTCTCTGGCGGTTATCGACAACGCCAAGGTGCAGCGCCCCTCCGCCTGCAACGCCCTCGATACCCTGCTGGTGCACGAGAAAGTCGCTTCAACTTTCCTGCCGCAGCTGGTAGCGCTGATGAACGAGCGCAAGGTGACGCTGGTCGGCGCGGCCAACGCCATGACGCTGCTGGCGGGCGCCGACAACCTGTGCGAGGCGGGGCCGGAGGATTTCGATACCGAGTGGCTGGGACTGACCCTGGGAGTCAAGCTGGTGGCGGATGTGAACGAGGCGCTGGCCCATATGCGCGAGCACAACGCCGGTCACTCCGATGCCATCCTGACCAACGATCTGGCCAACGCCGAGCGTTTCGTCAACGGGGCCGGTTCGGCGGCGGTCTACGTCAACGCCTCGACCCGCTTCACCGATGGCGGTCAGTTTGGTCTGGGGGCCGAGGTGGCGGTCTCAACCCAGATGCTGCACGCCCGTGGCCCCATGGGGCTGACCGAGCTTACCAGCTACAAGTGGGTGGGGCAGGCGGATTACCTTAGCCGCGCCTGATAACAGTCTGTTTCACATACAAAAATGCCGACCCCTTGGGTCGGCATTTTATTTGGCGAATATCGGGAAGATATCAGGCGTTCGGGTCACTCCCCCTGATAGAGCACCTTGTCACCGGATTTGAGCACATAGCCCTTCCAGGGGAAGAGGGTGTAGCCGCTGCCCTGCCACGACCAGTTGCCCTCCGCACCTTGACGGGTCAGCAGGTGCTGCTCGCCGCTTGGCAGATGCAATTCGGCCTGCGTCTGGTCGGCATTGAACAGCACGAAGGCGCTGCTGGTCTGGCTGGCATCGGTCGGATTGAGCCGTACACCCTCTTCAAACAGGCGCACACATTTGCCGGTCAGCGCTGACCACTGATAGCCCGCGCTGCCGATGCAGCCGTGGCTGTCGCGATCGCTGCCAACCAGATGTTGTTCCGGTGTACTGCATGCCGCCAGTAGCAGAGAGGCGGCCATCAGAGTCAAGGTGCGCATGGTTACTCCTGAAGATCTCGTTCGATGACGATGTTGGAGAACCCCAGCTCCTTGAAGTAGTTCTCCCGGTAATCCTTCACGCTCTTCTTATCGCGCCGGCACACCTGAGCCAGCTGAGCCTCCATGGCGTGGAAGCTGGCGAGAT
>CAMFLW010000053.1 GCA_945957575.1 uncultured Aeromonas sp. | reverse complement strand
TCACGGGTTGTGGAGCAACAAAAAGAATCGTCAGGCACCGATCAAAGAGAAACCGATTGGACGGATGGACTCCAAGTCGCGGGATCGTGATAACGACGCCTTCGACAGCGATGGCATCGGCCAGGTACGCGTGGTCAGTGGTGGCCGTCGTGCCGAGCCCAAGCTGCGCAGTGAAGAGAGCCGCCAGCCGGAACTCGGTCGTCGCCCTGCCGTCCCCGCCTTTGATGATGAAGATGACGAGGACGATCTGCCGCCGCCCGTAGTGCGCAAGCCTGCTGCCCGCCCGGTTCCGCCGCCTCCTGTCTATGAAGAGGGGGAAGCTTTCGACGAACCGCTGCCCGAGGAGATCGACGAGGCGCCTGCCGCGCCGGTGCGCAAACCTGCTCAGGTCAATCGTCGTACCCCGGTCTACCGTTCCCGTCCCCAGCGCGAGCCCATGATGCAGTCGCTGGATGACGAGCCGCTGGTCGAGCCCGCTTACGCGACCGCCCCGACTTTTGGTGCCCGTGCAGAGACAGTCCGTACCGCCGACACCGTTCGTGCTGAACCGGTGCGTGCTCCCGAGCCGGAATATCAGCCGCAGCCCCGTCATGTGGCTCCCGAGCCTGTGTATGAAGAGCCTGCCTATGTGGCACCTGCACCTGTGGTGGAAGAGCCGCGCATGGCGCCCCAGCCGGTCGAGAAGATCTGGCAGGATGTCTATGTCATCAACCTGATGGGCCGTCCGGGCCACGACTTGCAAGGTGCGACCCTGCTCTCATCCCTGATGGCGCTGGGCTTCAAGTTTGGCGAGATGGATATTTTCCACCGTCACGAAGATCCCAACGGCAAGGGTGAAGTGCTCTTCTCCATGATCAACATGGTCAAGCCGGGTACCTTCAACCCGTACCGGATGGAGCAGTTCACCACGCCAGGTGTCTCCCTGTTCATGCAGCTGCCCCTGCGCAGCAATGCCGCGTTTGCCTTCGAGGACATGCTGCAGGCAGCCGATCAGCTGGCCAGCGATCTTGATGCGATGCTGACCGATATGGAGCGCAGCCCGCTGAGTGACGAGACTATCGCCCGTTACCGTCATGAGCTGGCTGCCTACGAGGCCAGCCGCGACTAATACGCCATGCGGGTCGAATGAATCAAAGTGCGGTACCCAGGTACCGCATTTTTGTTTCTACCCCAGGCCGGATTTTCAATCACACTTCGAGACTTTTTCATGAGCGATATCCTCTCCCGCCACCGTCAACTGTGTGAGCTGCTGACCGAATATGGTCATCAGTACTATGTGCTGGATAACCCGACTGTACCGGACGCCGAATACGACCGTTTGATGCGCGAGCTGATCGCGCTGGAGGCTGACCACCCCGAGCTGAAAACCCCGGCTTCCCCGAGCGTGCGGGTGGGTGGCCAGCCGCTGACTGCCTTCAGGCAGGTGCGTCACGAGATCCCCATGCTGAGTCTGGATAACGTCTTTAGCAGCGAAGAGTTGCTGGCGTTCGAACAGCGCATGAGCGATCGCCTCAAGCGTGACGTGCGTTTCACCTTCTGCTGCGAGCCCAAGCTCGACGGTCTGGCGGTGAGCCTGCTCTATGTAAATGGTCAGCTGGTGCAGGCGGCCACCCGGGGCGATGGCGCCACCGGTGAGGAGATCACCGAGAACGTGCGTACCATCAAGGCCATTCCGCTCGCATTGCGCGGCTCTGGCTGGCCAGAGCGGCTGGAGGTGCGTGGCGAAGTCTTTATGCCCAAGGCCGGTTTCGAGGCGATGAACGCCAAGGCGCTGGCCGCGGGCGAGAAGGTGTTCGTCAACCCGCGCAACGCCGCCGCCGGCAGCCTGCGTCAACTCGATTCACGCATCACCGCCAGCCGTCCCCTGAGCTTTTACGCCTACGGCGTCGGTGTCGGCGGCGAGCAACTCGGTGGCTCTCACTTCGGTCGTCTCAATCAGCTCAAAGAGTGGGGGCTGCCGCTTAGTCCCGAGGTGAAACTCAAAGAGGGGGCTGCCGGTTGTCAGGCGTTCCATGACGACATTCTGGCCCGCCGTGGCGAGCTTCCTTACGAGATCGATGGCGTGGTCTACAAGGTGGATGCTATCGCTCTGCAGGAGGAGCTCGGCTTTGTGGCCCGTGCGCCGCGCTGGGCGACCGCTCACAAGTTCCCGGCCCAGGAGGAGATGACTCTGCTTGAGAACGTCGAGTTCCAGGTCGGCCGCACCGGCGCCGTGACCCCGGTCGCCAAGCTTAAACCTGTGTTTGTCGGCGGCGTGACCGTCTCCAACGCCACCTTGCACAATGCTGACGAGATTGAGCGCCTCGGCGTGATGATTGGCGATACCGTGATCGTGCGCCGGGCAGGGGATGTGATCCCTCAGATCGTCGCCGTAGTGGAGGCGCAGCGCCCAAGCGACGCCCGTGCGATCCTCTTCCCGACCGAGTGTCCTGTCTGTGGCTCTGCGGTGGAGCGGCTGGAAGGGGAAGCGGTTGCCCGCTGCTCCGGTGGCCTGTTCTGCGAGGCGCAGCGCAAGGAGGCGATCAAGCACTTCGCCGCCCGTCGCGCTATGGATGTGGACGGCCTTGGCGACAAGATTGTCGAGCAGCTGGTGGACAAGGGGCTGGTGAAGACTCCCGCCGATCTGTTTAGCCTCAACGCCATCCAGCTGGCCGGTCTTGAGCGGATGGGGCAAAAATCGGCCCTCAATCTGGTAGCCGCCATCGATGCGGCGCGCAGTACCACCTTGCCGCGCTTCCTGTTTGCTCTGGGGATCCGCGAAGTGGGGGAGGCGACTGCGCTCAACCTTGCCAACCACTTCCTCACCCTGGATGCCCTGCGCGCGGCCTCGGTGGAGCAGCTGCTCGAAGTGGCCGATGTGGGCGATGTGGTGGCCAAGCATGTCTACTACTTCCTGCGTCAGCCCCACAACGTGGAGGTGTTGGAGGCCTTGTTGGCTGCCGGCATCCACTGGCCGGCCATCGAGAAGAAAGAGGCCGCGGAGCAACCCTTTGCCGGCAAGACCTTCGTGCTGACCGGGACCCTGACCACCCTGTCGCGCAACGACGCCAAGGCGGCATTGCAGGCGTTGGGAGCCAAGGTGGCGGGTTCGGTATCTGCCAAGACCGATGTGCTGGTGGCGGGGGAGGCGGCCGGTTCCAAGCTGACCAAAGCACAAGAGCTCGGTATCACCATCTGGACCGAAGAGGAGCTGCAACAGGCGTTGCAAGGCCAGAGCTGAGTTCGTCTCTCTGATAAAAAACAACCCGGCATTCGTGCCGGGTTGTTTTTTTATTCCCCGCAATCACCATTTTTGCGGGAGTGCAGCAAGCGCCTGAGCAATATTTCCCGAGCGCTCAGTTTGCTCAATGAGCATGGCAACACTCTACAATGCCACCTGATGCATCAAGCCGAAGGGGGCATCCTCTCTCGAGGCTTATTCCTGTGGCTTGAGGAAGTTGCGATAGAGCATGTAGAGGTGGGCCGAGCTCCAGCTGAAGTTGCTGGCTCCCTGCATGGCGCCGGTCTCCGGATTGTAGTTTTCGCGGATGGGGCCGCTGCCCGCCAAGCCCTCGGTGTTGTTGAACAGCTTGTTGACCAGTGCCTCGGCATCGCTGCGGTAGCCGTAGTTCTCCAGCCCCTTCACCCCGAAGTAGAACTGATCGAGCCATACCCGGCCGCGCCAGTAGATATTGGGGTCGTAGGCCGGGTTGGTGAGTGCGGCTGTGCCCAGCGGAATCCTGGTGTTGAACTCCTGGGCGTTGAGCATCACCTCGCGCACCCGCGCCGCTTTCTCCTTGTCGGCGACCTCTGCCCAGAGCGGACTCCACCCTTCCGGGCCACGGCCGCGGGCGGTCAGCAATTTGCCGACGCAGCCGTGGCCGTCAGCGACATCCCCTTGTCCAATCTGGCGATCGTAATAGAAGCCTGATGCCTCATCGAACATGCAGCTGTTGATGTAACCAGCCAGCTGGGTCGCGCCATCGCGGTAGCGGCTCGCGTCGTCCGGCTTGCCAAGCAGGTCGGCCATGTCTGCCAGAATGCGTTTCTCTTTGGCGAGGAAGGCGTTGAGCTCCACTGACTCCTGATCGATGGAGAAACCGATCAAATCGCCATTGTCCTGATGGTTTTCAAAGAAGGCGACGTTCCAGTCCTGACGTGCCTTGGCCAAATCTCCGCCATAGGTCTTGTCGGCATAGCGTTGCAGCTGGCCCGGTTCGATAAAGCCGAAGCGGGCGGCGTTGTCCATGCCTGACTCCCAACCGGCGCCGTGCTGGGCACCGATATCCATGTCGCTGTAACCGCCCACGTTCAACACCTGTTGATAGAGCGGCATACCGGCGCAGGCATACCAGCCATCCCCCTCACTGGTACAGCTGGAGAGATCCAGCCCGGCGGGAATACCGTTGGAGTACTGCACCTTGAAGGTGATATTGCCGTACTCGTCGTTGTGCTCCACATGTTTGGTGGCGCCATATTCGATGATGCCGTTGCGGTTGTTGTCCCGCGCGCGGTACCACCAGTCGTGATAGGCCTGCAGCTTGGGATACATCTCGGCGATAAAAGCCTTGTCCTTGGTGGCGCTGTAGATCTCCCAGATGGCCCAGGCGGAGAGGGGCGGCTTGGTATCGCGCTCGTTCCAGTTGCCGCCATCGCCACCGCGATCCGCCAGCTTGTTGTAGAAGACTGCGTCGATCACCATGCCAGCATCCTGCGGACGCACCGGATCATCCGGCTGCACCTGATAGTCATACATGGCGCGCACGTTGTTCTTGGCTACCTCCGGGTTGAAGTGTGCCATGGCATAGGCGTGCTTCCAGCTGTCCCAGGCCCAGACGCCGTCGAACCAGCGGGCGGTATTGGAGGGGGTTACCCCGTCGTGGAGGATGGCGCCAGCCGGGGAGCGCCAGTTGCCATTGAGGGTCTCCATCGCCTTGACGGCGATGCGACGCTCCGACTCGGGGATCCCCTGATTGGAGAGACCCTTGGCAAGGTAGTCCTCCCAGCGGCGGATGGAGTCGGCAAAATAGCTAGCCGGGTTGGCCAGCAGGGCATGACGGCTCTGCTGATGGTGGCTGGCGTCATCTGCGGAGTGGAGATAGCTCTGCAGGGTGTAGATATCCTCGCTCCCCTTGGCGGCCAGGGTAATGCTGGCGTCACTTTGGTAGCCCAGTCTCTTCTGGTCGAGGGTGGTGCGACTTGGCAGGGTACGGTCGATGCGATAGCGGGCGCTGCCGCTCTGCATGATGTTCCAGGTGCTGCGCAGTTTGCCGAACTGGAATTCGATTCCTTTGTCGCTCTCGCTGATGGTGCGAGTCCAGCCTGGATATTTGCTGGCAATCGTATCCTTGGCATCCCATTGATTGAGCAACTCGCCCTGCCAGTTGAGGTTGAGGGTGAGCGGTGCATCGGTCTGATTGATTAGTCGGGTGCGGATAAGAGCGGTGCGGGCATCGCCATAACGCAGCTCCAGCTCCAGCGTGAAGGGCTCGAACTCGAAGCGTTGCACCAGCGCTCCGGGAATGGCGTACACCTCCTGCTTGCGGGCGCTGGTGAGCGGGAACGAGCGGCCGTTCGCATCGCTGAGGGTAAGCTTGTCCAGCTCGCTGGCAAAGAAGAGGCTGTACTCCTCGGAGATGACCATGGGGCCGGTAAAGCCCCCCCACTCCTTGTCGCTGGCAGGCAGCAGGAAACCGTGCCAGGCCCCCAGATCGAGCAGCGGGTTGTATTTGAGGTTGGAGTAGCTGTCAAAGTCGCGGAATTGGGTCGGTGTTCCCCGACGGTCGATCACGTCCTTGTACTGGATGGCCTGCTCCGGTTTGGCGACTGTGCTGCTCTCTGTCTGGTTATCGTTGCAGGCAGTCAGTCCGAACAGGGCGGTGCCGAGGGCTACCGAGAGTAAAGTTTTACGAAACATTGCTCGCTCCAATTCCGTTTATGTAGGTTAAAAGGAAGATTTTTTACGCTTATTTTTAGTGAAAAGGTGTTCGGTAGCCATTGTATGGCAAGGGAAAAGGGAGCGCTGGCGCGATATTACACTCTGAAGAGGTGGCAATGTGAGCGGGATCACCGGGTTACATCAGGTTACATAGAATTGACTTTAAGTAATATTTTACTTTTCGTTGCTCGCCAATCTGGCAGGGCAGGTGTGCAGGTATTGGTGGGGCGTCAGGCCGAACTCCTGTTTGAAGCGGGCGGCAAAGCGGCTGGGGGAGTCATAACCGCAGGCGAGGGCGACCTCCAGCGGGGTCAAGCCCTGTTGCAACAGGTTGAGGGCGTGGCTCATGCGCACCTGAGCCAGCAACTGGCGAAAGCTGCGACCTTCGGCGGCCAGCTTGCGCACCATGGAGGCGCGGCTCATGGAGAAGTGGGGGGCCACTGCCTCCAGGGTGTGGTCGATGCCGGGTTCCACCGCCAGGTAGCGGGCCAGCCGCTCTGCGAGGGTCATGGTGCTGGCGGGAAAGAGCAATCCGAGGGCGTTGGCGGCCCGCAGCTCGGCATAGAAGCCGCGCAGCAGTTCGGCCTGGGTTGCTTCGCTCAGTCCCCGTTCGGCCATGGTGCTAATGAGTTCAAAGCAGAAGGCGAGACCGGGGGTGACCTTGACGGCGGGTTCCTCCAGATCGGCGTGGTAAGGGGCTGACTCGGCCAGCCATTCTGGTGGCGGCGGAGTGAGTAGAGTGATGGCGTGGGAGCGAAACTTACCCTGATCAGGTTGATTGACGAAGGTGAGCTGGTGGCCGGCCGGGATCAGCAGCCACCGCTCCCTGTCAAACGACAGACGCCGCTCGCGCCACCACAGTTGCTTGCTCCCCTGGGTGACCCAGATGAGGGTCGGGGCATAGATGAGCACCCGATGCAGGGGCTGCTGGCGGATCCCGAGATAGTGGCTCTGTTGCAGCAGGGGAGTGCTCATCCGGTTGGCTCCTAGGGGGTAACGAAGGTGGCGGTCAGGGTGGCTTTGCCGAGCGCCATGCTGTTGAGCATGTAGCCTACCATAGCGGGCGGGGTATCAGCCTTCACCTCGAGATCATGGGGCAGGGCCCAGGCGGTGAACTGATAGCGGTGCATGCCGTGACCAGCGGGCGGGCAGGGGCCGCCGTAACCCTGGCTGCCAAAGTCGGTGCGGATCTCCAATCCCTGCTTGAGCTTGCCGGAGGCATTGCTGGCCAGCTCGCTCTGGGTGGCAGGCAGATTCACCACCAGCCAGTGCCACCAGCCGCTGCCGGTGGGGGCATCGGGGTCATAGGCGGTGATGGCAACACTCTTGGTGCCTGCCGGCAGATCCTGCCAGCTCAGTTGGGGCGAGCGGTTGTCACCGCTGCAGCCAAAGCCGTTGAAGCTGAACTGTTTGTCCATCAGCTGGCCTTCGTGAATATCCGTGCTCTTCAGGGTCATGGCAAAGACCGGCATGGCCGTCAGGCAGAGCAGAGGCAACAGGGTACTGTGTTTGAGCAATTTCATCGGGTGATTCCTCGTGTGGTAACGGGTTCACTTTAGCGAGGGTAGGTCAGAATATTATTGCAGAACAGCTCAATGTGACGCTGATTGGTGATTTATTTGAGCCTTTTGGTGGTTTTTCGGCGAGAGGGTAAACGGCAGCCATAAAAATACCTGATAGTCCATGACGCTCTGCCAGCTTCTAAAAACAGATATGACATCGGAGGCATTGCCACAACTGCACACACACCTTCAACGCTGGCCTGAAACAGCATATCGCCGGGTAACCCGCGGAACACTTATTGTCAGCCCTCGTTGAAAGGAGATCCCTCCTCAGCACGGCGCACACTATCCGCGCCAGTTTGTGTACCAGCGCACAGATTATCCAAGCGAGTGGCACCGACACCTCGATGGCTGCGCCTGCAACACCATTGTATGGAGCCACGGGTCAGTTCTGCATCACTCACCCGGGCACATTGCACCAGTAGCTGCTGCCGCGACATCTCCCCCTATTTGTCGGTACCCGACAGCCAGCTCTTGCCGACCGTGGGGGCGGGCGCGGTACCAGACCAAGAGAAACAGCCCGGCAAGCGTAGCCTGCCGGGCTGTTGGTCAGGTTGGCCATCGGATTAATCTGTGGCCAATCAACACGTTTCGACGTTTCACATATCAGGAGAGACCGTCAATGGATCCTGAACAGATCAGCATTACAGCTATCAGCCGAGCAGCCGGTCTCTTCTTTATTTAGCGCAACCTTCACGCCTGTGGCGGGGTACTTTCTGCGTTGGACATCACCGCATCCATCTGCACCAAGGCGCCTGCGGGCAGTTCGCTTACCCCGAATACGGTGCGGGCAGGCAGATAGCCCGGGAAGTATTTGGTGTAGACGGCGTTGACCGCCTCCAGATCTTCGATATTGCCGAGCTGGATATTCACCTTGACGATATCGTCCATCACATGGTCGATGCTCTCCACAATCGCCTTGATATTGCTCAGGCACTGGGCGGTCTGCTCCTTGATGCAGCCAGCCAGGATCTTGCCGGTGGCGGGGTCAATCGGCAGTTGGGCAGAGAGATGGTTGTAGTGGGAGAAGGCGACGGTCTGGCAATGGAGCGGGCTGCGTGGCGCCTTGTCGGTATTGCGGGCACGGATCACCAGATTGTGGCGATCTTCCACCAGTTGCGGCGGGGTGCCGTCACCGTGGGAGATCACCGCATCCATCTGCACCAGCGCACCCATGGGCAGGGCGGCGGCACTGACCACAGAGCGGGCGGGCAGATAGGCGACGGCGCGGGCAATGGCGGAGTCGGGGAAGAAGGTGGTGTAGACCTCGTTGACGGTCTCCAGATCGGCCAGATTGGTCAGGTAGATATTCACCTTGACGATATCGTCAAACGGCACGTCGATCCCCTCCAACACCACTTTGATATTGTGCAGGCACTGGGCCGCCTGCTCGCGAATTCCGCCACCAATCAGGGCGCCTGATACGGGCTCAACCGGCAGCTGGGCGCCGATATTGTTGTAGTGGGAGAAGGCCACTGTGTGGGTGGAGAGCGGATTGTGCGGCGCCTTGTCGCTATTGCGGGCCAGTTTGACCAGTGGGCAAGGGGCTTGCGGGAAGGTGCCTTCGCCGTTGGAGATGATGGCATCGATCTGCACCAGCGCGCCCAGTGGCAGTGCAGCGACGGCGAGGGTGGTGCGGGTCGGCAGATAGCCCGGGAAGAATTCGCGATAGACGGCGTTGACCGCCTCCAGATCCGCCATCTCTTTCAGGAAGATGGTCGTTTTGACCATATCATCCATCACATGGCCGATGCTCTCGATGATCGCCTTGAGGTTGCTCAAGCACTGTCTGGCCTGCGCGCTGACATCGCCACTCACCATCTTCCCGGTGGCTGGATCGACCGGCAGCTGGGCGGAGATATTGTTGTAATGAGAGAACGCCACCGTTTGAGTGCAGGGGCCCAGATCCTGGGGTGCATGGGTGGTATTTCTTGCCGACTTGATGATGGTGCCACTCATAGATATGCCTCTTTTTAATATTTGTTGTTCATTCAGGTACAGGTTTACCCCATCTTGTTGTGCGCCTTGGCTACTGTGCCAGCGACGGCATCCCCGGTTATTATTTGTGATCCACTCAATTGCTGAGAGGAATAAGGGAGGATAGGACAGGGTAGATATTTCAGACGCTGCGATTCTATGAGTGGCTATCGGGGGTTGCAAACCGCTGATTGCATTTCTATGAGATGGCTCAATGGGTGCAAATTTAATGTGATTGCTATTCAATTCACGCTGAATAGTCACCTGTTTGTCCGCCAATGACCCTGCATCGAGCATTCATCCAGTCCGGGCGGGTGTTGGGGGGCAGGACTTGGCCATGAGGGAGTGTAAAGAAAGGGTTAATGCGATGGAGCAAGCTGCCATCAAACGATTTTATTGTGCATAGATATGTACTTTATGTTTTTTTGGTCATCTATCTTGCCACGCAAAAATATGCTAACAGACATTAATATAACAGTGGTTAAAGATGTGGCTGGAATATAATTCAAATATTTGCATGGGCGATGGCGGTAAATTATCGGTAGGCTGACGGCTGGCCAAGAACCTGGGCGTTTTATCTTTTTATATATCTGGTGAAATATGCGTGACCAGCGCAGTGGTCTCTTATCTGGGTGACCCCGGTTGGCAATATATCGGCTGAGAGCGTGTGGCATGGTCAAGGCATCAGACAACAGGATGACGCTGGCTCGCCGCGGCGCTGTGGAGCCGGTCCGCCGGTCTTTAGTCAACGGCCTGACAGGGATGAGAGTGGCTCGGGCGAGGCCAGTTGCCGCGGCATGATTGTCTGCGGGATAGTAAACGGAAATGTGAACAAGATCACCGGTTGGACAAGGAGTTAAGGCTGGAGATAGAGCAAAAGAAGTAGAGCAGCATCTTATGGTGTCATTTGCTCTCCTTTCATCCCTTTTTTACGCTGGGTCAACCGCTTGCCTATCTTGATGCCAATGCCCCTCGCCATAGCGATGAGCGTCGTCAACTGGTTGAGCAGGGATTTGCCGCCATCGCCGCTCATCTTTGCTGATACGCCGGCCTAAGCTCTTGAGCAACTGCGTAATATGGTGCCGCAGCCATGGCACCATTTTATCGGTTTGTTTGTATGACCTGAGCCGTTTAGCGCTGGTGCAGCTCGCCTTCGATGATCAGCACGGTATCCATCCCTGCCGCCTTGCCTGCCTCAAGCCCGATCCGGGTATCTTCAAACACCAGACAGTTGGCGGGATTGGCGCCGAGCAGCTCGGCCACCCGCAAAAAGGTGTCGGGGTGTGGTTTGTGGTTGGTGACATCATCGGCGCTCACCACCACAGAAATATAGGCATCGAGACCGGTGCTTTTCAGGATGGCGTCCGCCTGATTGCGTGGTGAGCCGGTGCCAATTCCCATCTTCACCTTGCCGTGATAGTGCCTGACCAGCTCCCACATCTTGGGAAAGACGCTGACCTGGTCGATATGTTCCATATAGAGGGCTATCTTGCGGCGGGTGAAGGCCTCAACGTCCACCGTCAGCCCCTGCTGCTCGGCCAGCATGGCGATGATCTTGCGGGTGGGAATGCCGCCATACTGATAGAGCTGATCCCGCTCAAACGGGATAGCAAACTCGGCGCAGGTGAGCTCCCAGGCATCCAGATGAAGGGGCATGGAATCCACCAAAGTGCCATCCATATCGAAAATCAGGGCATCGTAGTGATCAAACCCGTACTGCTCACGCTCACTCATGGGGGATCCTTGAATCAAATAGAGCAGGCTAGCAGAAACGGTCGGCGCTTTGTGGGATCGGCTTCATGGTTGGACAGATTATGGTCGCCGTTTTTTCTATCTCTTGCTGATTTGTGAGACAATAATCCGTTCATTGCCGGATACTTTGGCATATCAGATCTGCGAGTCCGCTTATGACCTCGAAAATATCCCCCAAAACCATTTTCTCCAGTGTGGCGCTGGTGATCGCGCTCGGTTCACTGGAAAAGAGCATAGTCACCACCCCGCTGCCCATGATTGGCGCCGAGCTGCACGCTGGGGCCGCCCTCACCTGGGTGGTGACCGCCTATCTGCTGGCGGCTACCGGCGTGCTGCCCCTCTACGGCAAGCTGAGCGATCTCTTTGGCCGGGTGCGGATGCTCAATATCGGTATCGGCCTGTTTCTGGCGGGCTCGGTGGCCTGTGCTCTTTCCCAGGATCTGCCGACCCTGCTGGCGGCACGGGTGCTGCAAGGGCTGGGTGGCGGCGGCCTGATTGCCCTCGCGTTTACCGTGATTGCCGACACCATACCTCCGCGTGAGGTGGGCAAGTATCAGGGCTACATCTCAGCGGTCTATGCGGTCTCCAGCATCGCCGGCCCCTTGCTCGGCGGCTACTTCACCGAGCAGCTCAGCTGGCGCTGGATCTTCTGGATAAATCTGCCGCTCGGAGCGCTGGCTGTCTTTCTCATCAACCGCAACCTCAAGCAGCTCAACGTACGTCGTCACAGTCGCTTCGATTGGAAGGGGGCGGGTCTGCTGATTACCGTCACTACGCTCACCCTGTTGCTGCTCTCGCCGGAGGCGGAGTTGCCCGCACTCTGGCTCTCGGCGGTGCTGGGCGTTGCGTTGCTGTTGCTGATTCTGATTGAGCGGCGTGCCCACGACCCCATTCTGCCTGCCCATCTGGCGCGGCTGCCCGGCTATCTGGTGAGCGTGCTGCTGGTGATGCTCTCCCAGTTGCTGATGTTTGCCGTGCTGGTCTATCTGCCGTTGCAGATGCAGTGGCAGAAGGGGATGAGCGCCAGCGAGAGCGGCGCCATCATGGTCATCTTCATGATTTGCATCACTGCCGGCGCCTTTGTCGGTGGCAAGCTGATTGGCCGTACCGGTCACTACAAAAGCTTTGTTGCGGTCGGGTTTGCGCTGGCGGCAGTGGCTCTGTGGCAGATCCACTTCGATGCCTGGGTCAAGCTGGCCCTCGGGTTTGCCGGTATTGGTCTGGGTCTGGTGCTGCCCGCCCTCTCGGTGGTGGTACAGAATGCCCTGCCACGGGAAGAACGCGGCATCGGCATGTCGCTGTTCAACTTCGGGCGGGAGCTTGGCGGTGCCGTCGGCGTGGCTATCTGCTCCATGCTGTTCCACTCCCAACTGCCCGCAGGCAGTGCCGGTCAGATCAGCTCCTTGAGCCCGCAGCTGCTGGCCCCCGGTTTCAGTGCCACCTATATCGGGATGGCAATCATTGCCACCTTTGCACTGCTGCTCACCCTGCTGGCGTTGAAACGCCACGAGCTGGCCTCTATCAATGCCTGATCAAGCAGCTAGCCATACCGCACACTGATAAGGGGCAAACAGCGGTGCGGGCTGGCCGGAGTAGTTGCCTATCAGCAAGTTCATGCCGTCTGTCACCTTGTCGAAGTGGGGCATCGGCAAGGGGTTCGCCGTGAGATTGGCGAGCAGCAGCAGGGTGTGCCGCTCTCCGCTGGCCGGATCCTGCCAGTTGCGGCGATAGCTGATGCGCTCGGGATCATCCCCATCCAGCAGCTCGAAATTGCCGTGGCGAATGACCGGGTGGGCCTTGCGCAGGGCGATAAGCTGGCGATAGCAGTGAAACGGCGAGTCGGGGCGGGCCAGCTGCTCGGCGGCATTTATCTCGACGTGGTTGGCATTGATAGCAATCCAGGGCGTGGTGGTGCTGAAACCGGCGTGGGGGCCCGCGTCCCACTGCATCGGGGTACGGGCGTTGTCGCGGCCGATGGCATCGAGCCGCCGACTCAGCTCGGCAGGATCCAGCCCTGAGTGGCTGGCGCGATAGTTGATGGCCTCCACATCGCGCAGCTCGCTCGGCTGCCAGTGGCGGTTGGTCATGGCGAGCTCCTCCCCCTGATAGATGAAGGGGGTGCCCTGCATCATGTGCTGCACCATGGCCCACAGCTTGGCGCTGGTTTCCCGCCACTCTGGCCTGTCATCGCCAAAGCGGGAGACGGCGCGGGGCAGGTCGTGGTTGCCGAGAAACAGGCTGTTCCAGCCACGCCCGTGTAGTCCTTGCTGGTGGCGGGCCATGGCTCGCTTGAAGGCGAGGGGATCGAAACGGGATGACCACTTGTCACTGCCCAGCCCCAGATGCTCGAAGTTGAACACCATGCTGAACTCGCTGCCGTTGTGGTTCGAATAGTTCTGCATATGGGTGAGATCGGCCCCCCAGGTTTCCCCCACCGTAATGATCCCCTTGCCGCCGAAGCTTGCGGCATTGAGCTCACGTATATAGTCGTGCAGGCGCGAGCCATTGCTCATGGCAAGCCGGTCCCACTCCTTGCTCACCATGTCGATCACATCGAAGCGAAATCCCTTGATCCCTTTGCCCAGCCAGAAGTTGATCACCGCTGCCATCTCGGTGCGCACCGCCGGGTTGTCCCAGTCCAGATCGGCCTGACTGGAATCGAAGTTGTGCAGGTAGTAGCGATCAAGCGCTGGCACATACTGCCAGCCGCTGCCGCCAAAAATCGAGGTGATGGGGTGAGCGTCAATGAAGGCCTGGTCGCGAAACACGTAATAGCTCTGATAACGGGGATCCCCGGCCAGTGCCTTCATAAACCATTCGTGCTCGGTGGAGGTGTGGTTGGCGACGATATCCATCATGATGCCGATGCCGTGAGCGGCTGCTTCTGCTATCAGCAGCTCCATCTCAGCCAGGGTGCCGAAGGCGGGGTCGATGGCACGGTAGTCCGCCACATCGTAGCCGTTGTCCCGCTTGGGGGAGCGATAGATGGGGGTGAGCCACAGCATATCGACCCCGAGGGTGGCCAGATAGTCGAGGCGCTGGCGGATGCCGTTGATATCGCCCATACCGTCGCCATCGCTGTCCTGAAAGCTCATGGGGTAGATCTGGTAGATGACGCAGCTATCGAGGTCGATCTCGGGGGAGTGGAGGGGTTGCGGGTTCATCAGCTTGGCCGGTTGGGGAGGAGGCTTTCCATCTTACGCAGATGAACGGGCACTCGACAGGGCAGGGGAAACCTTGAAAAGGGTTCCATTGTTGGCTGATTGCCAAAAGTGCGGGAAGGGTCACAAAGGTGCCATCCCAAGCCACGGCTGTGGTCGGGATGACACGGCACTTAGCGCAGATACTCTGCAGGAATACAGGTTATTGAGCAGCCTTGGCTTGCTCGCTGCGCTGCTCCTGCTGGTGTTCCGCTTGTGCCTCCAGCTCCTTGCCGAGGAAGTAGTTCAGGAAGGTGCGGATCACCGCGATGATGGCGAGGCGGATCAGCTCCTCCTTGCTCGGCGCAACCGTGGTGGCCAGGATGTCGGCGGCGAGCTGGAACTCCAGCGCCAGAATGAGCCAGCTGCCAAAACAGAGGCGAATGCGCGGAAAGCCGGGCTGGTGATCCCGCAGTCTTGCCGCCAGCCAGAGGGTCTTGCCAAGCCCTATCACCACACAGGCGATGGAGATGATCTCCAGCAGCAGCTGGAACAGCTCGACCCCGTGCATCATCCCTTCTCTCAGGCTCGCTATATCAAACACTCGGGTCACCTCCCTGATTCAAAAGAGGACACTATTAACACATCGCTCGGCAAAGGCCAAATCAGAGGTGCCTGATAAGCATCGCGATCTGCTCAATTGTCTGACGGGCTGCCTGGCTCACACCTGCCAACTGGAAGAAGCCGTGTATAACACCCAGTTGCCGCTGACAGGTAGCCGTGACACCGGCTTGCAGCAGTTTGCGATAGAAGGCTTCCCCCTCATCGCGCAGCGGATCATATTCCGCCGTTACGATATGGGTCGGCGGTAATCCTGACAGGTCCGGATGGTGGAGAGGGCTGGCTTCGGGGTGAGTGACGGGCTGCTCCCCCAGATAGGCGTGAAAACCGCTTAAGAGCATGTCGCGGGTGATGAGGTAGTCATCCCCTAGCTGCCGATAGCTGTCACTGTCGCCCGCAGCATCGAGCATCGGATAGATGAGCAGTTGGGCTGCGGGCAAGGGGGCCCCTCGCTCCTTGAGTCGCAAGGTGGTGATCAGGGCGAGGTGGCCGCCGGCACTGTCTCCCGCAAGGACAATCCTTGCCGGATCCCCATGCCATTTCTCCACATCGGCCATGATGGCGAGCGTAGCAGCCATTGCATCGTCATGTGCTGCAGGATAGGTGTGTTCAGGGGCAAGGCGGGTATGTACCGCGAACACCAGTGCCTCGGCGCGATTGCACAGCATCCGCATCTGGCGGTCGTGAGTGTCGAACTCACCGCTGACAAAACAGCCGCCATGAAAGTAGATCAGGGCCGGACGGCTTGCACTTGAGGTTGGCGCTGGTTGATAGAGGCGAATGGAATAGTGGCCATGTTGCCACTCTTCGACAGCGCCAACCTCTTCCCGTTTACCACCCAATACGGCAGAGGCAAGATAGCCTTCACGCCGCGCCTGCCAGCTCAGGCTGTTCGCCCTGGGGCGGCCTGCTGCAATGAAATCCGCCACCATGGCCGCAATGGCCGGTTCAAGTTGTGTATCCATAACGCACCAATAACTGTATATAAAAACAGTTATTTTGCGCTTTTAGCCAGAGAGCGCAACCTGCGTTAGCTGAGGCGGCTCACAAAATCAGACTCCAAGCAGCTGGAATTCAATCACATAGAGCGGCGGCAGAGCGGGGTAGATATTGCGGATCACCTGTTTGAGCTCGGGGAGGGTCATGTTCTCCTGACGGGCGTGCTCGTCGCTCAGTTCATCGAAGGCGACCGCCTTGACCGAGAGCACCTCTATGGTGCCAAAGGGCTGATGCTCCGGGTTGGTGAACAGCGCCAGACGTTGGCCGGGCTGCCAGTTGGCCTCGCTCTCGTCGCGGATGGTGATGGTCTTGCGGCCCGCCTGAATGTCGGCAACGAAGCGGCTGAAGAAGGTGAATTCGGGATGGGTAGACATGGCTCTCTCCTGACAGGGTGAATCGAAATAGGATGAATGGAAATCAAAGGTCGAGATAGGCGCGCAGCCTGGCCAGATCGGCGATAACGGGGCCGTCACTGCTGTCGGCAATTATGCCCTGTTCGACCAGCTCCTTGAGGGCGCGGCGGTAAACCCGCTCGGTGGTGCCGAAGCGCGCCGCCTCATGGGCCCGCTTGCGCGATCCCAGCATCGGAGTGCGCTGGCGCTCACGCCATAGCTCATAGGCGATGTTGTAGGCGATGGGGTGGAGCAGCCGGCTGGTGGTGATCTCTAGGGTATCGAGATAGTCGCTGGCAAGTGCGGCGGCGAAAAAGAGGGTCAACTCGGGTTCTGCCAGCAGGCGCTGGGCCAGCTTGTCGGCACAGATGACCCGGGCGTCCAGTTCGGTCTCGGCCAC
The DNA here is from genome assembly GCA_945957575.1 of uncultured Aeromonas sp. Lineage (GTDB taxonomy): Bacteria > Pseudomonadota > Gammaproteobacteria > Enterobacterales > Aeromonadaceae > Aeromonas. The sequence continues at coordinate 4,301 of CAMFLW010000053.1, read as the reverse complement.
CACGTTCCACTGTACCGGGGTGGCGCTGAAGAACTCCATTTCGCCGAAGATCTGGCTGTGACACTCAATCTCGCCGAGCTGGAAGATGCGGCCCGAGTGGACGGCGCTATTGAGGGAGACCCGACCATGTTCGACCAGATAGAGCTGCTCGCTCTGCTCCCCCTGCCGCATGATCAATTCGCCCGGCAGGTAACGGCGCAGAAACAGGGTGCAGGCGTCGAGCGCCGCGGCAAAGCGGGGTTCAAGCTGCTGGAGTTCGGCGTGAAAACGGCCGAGGGGGTAGGGCTGTTGCTGCATGACGTACCTGTCGCACCGGATGACGAGGGCCATGAGGCTAGCAAGAGAGCGGGCCGGATACCAGCCCGCACGGTAGCGGATGTGCCGCAGTTAACGGTTTGCGCTTTATTGCACCAGAGCGTGGAGGGCGGCCGCGATGGCTTGCTGCTCACCGGCCATCATCGCCTGTTCGGCGCTGGCGTAATCCGCCACCCCTTGTTGCACATCCTGCTCGAACAGCACTACGTTGCAGAGCACGGCGGCGACCCGTACCTTGCGCAGGCGACCCACCGTCAGTAGGGAGGCGGTCTCCATGTCAGCGCCCAGTACGCCACGGGCATGCCAGTAGCGGCACACCTCCTGCTCATCATCTCGATAGAAGCTGTCGTGGGAGCGTACCAGCCCGTGCCAATGAGGCTGGCTGCCGGTTGCCACATGGTTGAGCAAGGCGGCCTGCAGCCAGATATCGGCGCAGGCGGGGTACTCGGCGGGCAGATAGGCCTGCGAGGCGCCCTCATTGCGTACCGCCGCTTCCACCACGATAAGGTCGCCAAGGCCGATGTCGTGTTGCAGGGCACCGGCGGAGCCGACCCGAATAAGCGAGTGGGCACCGGCTTGCACCAGCTCCTCCAGCGCTATGATGGCCGAGGCGCCGCCAATGCCGGTGCTGCAGACCGTGATGGGCAGCCCCTGATAGCGGCCGTTGATGAGGCGAAACTCCCGGTTTTGCCCCAGCACTTCACACTGTTCGAGCTGGCTGGCGATGCGATCGACTCGGGCCGGGTCGCCGCACAGTACCACCCGCTCGGCAATCTGCTCGGGGCGGCACTGAAGATGGGGTAACAGACTCATGGCTTATAGACCTTGTGGCTTGCGCTTGGCGGCAATCACCCAGAGGCGGGTGCCGTTGGCGGCGATAAACAGCAGGATCAGGTATTCGAGCGACATGGCGTAAACGCCCTGCGCGGCATAGACACCGATGCTGATGATGTTGATGACGACCCAGAGGATCCAGTTCTCCACGTATTTGCGGGTCATCAGGATCTGGGCGACCACTGAGAGCACCGTCATGCTGGCATCCCAGAACGGGAAGGCATCGGGGGATGGCTCGGGGATGGCAAGGTTGGCACCAAACAGGTTGAGCAGGGAGACCGAGGTGCGCGCCAGGGTGGCGAAGACCGGGTCGATATAGCGGGTCAGCAGAGCGATGGCCAGCACGCTCACGGCGGCGGTCACCATCAGTTTGGATCTGCTGAGCCAGCGGATCTGCAGGGTATCCCCCTGATCGTTGGCCGGGCGGGTCCAGGCGTACCAGCCGTAGACGTTGGCGCAGAAGAAGAACAGCTGCAGCATCAACAGTCCGTAGAGCTGGATCTGGAAGAAGATGATGGCAAACAGGCTGACGTTGATCAGACCGAACAGGTAGTTGATGGTCTTCTCCTGACTGGCGAACCAGATACAGGCCAGCCCGAACAGGGTGCCGATGGCTTCAATCCATGACATGGCATAGCCGCCGCCCAGCGGAATGGTCACCAGGGTGTTATTGATGCTGAACAGCTCGAATATGCTCATTTTCTGATCCTTGGCATGGAGGTAGTGCGAGGGTGCCATTCTAGGCGGCGCGGCAACTGCTTGGCAGGACTTTTGTCCCCCTGTGCTTGGCCCATATCAAAGAAATCCAATCCGATGACCGCCTATTCAAGCGCCGATGGGTTGTGGTGCGATAGCTGGCCGGACTTTATTGATATGTAACAAGACCATAGCCTCATGACTGTGGTCTGATAGAGTCCACTCTCCGGGAGGAGAATCACGTGATAAAAGGAGGTTGTATTGAATTCCGAGCTTGTCTGGGTGCTCTCTCTGCTGGCGGGGGCCATCTATCTCTTCATGACCAATAAAGTCCGGATGGACGTGGTCGCCCTGTTGATCATCATCCTCTTTGTGCTGAGCGGCACCCTCACTCTGCCGGAGGCGCTGGCGGGCTTCAGCGATCCCAACGTTATTCTGATTGCCGCCCTGTTCGTGGTCGGGGATGGGTTGGTGCGCACCGGTATCGCCTATCAGGTGGGGGATGCGCTGGTGAAGGTGGCCGGCAGCAGCGAAACCAAACTGCTGGTGCTGCTGATGGTGGCGGTGGCAACGCTGGGGGCGGTGATGAGCAGCACCGGGGTGGTGGCCATTTTCATCCCGGTGGTGCTGAGTGTGGCGAACCGGATGGGGATCCCGGCCGGTCGCCTGATGATGCCCCTTGGTTTTGCCGGGCTGATCAGCGGCATGATGACGCTGGTGGCGACACCGCCCAACATGGTGGTCAACAGCGAGCTGATGCGTCACGGCATTCACGGTTTCGGGTTCTTCGATTTCACCCCCATGGGCCTGCTGATCCTGGGGCTGGGCATCCTCTACATGCTGCTGGTGCGCGGCTCTCTGGTGGGCGAGGGGGAGGAGGGCAAGAGCAAGCAGAGCGGGCGCCGTACTTTTCGCGATCTTATCCGCGATTATCGGCTGACCGGTCGGGCCCGCCGCCTGGCGCTGCACCCCGACTCTCCCCTGATTGGCCATACCCTGGATGAGCTGCAACTGCGCGCCCGCTATGGCGCCCACGTCATCGGGGTAGAGCGCTGGCGCAAGTTTCGTCGGGTGATGGTGCCGGTGTCGGGGATCAGTGAATTTCAGGCCAGGGATGTGCTGCTGATCGACATGTCCGATCCCGAGATCGACATTCGCGAGTTTTGCACCGAGGCGCGGCTTGAACCCATGATCCTGCGCGGGGAGTATTTCTCCGATCAGGCGCGGGAGGTGGGGATGGCCGAGGTGTCGCTGATCCCTGAGTCCAAGCTGCTGGGTAAAAGCGTGCGTGAGGTGACCTTCCGCTCCAGCTATGGCCTGAGCGTGGTGGGGCTGCGCCGCGACGGTGAGGCACTGGCAGGCAAGCTGGTGGATGAGCCGCTGCAGATGGGGGATACCCTGCTGGTGGTAGGGAACTGGAGCCACATCAGACAGTTGCAGACCCATAGCCGCGACTTTCTGCTGATGGGGCTGCCGGCAGAGGTGGACGAGATGGCCCCCGCCCGCAGTCAGGCTATTCATGCCCTCTTCTGTCTTGGAGTGATGATCCTGCTGATGGTGACCGATCCGGTGCCCAACGTGATTGCCGCGCTGATCGCCTGTCTGCTGATGGGCAAGTTTCGCTGCATCGACATGGAGAGTGCCTACAAGTCGATCCACTGGCCGACCCTGATCCTCATCGTCGGTATGCTCCCCTTTGCGCTGGCGCTGCAAAAAACCGGCGGGGTGGATCTGATCGTCGGTGGCCTGATCAATGCGGTGGGGGAGATGGGGCCGCGGGTCATGCTGGCCAGCCTGTTTGCCCTCTGTGCGGTGATCGGGCTCTTTATCTCCAACACCGCGACAGCTGTGCTGATGGCGCCCATTGCACTGGGCACGGCCCAGCAGATGGGAGTCTCGCCCTATCCGTTTGCCATGACCATTGCCATCGCCGCCTCGGCCGCTTTTATGACGCCGGTCTCGTCACCGGTGAATACCCTGGTGCTGGGGCCGGGCAACTACAAGTTTGCCGATTTTATCCGTATCGGGGTGCCATTCACCCTGTTGGTGATGGCGGTGAGCGTGGTAGCGATCCCCTGGTTCTTCCCGTTCTGATAACCGGGATGATGAATGTGTGCACCAGCGGCCTGCGGGCCGCTTTTTTATGGCCGGGAGACAAGAGTGGCAAGGCGTGCTCGGAATCAGTGAAGAGTGATGTGGACGGGAATTAACGTGGAGATGGGTTAATAGAGGAGCGAGAGAAAAACTGGGGAGAGGCAAATTTCAGATACAAAAAAACCAGCGTGAGCTGGTCTGTTTGGTACTGCTATTAATGGTGCGGAAGGAGAGACTCGAACTCTCACGCCTAGGGCGCCAGAACCTAAATCTGGTGCGTCTACCAATTTCGCCACTTCCGCAATATTAATGGTGGCTATGACGGGATTCGAACCTGTGACCCCCGCATTATGAGTGCGATG
>CAMFLW010000052.1 GCA_945957575.1 uncultured Aeromonas sp. | reverse complement strand
TGCCGGTGCTGGAAAACGGCGCTCTGGTCGGCATCATCAGCTGGAAGGATTTTCTCAAGGCAGCGCTGGAGAGTGACGCCCTGGGTTGAACCCGGCGTTCACTGCACCCGCTGAGACAGAGCAAACATAGAGAGAGGGGAGCCAAGGCTCCCCTCTCTCTATGTTGAACGCCGCGGATAGAGCACCGCTGACGCCAGCGGTCTGTGTGCTGTTCAGATCACGACGACTCGGGTCGCCCCTCGATAAGGCGGGATGGGCTACTGGCAAAGAGGTGCGGTTGCAGGTGGCGGCGGATCCCCTGCAGGGTACGCGGGTACTGCCGGGCATATTGATTGAGAAACACGGGGCAATGTTTGAGTCGCAATACCAGGGTCTCGACCAGCAGCGTCTTGTGGCGCAACCGCTGCAGTTCGTGCACCCCACCGTCTGACGCAGGCCCAATCGTCTGTTGTGCGGACAGATAAGGGCATCACATGGCTGTTCTCGGTTATGGCATAGGGCGGGCCTGCGCCGCATAGGGGCAGTCGCTTTGGCGGATCAGGCGCGCCCCCTTGCCCTGTTCCCCCTGCCAGCTTAATTCCAGCTTGCCGAGGCGGCCCAAATGGCGCAGCTCAAACTCGTAGCGCTGGCAGAGGTTGTCCTGGGGCAGGGTCGCCATACCCGCTGGCAGTCGGTATTGATAGTGAAGGATCGGCCCATCCTCCAGCTTGCTGGCCACCGGCACCAGCCCCTCGGTTGTAGGCTGTGGCGCCCCGAGTGCGCGGCGCAAACTGAGCGGAGCATCGATCGCCTTCTGATAATGCAGGCCGTTCATCGCCGCCAGCTCCTCTTCCAGCCGTTGCAACTCCCCTTCCAGTCCATTGAGCGCAGCCCCCAGTTGCTGGTGGGTCGTTGACGAGGCGCAGCCACCCAGCAACAGGGTGGCAAGCAGCAGGGTGGCTCTGATGGGGGACACGGCATCTCCTTGGCAATGATGAGGTGTGAAGGTCAGGTCGACGGGCCCTGACTATAGCAGGGGATTGCTGGGGGGCGTCCCCTGCAGCAGTTGCGCCAGACGGGCCAGCCCTTCGCCGACCCGGGCGTCGGTGGCGGGCTGGCTCAGGCTCAGGCGAACCCCTTGCGGGGCGGCAAACTGACCGGCAGCGAAGTGTTCCCCGCTCGCCACGCCAACGTCAAGGGCATCGGCGGCGGCAGCGAACTGCTGGCTGCGCCAGGGCTCCGGCAGCGGCAGCCAGGCGTGCATGCTGCCCGGCTGCCAGCGGGCGGCGGGCAGCAGGTGGCGCAGCAGTTCGCCGCGACGTTTGAGGATCTCCCGCTGCTGCTCGACCAGCGGCATGATCTGGCGCTGGTTGACCATTTTGCAGGCGAGCTCGATCAGCAGCGGGCTCACCATCCAGCTCGACAGCCGCATGGTCTGGGCGAAGGCGCTGCGCAAGGCGGGAGGCGTCAGCACGAAGCCGACCCGCAGGCCGCCGCAGGCGATCTTGGCCAGGCTGCCCAGATAGATGACCCGCTCCGGCGCCAGATTGACCAGCGGCACCTGATGGGGCTCCGGCAGCAGGCCGTTGACGTCATCCTCGATGATCAGCAGATCGTGCCGGCGGGCAACGGCGACGATGGCCTCGCGCCGTGCCAGCGACATGATGGCGGTGGTGGGATTTTGCAGGGTCGGGGTGAGGTAGAGCAGCTTGGCCCGGCGGGTGCGGCAGGCGGCGTCCAGCGCCTCGGGCAGCAGCCCCTCCTCGTCCATCGCCAGCCCGACCACCTGATTCTTCAGCTGGCGGGCGCAGCCCAGCATACCGGGGTAGCTCAGCCCCTCGCACAGGATGGTCTCCCCCACGCACTGGGTGGCCAGCAGCGCCAGCATGATGCCGTGCTGGGCGCCGTGGCTGAACAGCAGGCGATCCTCACTGCAGGCCACTCCTTGCTCCGTCAGCCAGTCGACGAACTGCTGGCGCTGATCCGGCCGTCCCGCCTCCTTGTCGTAGCCGAGCAGGGCGTTGAGATCCCCGTCCGCCACTTCTCCCAGCATGGGGCGCATGATGGCCGCCCGATCGAGCTGCACCGGCAGATTTTGCCACAGCTCGATGCGGTGCCCCTCCTCCTGGCGGATCACCCACTCATTGGCGGGATCCGTGCTCACCCCCTTGACCCAGGTGCCGTGGCCCACTCTGGCGGCCAGCAGGCCGCGTCGCTCCGCCTCGCTGTAGGCGCGGGTGACGGTGCCGACGGTGACGCCCAGGCGATCCGCCAGGGAGCGGTGGGTGGGCAGACGGGTTTGGGCGGGCAGCTCACCGCTTGCGATCCCCTGTTCGATCGCTTTGACCAGCTTGAGGTAGAGAGGGCCATCGAAGGCCGCAAGGTCTGGGGTCCAAATTGTCATGGTGACAATAAATCCATTGATCCAAATTTGCTCCCAGCATAGCGTGAATTTCAGCCTGACAACAATCAAATAGCACATATTGTATCGATACAATGTGGCAAGTAAGGAGTCACAATATGACGATGGAGTGGTATGTCACCCTGTTCGGGTTTGCCGTACTCACCTGCGGTACGCCCGGGCCCAACAACCTGATGCTGACGGCCTCCGGCGCCAACTTCGGGGTGCACCGCACCCTGCCCCATCTGCTCGGGGTGGGGCTGGGGCAGCCGGTGCTGCAACTGGTGCTGGCGCTGGGGCTCTATCCGCTGTTCGAGCGCTGGCCCTTGCTGCGGCTCGGTTTGCAGATCTTCGGCAGCCTCTATCTGCTGTGGCTGGCCTGGCGTATCGCGGTGGCCGGTGCGCCGGGGGATCCGGCCCGACGCGCCCGTCCGCTGACCATGCTGGAGGGGCTGGGCTTTCAGTTCCTCAATCCCAAGGCGTGGATGATGGGGATCTCCGCCATCAGCCTCTTCAGCCTGTCCGGTGCCAGTTACTGGCCGAGTCAGCTGGCGGTGATGACAGTGTTTGTGCTGGTGGCCCTGCCGGTCTGCTTTGTCTGGGTGCTGTTCGGCCATCAGCTGAGCAACTGGATAAGCTCTGATCGCGGCTGGCGGCGGCTCAACGGATCCCTCGGCCTGCTCACCGCCCTCTGCGTGGTGATGCTCTGGTATTGAGACTTTTCCCACCCGCTTTCTCCTTGTGGTCGGGCTGTCGCTTCTGCATATTGGTGGGCTGCTTTATCTGGCGGATTGTCTGGCAGGCAGTCCGATATGTGGTCTGAACGAGGTTGAGATGGATCTGAACTGGTTACTGCCCCTCGCGGGGTTTGCACTGGTCACCTGCGGTACGCCGGGGCCAAACAATATGCTGCTCACCAGCGCCGGGGCGGCGCAGGGATTTCGCCGCACGCTGCCGCTGCTGGTGGGGGTGGTCGGGGGGATCAACCTGATGATCCTCGCCATGGCGCTGGGGCTCGGGGTGATCTTTGACAAGGTGCCGCTGCTGCACGACGGGCTCAAGCTGATCGGCTCGGCCTACCTGCTCTGGCTGGCGTGGAAGGTGGCGACCGCCAGCGGCCCGGCAGAAGGCAATCGGCCGCTTATTCCCGCCCATCAGGGGGCCATGCTGCAACTGCTCAACCCCAAGGCGTGGATGATGGCACTCTCCGCCATCAGCGGTTTCACCCTGGCGGGAGAGGCTTACTGGCCATCCGCCATCTGGGTGCTCGCCATCTTCTTTGTGACCGGCCTCTATACCGGTGCTTTCTGGGTACTGTTCGGCGCCCAGGTGCGCCGTCTTATCCGCACCGGCCGGGGCTGGCGCCGTTTTAACCTCGGCATGGGGATCGCCACGGCGGCCTGCGTGCTGATGATCTGGATTTAGCCCGGGGTTGACCCGGCCTTTACCGGCTGTCTTGTTGGCCCTGCGGGGCCTTTTTTATCTCGCCCCTGTTGCCTTGCCTGCAAGGTGGCGTGGCACTGCTTTACCTTGGGATGAAAGGAGCTGTTATGAAATGTATCGGTCTGCTGGGTGGCATGAGCTGGGAGTCCACGGTCAGCTACTATCAGGCGCTCAACCGCGGGGTGCGGGCCAAGCTCGGTGGCTTGCACTCGGCGCGGGTGCTGCTCAATAGCGTCGACTTTGCCGAGATAGAGCGGCTGCAGCATGTCGGTGACTGGGCCGCCACTGCCCGCCTGCTGGCGGCGGAGGCGCAGGCTATCCAGGCCGGTGGCGCCGATTTCTTGCTGATCGGCACCAACACCATGCACAAGGTCGCCCCCGAGATCGAGGCGGCCATCGACATCCCGCTGCTGCATATCGCCGATGCCACCGCGCGCCGCTTGCAAGCGGACGGGATAAAACGGGTCGGCCTGCTCGGCACCCGCTTCACCATGGAGCAGGATTTCTACAAGGGACGCTTGCAGGAGCGCTTCGGGTTGGCGGTGCTGGTGCCTGCCGAGGCAGAGCGGGAGCGGGTCCATCGCATCATTTATGACGAACTCTGTCTGGGGGAGATCTGCGACGCATCGCGCGCCGAGTATCTGGCCATTATTGCCGGGCTGGCTGCTGCCGGCGCCGAGGCGGTGATCCTCGGTTGCACCGAGATTGCCCTGCTGATTGGGGAGGCGCAGGCGGCCGTGCCGCTCTACGACACCACCGCCATCCATGCCGAGGCGGCCGTCGCGCTGGCACTGGCATCCGATTAATAAACTGGTCAGATCTCACTATTCTTGCTTGTCACATACCCCTTGCCATAAAAGCGTGTAAAATTGCGCCCTGAATTTTCCCCGGCCAACGCGGGTTGGCTGCGGTTTCCTAGCATGCAAGGCTGACATTGTGACTGAAGTAGACAGATTCGCGGATATTCGCCCCTACCGCGATGAAGAAGTGCCGGCAGCCATCGAACGGCTGATCCAGGATGATGAATTTATCGGCGCCATCGCCAAGTATCGTTTCGGTTCCCTGATGAGCTGGCTGGGCTGGGCCATTCGCCCGATGATCCGCCAGTTCCTGCGCCACAAATGGTCAAAAGTGACCACAGTGCATCAGGTCCAGATGGGAGTCACACGGTACATGTCCCGCATGATCGCCACCTCCACCAAGGGGGTGACCTTCTCCGGGATCGAGCATCTGAAGAAAGAGCAGGGTTATCTGTTTGTCTCCAACCACAGGGACATCGCCATGGACCCGGCGTTCGTCAACTGGGGGCTGCATACCCACGGCTTCGATACCGTGCGCATCGCCATCGGTGACAATCTGCTGCGCAAACCCTGCGCCACCGAGCTGATGAAACTCAACAAGAGCTTTATCGTCAAACGCTCCGCCAAGGGGCCGCGGGAGATGATGAAGGCGCTGGGCGAGCTCTCTGCCTATATCGGCAACTCGGTCCACGAAGGTCACTCCATCTGGATCGCCCAGAAGGAAGGGCGCGCCAAGAATGGCGATGACAAGACAGATCCCGCCATCCTCAAGATGTTCTACGTCGACGGCAAGAAGCAGAAGATCGACTTCGTCGACTACATGCGCAGCCTCAATATCGTGCCGGTCAGCATCAGCTACGAGCTGGACCCCACCGACAAGGCGAAGGCGCGCGAGCTCTACGAGAAGTCGGTCAACGGCAGCTACGAGAAGGGCGAGTTTGAGGATATCGAGAGCATCGTTGCCGGCATCGTCGGCATGAAGGGGCGGGTTCACGTCTCTTTCGGTGCGCCGATTACCGAGGGCTTCAGCGATCCGGACGAGCTGGCGGCACTGATCGACAAGGCGATCTGGCGCAGCTACCGCCTCTTCCCGAGCAACTATCTGGCGGCCGATGTCTCCGGCAAGGCCAACACTATCGAGCAGGCGGCCTTCCTGACCCGTCAGTCAGAGGTGCCACAAGAGCACAAGGCAATCTGGCGCGCCATGTACGCCAAACCGGTGGAAAACGCCGGCAAGGCTTGAATGAAACCTGCTGTTAAACGGTTTCGCGAAAAAACGGGCGCTGATGCGCCCGTTTTTGCGTCTGGTCAAAGTCGAGGGGGAAAGGGTGGTGAATAATATGGTTTCAGCTGGTACGATCACTATGAAAATGGGATTATCTCTCTTGGCAAGGTGCTGACGAGTGTGTAACAGTGCCCATATAGCTGAACATGAGCAAAAGCTCTAAACCGGTTTGCACGGATTGCAGACGGCATTATTGAAGGACCTGTCACAGGTCCTTTTTCATTGGCTGGCAAAGATGCCGCCCAGATATACCTAACAGGAAGATGCTCGCACCATGATCACCGGTAGCCTGAACACCCTGCAGCGGACGCTGCTGCCCGCCCCGCTGGATCGCATCATGGCCGAGGTGGTGAAGAGCGTGGCTCACTGGGGTGACGCTCCGCTCGGCAAAACCGAGATCGACGGCCTCAAGCTGTTCTGCCTGGTGAGCGAGGATCTGACCGAGCCAGCCGCGGATCGCCGTGGCGAGTTCCACCGCGATTATCTCGATATCCAGCTGCTGCTGGCAGGCGAAGAGTGGATCGGTGTCGGGCCCCATGGGTATGCAGATGAAGGGGCTGACCATCCCCATCCCGACCTCTGGTTTGTCGATGATGAGCAGACCAGCTATCTGGCACTGCAACCGGGCGATTTCGCCATCTTCTGGCCGGGCGAGCTGCACCGCCCGCTCTGTACCTTCAACCAGCCCGCCAAGGTGAAGAAGCTGGTGGTCAAGGTTCACCGGGATCTGCTGGCCAGCTGCTAAGCTCTATCCTTGGCTGTCATAGACCCGATCACGGCAGGGCCGCTTGCCCCGCCATGGATTGAAGCGAGTGTTACGCACCTGTGATGCGTTGAGACTGGCAAGAATTGAAACGAGTACTACGCACCATTTAATGCGTTGAAACTCCAAAGAATTGAAAAATTGGACGCACCCTCCAGCGACCATAAGCCCCCGGCAGGGGAATCCCATCCTCTTTTGGATGACTCGACACTGTCGGCATAAAGCCGAAGCACAGGAAGATGTAGAAAATGAGCAAGTTGGTACTGATCCTTAACTGCGGTAGCTCTTCCCTGAAATTTGCCGTAATGGACGCCGAAACAGGTGAGGACATGCTGTCCGGCCTGGCCGAATGCTTCAATCTGGATGATGCACGTATCAAATGGAAACTCCACGGGGTCAAGGGCGAAGCCATGCTGGGAGCGGGAGCAGCTCACCAGGAAGCGCTCGACCACATCGTGGGTCACATCCTGCCGCAGGATCCGTCTCTGGCCGGTCAGCTGGTGGCCATCGGCCATCGCATCGTACACGGTGGCGAGCAGTTCTCCCGCTCCGTGCGCATCGATGACAGCGTGATCGCCGGCATCGAAGCCGCCATCCCGTTCGCCCCGCTGCACAACCCGGCGCACCTGATCGGTATCCGTGCCGCACTCAAGGTGTTCCCACAACTGGCTGACAAGAACGTGGCCGTGTTCGACACCGCGTTCCACCAGACTCTGCCGCAGGAGGCCTACCTCTACGCGCTGCCTTACAAGCTCTACAGCGAGCACGGCATCCGTCGTTACGGCGCGCACGGCACCTCCCACCGCTACATCGCGGAAGAGGCGGCCAAAGAGCTGGGCAAGCCGCTGAACGAACTGAACATCATCAACTGCCACCTGGGCAACGGTGCTTCCGTCTGCGCCATCAAGAATGGCGAATCCGTTGACACCTCCATGGGTCTGACTCCGCTGGAAGGTCTGGCGATGGGTACCCGTTGTGGCGACATCGATCCGGCCGTGGTCTTCTTCATGCACGACCAGCTCGGTTACAGCGTGGACGACATCAACCGCACCCTGACCCGTGAGTCCGGTCTGCTGGGGATGACTGAAGCGAGCAGCGACTGCCGCTACGTCACCAGCAACTACGCCACCGACGCGGGTGCCAAGCGTGCGCTGGATGTCTTCACCTACCGCGTCGCCAAGTATGTCGGCGCCTATGCTGCTGCGATGGACGGTCGTCTGGACGCCGTGGTTTTCACCGGCGGTATCGGTGAAAACGCCGCCATGGTGCGCGAGATGGTGCTGGCGCGTCTGGCCCTGTTCGGCTTCAAGGTGGACAAAGAGGCGAACAACGCTGCCGTACTGGGTGGCGAAGGCCGCATCACCACCGCCGACAGCCGTTGCGCCATGGTGATCCCGACCAACGAAGAGCTGGTCATCGCCCGCGATGCCCTGAGCCTGGTCTGCTAAGTCAGCCTTGCTGTGAAACAACGCCCGGCCTGTGCCGGGCGTTGTCGTTTGTAGCGCCGCAATTTGACATGGGAGAGAGGCGCGGTACCCTGACCACCACTGTTTTTGCAGCCAGTGGGCTGCCCGGTTCGGGAGAGAGCAATGAAAGAGGCGTTTTTTAACTGGTTGTCGGGTCTCGGGGTGGAGGTCACCGGCCTGATGGGGCTGGTCATCGCGCTCGGTTTCATCCTCGTCACCTCGCTGCTGCTACATATGATGCTGCATCGCTTCTTGCTGGTGCGGCTGGTAGGCATCCTCGGCAGGGCCAAGCAGGTGTGGCTGCCGCCCCAACTGCAACAGCGCCTCTTTTACCGGCTTGCCTTCGTTTTTCAGGGCGCCGTGTTGCTGGCGCAGGCGGAGATCTGGCTACCGCGCAACTCCGACAGCCTGAAGCTTATCGAGATGGTGGCTCAGCTCTGGATTTTACTGTTCCTGCTGCTGGCCTTCTTCGCCCTGCTCGATTGCGTGTTGTCGGTGAGCCGTTACACTCGCCTTGGCCGGGACTTGCCTCTGCGCGGCATCTTTCAGGGGGCCAAGCTGGTAGGCAGCATTCTGGTGGGCATCCTGATGATCGCCCTGCTGCTCGGCAAGTCGCCACTGTTCCTGTTCAGCGGTCTGGGGGCCATGACCGCAGTCCTGATGCTGGTGTTCAAGGACCCTATCCTCGGGCTGGTGGCGGGGATCCAGCTCTCTGCCAATCGGATGCTGAGCGTCGGTGACTGGCTGCAGATGGACAAGTACGGCGCCGATGGCGAGGTGACCGATATCGGCCTCACCACGGTCAAGGTATCGAACTGGGACAAGACCATCACCACCATTCCCACCTATGCCCTGATCTCGGATTCTTTCAAGAATTGGCAGGGGATGACCGAATCAGGCGGCCGCCGCATCAAGCGCAGCGTCAACATCGACATGACCAGCGTGTGTTTTCTGACTGCCGAGGAGCAGTTGCAGCTCAAGCAGGCCCAGTTGCTGGCACCCTATCTCAGCCGCAAGGAGCAGGAGTTGAGTGCCTACAACCAGCAGTTGAGCGATGCCCTGAACTGCCCCATCAACGGTCGTCACCTCACCAACCTCGGCACCCTGCGCGCCTATCTGGATGCCTACCTGCGTGCCCACCCCGGCATTCGCCAGGATATGACCCTGATGGTGCGCCAGCTGGCTCCCACCTCAGATGGCTTGCCGCTGGAGATTTACTGCTTCACTGCGACCACGGCATGGGCCGAGTACGAAGGGATCCAGGCCGATATTTTCGACCACATTTTCGCCATCATCGAGCAATTTCATCTGCGGTTGCACCAATCTCCCACAGGATACGATATGCGCTTCTGGCAGCAGGGATAAGCGGACGACCGACAAGTGCCGCTGGCGGATAAAAAAGCGATATTAATCGACGACTCGCCACCACTTGTCAGTTGAAATTTGGTCAGCAGAAGAGAAAAATGGCGGCCTTCTCTTCGCGCCCCTGATCCTTGTCTGATCAGCTGTCAGCCCAGAGATGTCAACTCAGTCATTATCATGGGAAAGTTATGAAGCTCCTTCGCAATAGTGTGGCAACACTCTGCTACAGCCTGCTGCTGACCGCTGCGCCGGTTTTCGCTGTTGAATATGCTCTGCCTGCGGCCAACAGCCGTCTGGTGGGGGAAAATCTGGAATACGTGGTCCCGGCCGAAGAGAACGGCCAGCCGCTGGAGGCCATTGCGGCCAAATTCCAGCTGGGGCTGACCAACATGATCGAAGCCAACCCCAAGGCTGATCCCCTGTTGGTGCAGACCGGCGAGAAGCTGGTGATCCCTCATCAGCTGATCCTGCCGGATGCGCCACGGGAAGGGATCGTGCTGAACGTGGCCGAAATGCGCCTCTACTACTACCCGAAAGGCAAGAAGGTGGTGGAAGTGCTGCCCATCGGCATCGGCCAGCTCGGTACCGACACCCCGGAGAACTGGGTGACTAGCGTGCAGCGCAAGAAAGCGGGCCCGACCTGGACCCCGACGGCCAAGATGCATGCCGAGTATGCCGCCCGTGGCGAGAGCCTGCCTGCAGTATGGCCGGCAGGCCCGGACAACCCCATGGGTCTGTTTGCCCTCTATATCGGCAAGATGTACGCCATCCACGGCACCAACGCCAGCTTCGGTATCGGCCTGCGGGTGAGCCACGGCTGTGTGCGTCTGCGCAACGATGACATCGAGTACCTGTTCAAGAAGGTACCGGTCGGTACCCGCGTCCAGTTCATCAACCAGCCGCTCAAGGCTTCTGTCGAGCCGGATGGTCGCCGCTATCTGGAAGTACATCAGCCGCTCTCTCGCAGCCAGGAAGAGTTCAACTCCAGCCTGCCGGCACCGCTGCCGATGACTCCGGCGGTGACCCGCTTCATTGCCCACGCCGACAGCGACTCCCAACTGGTGAAGCAGGCGCTGGAGCAGCGCAGCGGCATGCCACTCGCCATCAACGGCTAATCCCGGCCATCGGCCACAAAAAAGGGCGAACAGCATGCTGCTCGCCCTTTCTCTTTTGTGACCTTGTCAGGAGCCGGATTAGCTGCGGCGCAGATTATCGTGCAACGCGCCGGCAAGCTGATCGAGCATCTGGTAGCGCGCCTTGTAGCTGGCCCGTTTGCGGGAGGGGATCTCCTCCAGCGTCTTGCGCGGTATCTGTAGCGGCAGGCTCATCCAGAGTTCATTCACGACCTTGCCCTGATGCTCTTGCCACAGACCATCCAGATCGAATTTGACCCGGCTGGCGGTGCGCTTGCTGCACTGATAGATGTGGCTCTGGGTGCGGATCCCGAGCAGGCTCTTGCACGCCAAACCCCGGGCCAGCTCGGCAGCCATGTAGACCAGCAAGGACATGGGGCGCAGGCCGCCGCACGCCTTGGTGACCAGCTTGATCTCCTCACTCAGTCCCCTGCCCCCTTGCAACGAGCAGACCTCCAGCGTGGGTTGCGGCTCGCTGCGCAGATTAAGCGCCATGAAGTAGAGTGCCGACTCGCCAAGTTTGAGGGTCAGGCTCATCTCCCCCTCTTTGCCCATGTGGGTTTGGTAATCCAGTTGCAGGGTCAGCGGTGCCGTCAGCTTGTCGCTCTGCCACTGGGCCAGCAGCAGGCCGCGCCCGCTGTAGATTGCCAGTTGTTGCGCCTTGGGCAGCTGACGTGCCAGCTGCTGGTAGTGGCCGCTGATAAGCCCGGCGCGCAGCCCTTTGTGGCGATAGGGGTGAATGGGTTTTTCCAGAATATCGGGGAAGGTCGTAATCGCTTGTGCCAGCAGTGGCAGCGTCTTCTGCTGCCGATAGAGAGCACGGGCGCCCGGATGCAGCCAGAGGCGACCAACGAATTTGACCCGTCTGACGAGATGGTCCGACTCCTCTACCGGATGAAGACGGCGGGCAAGGATGCACAGATGTGACAGATGAGATGACATGGTGCCTACCTCTGGCTGGTGTGATGAGACAGGGCGGGGAGTGTAAGTGCGGGGCGCAGGCTTGTAAAAAATGGATAGTAACAAAATGTGAAAACATAACGCTCAATAGCAGCCATGGTGGTGACATGGCCGCCACGATCTCGGCAGGAAAACGGGCACCATCCTCTTGATGCCGCAGCAAATTGGATACTTGAACGTTTTTATTGTGTTCTGTGTTTGTTAACAAAGTGATTGAGCAGATGAACATGGCTGATTAAGCTAGGCCGGTTTTTTAGGGACGAGCCCGTCACCAGAGCGGGCAGAAAATGACACAAAACGGAGTTTTGCATGACAGCTAGCACACCCATGTTAATCACCTTCCTGGTGTACATCCTCGGGATGGTACTGATCGGCTTTGTTGCCTATCGCGCCACCCGCAACTTTGACGACTACATCCTTGGCGGCCGCCGGATGGGGAGCTGGGTCACCGCCCTCTCCGCCGGCGCCTCCGACATGAGCGGATGGCTGCTGATGGGCTTGCCCGGCGCCATCTTCATCAGCGGCATCTCCGAGAGCTGGATCGCCATCGGTCTGGTCATCGGTGCCTACCTCAACTGGCGCTGGGTAGCAGGCCGCCTGCGCGTTCATACCGAGAAGAATCGCAACGCCCTGACCCTGCCAGACTACTTCACCTACCGCTTTGAAGATCACAGCAAGGTGCTGCGCATTCTCTCGGCGCTGGTGATCCTGCTCTTCTTCACCATCTACTGTGCCTCCGGCGTGGTGGCCGGTGCCCGCCTGTTCGAGAGCACCTTCGGCATGGATTACAACACCGCCCTCTGGGTCGGTGCCGCCGCTACCATCACCTACACCTTCTTCGGTGGCTTCCTCGCGGTGAGCTGGACCGATACGGTGCAGGCGACCCTGATGATCTTCGCCCTGATCCTCACCCCGGTGTTCGTCATCATCGCCGTGGGCGGGGTGGACAGCGCCATGATCGAGGTGGCCGCCAAGAGCGCCAGCAACCTCGACATGTTCAAGAATCTGGACGTTATCGCCATCATCTCCCTAATGGCGTGGGGGCTCGGTTACTTCGGTCAGCCGCATATTCTGGCCCGCTTCATGGCGGCGGACTCCCATCACTCCATGGCCAATGCCCGTCGCATCAGCATGACCTGGATGATCTTCTGCCTGGGCGGCGCGGTGGCCATCGGCTTCTTCGGTCTGGCCTACTTTTCCCGTTTCCCGGAAGTAGCGGGCGGTGTCACCGGCAACCCGGAGCGGGTCTTTATCGAGCTCTCCAAGATCCTGTTCAACCCCTGGATCGCCGGGGTACTGCTCTCGGCCA
Source organism: uncultured Aeromonas sp. (assembly GCA_945957575.1). Lineage (GTDB taxonomy): Bacteria > Pseudomonadota > Gammaproteobacteria > Enterobacterales > Aeromonadaceae > Aeromonas. The sequence continues at coordinate 8,591 of CAMFLW010000052.1, read as the reverse complement.
TTCTGGCGGCAGTAATGAGCACTCTAAGTTGTCAATTACTGGTCTGCTCCAGCGCCATCACCGAGGATCTCTACAAGCCGTTCCTGCGCAAGAACGCCTCCCAGCGCGAGCTGGTGTGGGTAGGGCGTCTGATGGTGCTGGCCATCGCCCTGATCGCCATCGCCGTCGCCATGAATCCGGAAAACCGGGTGCTTGGATTGGTGAGTTACGCCTGGGCCGGTTTTGGTGCCGCGTTTGGCCCTGTGGTGCTGCTCTCCGTGCTCTGGCCGCGAATGACCCGCAATGGCGCGCTGGCCGGCATGTTGGTGGGCGCCATCACAGTGATCGTCTGGAAACAGTTCGGTTGGCTGGGGCTGTATGAGATCATTCCGGGCTTCCTGTTCGCGTTGCTGGCCATCGTAGTGGGCAGTCTGCTGGGCGAAGCGCCCTCAAAAGCGATGCTGGAGCGTTTCCACGAGGCCGAAGAGGAGTACAACACACCGGCCGAGCTGGAAGGGGAGCCGGTCGCCGTCAACTGATAGCGGCATCGCTGTTCTGACAATCAACCCCGCCCCGGCGCATCTTGACCACACTGGTCAATCCTTGCGCCGGTTTGGCGGGGTTTTGCGCTATCTGACTCACCTTTGGGCACTTTTTTCTGCTTGCCCGGCCCCTTCGGGGTATTGGCTTTCTTTTGTCTTTGCACCGAATATGGGACACTAGGCCGCTTGAAGGAGACCTAGTGCATGCGCCTATTCACCCTGATCCTGATCCTCCTGCTGGGAGGTTTGCAATATGACCTCTGGCTGGGGAAGAACGGGCTGTCCGACTATCAGAGTCTGTCGGAGGCCATCTCGCAGCAGCAGCGGGACAACCAGAGCCTCAAGGATCGCAACGACCTGATTTATCGCGAGATCGACGATCTCACCTCTGGCCTTGAGGCCATCGAGGAGCTGTCGCGCAACGATCTGGGCTACATCAAGCAGGGCGAGACCTTCTACCGGATCATCCCCAAAGAGAAAGAAAAAGAGAATGTGCCAGCGGATGCCCCTTACGATGACTGATGCGAGCCGCACCCCCGCCCTGACGGCGATCGTGCCGGCCGCCGGCATTGGCAGCCGGATGGGGGCCGAGTGCCCCAAGCAGTACCTGCAACTGGCGGGCAAGACCATTCTCGAGCACACCCTGGAGCGGCTGCTTACACACCCCGCCATCGGGCAGGTGATCGTGGCGCTGGCGCCCCATGACCGCTGGTTTGATACCCTCCCGCTGGCGCAGGATGAGCGGATCCTGCGGGTCGAGGGGGGCGCCGAGCGCGCCTTTTCCGTCCTCAACGCCCTCCATGTGGCGCAAGGGGAGTGGGTGCTGGTGCACGATGCGGCCCGCCCCTGTCTGACCCACGGCGATCTCGACGCCCTGATTGCCACCGCCATGACAAGCGGTGGCGCCATCCTCGGCAGCCGGGTGCGCGATACCATGAAGCGCTCCGATGCGGCCGGCAATATCATTGCCACCGTCGAGCGCGAGCAGCTCTGGCATGCCCTGACGCCGCAGATGTTCCCCACCGGCCCCCTCAGACGGGCGCTGGAAGAGGGGTTGGCGCTCGGTGCCACCATTACCGATGAGGCCTCCGCCATGGAGCGCGCCGGATTTTCGGTGCGGATGGTGGAGGGGCGCGCCGACAACATCAAGGTGACCCGGCCGGAGGATCTCTCTTTGGCGGGACTGTTTTTAAGCCAGCAGGCATAAGCCCACCTATCAGAACAAAGAGGTCTGAACAGACAGGCCGAACAAGGAGCGAGCATGATCCGGATTGGACATGGTTTTGACGTACACAAATTTGGTGGGGTTGGCCCCTGCATGCTGGGCGGGGTGCCGGTTCCCTACGAGCAGGGGCTGATCGCCCACTCCGATGGTGACGTAGTGCTGCACGCGGTGAGCGATGCCCTGCTGGGCGCCATCGGTGCCGGTGACATCGGCCGCCACTTCCCCGATACCGCCGCCGAATTCAAGGGGATCGACAGCCGTATCCTGCTGCGGGATGTCTTCGCCCGCGTGCAGCGCGCAGGGTATGCCATCGGCAATCTGGATGTGACCATCATCGCTCAAGCCCCCAAGATGGCGCCCCATATCGAGGCCATGTGCGCCGTGCTGGCTGCCGATCTGCAATGTGATTTGAACCGGGTGAACGTCAAGGCGACCACCACCGAAAAACTGGGTTTTACGGGGCGCAAGGAAGGGATCGCCACCGAAGCCGTCGTCCTGTTGGTGAAACAATAATGCTGGAACAACTTGCCTATCTGCACGGGGCGCCCACCGCCCGCGGTATCCTCAAGGCCGAGGCCGCCGACTTCGTGGTTAACGAAGATCTCGGGTTTGTGCCCTGTGGCGAGGGTGAGCACATCTTCGTCCGGGTGCGTAAAACCGGCGAGAACACCGCCTGGGTGGCCGGCCTGCTGGCCGATGCCGCCGGGGTCAACCGCAATGCGGTGACCTGGGCGGGCCTGAAGGATCGCCACGCAGTGACCGAGCAGTGGTTCGGCATTCACCTGCCGGGCAAGGCTGAGCCGGACCTCTCCGTCATCGAGAGCGACAGCATCCGGCTCCTGGAGGTGAAACGCCACAACAAGAAGCTGCGGGTCGGCTATCTCAAGGGCAACCACTTCACCCTGCGTCTCACCGGTCTGGAGCAGGCCGACGGGCTGGAGTCCCGCCTGCAGGCTATCGCTGCCCAGGGCGTGCCCAACTACTACGGCGAGCAGCGTTTCGGCCGCGAAGGCAACAACCTGGAAGCCGCCAAGGCGATGTTTGCCGGCAAGCGGATCAAGGATCGCAACAAGCGCTCTCTCTACCTCTCTGCCGCGCGCAGCATGCTGTTCAATGCCATCGTCAGCGCCCGTATCGAGCAAGGCCTGGCCCATCAGCTGCTGGCCGGTGACTGCGTGATGCTCAAGGGTAGCCACTCCATCTTCAGTGAAGAGAGCGTGACCCCCGAGCTGGAAGCGCGTCTCGCCTCCGGCGACGTGCAGCTCACCGCCCCCCAGTGGGGGCGTGGCCGGCTGGCCAGCCAGGGGGCCGCTGCCGAGTTCGAGCAGGGCGTACTGGCGGCTTACAGCGACTGGTGTGACGGACTGGAGAAGGCGGGGCTGGATCAGGATCGCCGCCCGCTGCTGCTCAAGCCGGAGCAGATGAGCTGGCAACTGGAAGGCGAGGCGCTGACCCTCTCCTTCTTCCTGCCGGCGGGCGCCTTTGCCACCAGCGTGGTGCGCGAGTTAATGCAGGCCGAAGAGGCCGATCACGGTTTCAGGAATCAGACCGATGCGAATTCTGGTCAGTAATGACGATGGTGTGCATGCCGAGGGTATCCGTGCCCTCAGCGAGGCGTTGCGCGCCTGCGGCGAGGTCGTGGTGGTGGCACCGGATCGCAACCGCAGCGGCGCGAGTCACTCCCTGACGCTGGAGGTGCCGCTGCGGGTCACCCGCATCAGCGAAACCAGCTTTAATGGGATCGAGAGCTATGCGGTGAAGGGGACGCCGACCGACTGCGTCCACCTCTCGGTCAACGAGCTGGTGCGCCCCGAGCCTGACATGGTGGTGGCCGGCATCAACCACGGTGCCAATCTGGGGGATGATGTCCTCTACTCCGGCACGGTGGCGGCTGCGACCGAAGGGCGCCACCTTGGCTATCCCTCCCTCGCCATCTCGCTGGTGGGCAAGACCCATTTCGCCACGGCGGCCCACTATGCGGCCCTGCTGGTGAAGGGGTTGATGAAGCACCCCCTGCCAGCGGATCAGATCCTCAATGTGAACGTACCTGACCTGCCCCTCGAGCAGATCAAGGGGATCAAGACCACCCGCCTTGGCAATCGCCATCGGGCGGAGTCGGTGATCCGCACCGAGGATCCCCGTGGTCAGCCCATCTACTGGATTGGTCCTCCCGGAGACAAGCAGGATGCAGGAGAAGGAACCGACTTTGCCGCCATCGAGCAGGGCTATGTCTCGATAACTCCCCTGACCATTGACATGACTGCCTACGACAGTCTCGCTGGTCTGGGGGCCTGGTTAGATCTGCAGGGATGAGGGTGTGATAGTACAGCGCCTGTTAAATCAGCTCATTGCGCAGGATATTCGCGATTTTCGCGTGCTGGCGACCATCGCGAAAGTGCCGCGCCAGCTATTCGTGGATGAGGCCATGGCCCACAAGGCGTGGGACAACACCGCCTTGCCCATTGGCCATGGCCAGACCATTTCGCAGCCCTACATGGTGGCGCGAATGACTGAACTGCTGATGCAAAATGATCCGGCCCACGTGCTGGAGATTGGCACTGGCTCCGGTTACCAGACGGCGATCCTCGCCCATCTGGTGGAGCACGTTTATACCGTGGAGCGGATCAAGTCGCTGCAGTTCCAGGCAAGACGCCGGCTGCGCCAGCTTGATCTGCACAATGTTTCTGCCAAGCACGGTAATGGCTGGCTGGGATGGCCCAACAAGGGGCCTTACGACGCCATTCTGGTGACGGCGGCGGCGAGCGAGATCCCGACGGCGCTCACCGATCAGCTGGCCGATGGCGGTCGGCTGGTATTGCCGGTGGGCGACAGCCAGCAGACCCTGCAACTGATCGAACGATCCGGATCCCAGCTGACCAGCCGTATTCTGGAGCCGGTACGTTTTGTTCCCCTGATTGACGGAGATGTTGAGTGAAGTTGTTTTCCCGTTTGTACGTACTGGTGATGCAGTGGGCTCGCCACAAGCATGCCCCCTGGTATCTCTCCATCACCGCTTTCATCGAGTCGGTATTCTGGCCGATCCCGGTGGATGTGATGCTGGCGCCGATGGCGCTCGCCAAGCCCCACAAGGCATGGCACTACGCCACGCTGGCTACCGTCTTCTCTGTGCTGGGCGCCCTGTTTGGCTATGCCCTTGGCTATGCGCTGTGGGATCCGATCGTGCTGCCACTGGTGGAGTCTGTGGGCTATCAGGACAAGATCGAGATCGCTCGCAACTGGTTTGAGCAGTGGGGGATCTGGGTCATTTTCATTGCCAGCTTCACTCCTATCCCCTACAAGGTGTTTACCGTGACGGCAGGGTTGTTGCAAATGGCTCTGCTGCCCTTCATCATCACCTCCCTCATCGGTCGTGGCATGCGCTTTTTCCTGGTTGCGGGCCTGATGCGCTGGGGTGGCGAGAAGATGGAACGCAAACTGATGCACTACGTAGATGTGCTCGGTTGGCTCTGTATTGGTCTGGCCGTGGTGGCCTATTTCTGGTTTAGTCGTTAAGGATCCATTATGCGTTCGCGTATTTGGCAAGGAAGCAGTGTCGTGGTGTTGTCATGGCTGCTGCTTGCCTGCTCCTCCAGTAAAAATGCAGCTCCGGTAGATGGTGTTGATGAGGGGCAGTTTGTCTCGACCATTCCGGCTCGCCAAAGCGGTGCCCAGGTCAGCGCCCCCATTCAGGGCGGCAGCTATGTGGTGAAGCGGGGCGATACCCTCTACTCCATCGCCTTCAACTCCGGCAACGATGTGCCCTCGCTGGCCAGCCTCAACAACATCAGCCCGCCCTACAACATCTATCCGGGGCAGCGACTGCGGCTCGATGGTTCCAGCGCCAGTGTTGGCAGCAGCCGCAGTGCCGGTACCTATGAGGTGCGCCGCGGCGATACCCTGAGCAGCATCGGCCGCCAGTTCGGCATGACGCCGCAGGCGCTGGCCCAGAGCAACAACCTGAGCGCCCCCTATGCGCTGCAACCGGGTCAGGTGCTCAATGTCCAGACCGCAGGCGGCGGTTCGACCCAGATGGTGGCTGCGACTCGTCCGGCAACCGTGACGCCGGTGGCCGTGAGCCGTCCGAGCAGCGGTCCGCGTCCGTTGGCCGAGCCGAGTGGATCTGGTCAGACCACGCCGTTCATCTCTCAGAAATCCGTTGCTCCGGCAGCACCGAAGGAATACGCTCAGGTCAAAGAACAAAAAACAAACAACTCCCAGTCGAGACTTGCTTGGCACTGGCCCGCAAAAGGCCGGATTGTCGAGGGGTTCTCTGTTGCAGAACAGGGTAACAAGGGGATCGACATAGCCGGCCAGAAGGGGCAACCCGTCTACGCCGCCAGCAGCGGTAAAGTGGTATACGCTGGCAGTGCTTTAAGGGGGTACGGCAAGCTGATTATCCTCAAGCATGATGATGACTATCTCTCCGCTTACGCACACAACGACGAGTTGCGGGTGAAGGAAGGGGACAGCGTCAAGGGGGGCTCGGTCATTGCCAACATGGGTAGCACGGACGCGCCGGATGTGCGATTGCATTTCGAGATCCGGTACAGAGGCAAGTCGATCAATCCGATGAGCTATTTGCCAAAGCGTTAACCCCAGAGAGACCGTCTTACTCTGGTAACGTCAGGGAGACACACCATGAGCCAAGAACAACTGGTAATGCAGGATGCAGAGTTAGAGTTTGACGCTGAACCCGAATCTCACGAAGTAGAAGAGTTGCAGGAGGTAGCCGCCGAGGCGGAAGATATTATCTCCGATGAGTTGCTGGCACCTGAGCTGAACAAGGTGATGGATGCCACGCAACTCTATCTGGGGGAGATAGGTTTCTCCCCGCTGCTCACTGCCGAAGAGGAAGTCTATTACGCCCGTCGTGCCTTGCGGGGCGACAAAGCCGCCCGCAAGCGCATGATCGAGTCCAACCTGCGACTGGTGGTGAAAATTGCCCGTCGTTACAACAACCGCGGCCTGGTGCTGCTGGATCTCATCGAAGAGGGCAACCTCGGTCTTATCCGCGCGGTCGAGAAGTTCGACCCCGAGCGCGGCTTCCGTTTCTCTACCTATGCCACCTGGTGGATCCGCCAGACCATAGAGCGGGCCATCATGAACCAGACCCGCACCATCCGTCTGCCCATTCATGTGGTCAAAGAGTTAAACGTTTACCTGCGCACCGCGCGCGAACTCTCTCACCGTCTCGATCATGAACCGACCGCCGAGGATATCGCCTTCGCGCTGGATCGTTCGGTGGACGATGTGAACCGCATGCTCAAACTCAACGAGAAGATCACCTCGGTGGACACCCCCATTGGTGGCGATCGCGACAAGGCGCTGCTGGATGTGCTCTCCGACGAGCGCGGCATGGGGCCTGAGTTGGAGTCACAGGAAGATGATATGCGCAGCAGCATTGTACACTGGCTGGAAGAGCTCAACCCCAAGCAGCGGGAAGTGCTGGCCCGTCGTTTCGGTCTGCTGGGTTATGAGCCTGCCACCCTCGAGGATGTGGGGGCCGAGATTGGCCTGACCCGCGAGCGGGTACGCCAGATCCAGGTGGAGGGGCTGCGCCGTCTGCGGGAGATCCTGCTGAGCCAGGGGCTCTCCATCGAGGCGCTATTTCGTACCAATTAAGCATCCGCACCAATTAAGTCTGCACCAGCTGATCAGCGCATCAGCCAGATAGCACGAGGGGAGCAATCGCTCCCCTCGTTTTTTATTGCCTGTCGTCTGGTGATGGCTTTGCGGTTATACCAGCTCGGCCAGCATGGTGTCGGCGTAGGGCACCAGCGCTTCGCCCTTCTTCACCTTGGTGAGGTAGTCCGGGTTGGCGATAAGCGGACGGCCGATAGCCACCAGATCGAAGCGGTTAGCCTCGATGGCCGCTGCGGCGCGCTCGGCGTCGTAGTTGCCCACCCCGACCAGATTGCCCTTGTAGTGGGCGCGCAGATAGTCGGAGGCGCGGCCACCCAGATAATCGAAGGTGAGGTTGTCATCAAAGATGCCGAGGTGGATATAGGCCAGCGGGCGATCGTTGAGCTTGCCCAGCAGATAGTCGAACACGGCGCGATCTTCCGGGCTGCCCGCCAGATGGACATAGGCACCAGGGGAGAGACGAATGCCAACCCGATCACCACCGATGCGGGCGCTGATGGCATCGACCACTTCCAGCGCGAAGCGGCTCATCTTTTCCGGGCTGCCACCGTAGTTGTCGGTGCGCAGGTTGGTGGAGTGGTGCAGGAACTGGTCGATCAGGTAGCCGTTGGCACCGTGGATCTCTACCCCGTCAAAGCCCGCCTCGATGGCGTTGGCAGCGGCCTGGGCGTAATCCTGCACCAGCTGGGCGATTTCCGCCTCGGTCAGGGCACGCGGCACCTGATAGGTCAGCTCGCGCATGCGGGGCACAGTGCCCTCGTGCGCCACGGCAGAGGGGGCCAACACTTCAGCCTGATGGAAGAAGGGGTGGGAGAGGCGACCGACGTGCCACAGCTGGGCGAAGATCTTGCCGCCCTTGGCGTGCACGGCGCTGGTCACTTTCTTCCAGCCATCGATCTGCGCCTGGGTGAAGAGGCCCGGGGTATTGGGTAGCCCTGCGCGTCGGGGCGGATGATGACAGCCTCGGAAACAATCAGGCCGATGTCGGCGCGGCGGCCGTAATAGGCAGCCATCTGCTCGGTCGGCACCAGACCTGGGCCTGCCATGCAGCGGGTGAGTGGGGCCATCATGAAACGGTTGGCCAGGGTCAGAGTGTCATTGAGTCGATACGGCTGAAACAGGGTATTCATGATAGGTTGTCCTGAACGGGTTATTCTTGAACGTGCATTCAAGACGTTTTTTGCGTCGGGCGCAAGCTTTTT
>CAMFLW010000051.1 GCA_945957575.1 uncultured Aeromonas sp. | reverse complement strand
GAGCAGCTGATCGCCGCCGCCATTGCCGAGCCCGACCCCGAGCGGGTGTGGCAGGGCATGCCTGCGCTACGGATGGGTAAGGGGAAGTAGATCACGTCGACCTCATGACCCGCGTCGCAAGATGGGGCAACACTCTTCGTTCTGACCTTTCTGATCGTGCTGATCGAGGGTTATTTGTCTGGCCGATTGTACAGACAGCCAAGCGCCGACCCTCGGGTCGGCGCTTGGCTGATCGCAGTCTGAATTGCCAGCTCTGTACAGGATTGATGTCAGCGCTATTACTTGTCCGCCTTGCCCGCCGCATCGGCAAGTTTGGCCAGCTGTTTGTCATACCAGGCCACCGGACGGTTTTCATCTTCCGCCCGCTCCTTGCGCCGGATGGCGTTGCGCACCGCCATGGCGCCCAGCCAGCGAAACGGCTCGGGCGGAAAATAGCCGCGCGGGCCGCTGATCAGGGCGCAGTCACGCCACGGCTTGTCCTCCTCCCGCACTTCATCGCGCACCAAGGCTGCCAGGATTTGGCCGCCCATCCAGCTCTGCGCCACCCCGTTGCCGGAGTAGCCGAGGCCATAAACGATATTGGGCTGCCCTCGCCAGTGGCCGAAGAAGGGGAGGCCATCCACCGAGCGGTCGGAGGCGCCGCACCAGCTGGCGGCGATGGGCACCTCTTTAAGCGCCGGAAAGAAGCGGCGCAGGGTGCGGGTGAGGGGGGCAAGATAACGGCTCGGGGCATCGAACTCGGCCAGATGGCGGTTGGCAAAGGCGAAGGTGTTGCCCCCCTTGCCCAGCATCAGCCGCCCTTGCGGGGTGGAGCGGTAGTAATGGACAAAGGTGCGGCCATCCACCACGGAGCGGCCGTGCGCAAGCTGCTGGGCGGCAAGGGCATCCGGCGCGGGGTCGGTTATCACCATATCGGAGGAGACCAGCACTATGCTGCGGCGAAACTCGCGAAAGTGCTGCACCATGGCGCTGTTGAGGGCCAGCACCACCTTGCGGGCGCGCACCTCACCCTGTGGTGTCTGCACCCGTGCCGGCTGACCCGCCTCAAGGCGCTGCATGGGGGAGTGTTCATAGACCTCGACCCCCAGCTCCCGCGCCACTCGCAGCAGGCCACGCACCAGCAGTGCCGGTTGCACCGAACCGGCGTGGGGGCTGTAGAGCCCCTCCAGATGAACGTGGGAACCGCTCTGGCTCGCCAGTTTATCCTCTTCAATCACCTGCCACTGGTTAAGGTCTGCGCGTTTGAGTTCCTGCAACACCGGCTCCATCAGGCCGCGCTGGGCCTCGCTGGTGGCGGTGTAGCAGGTGCCCTCGACCCTCAGCTGCGCCTCTATGTTGTGCGTTTCGCAGAAACGGGCGATCTCGTGTACCGCCTGCTCGGATCTTTGTACCAGCCAGGCAGCCTGCTGCTCGCCAAACAGGCGTTTTAAGGTCAAGTATTTGGCCGACCAGGTGAGCAAACAGCCGCCGTTGCGCCCGGAAGCGCCGCTGCCGCAGCGATCTTTCTCCAGCACCATGATACGTAAGGCAGGTTCGGCCTGTTTAAGGGTGATGGCGCTCCACAGCCCGGTAAAGCCGCCACCGACGATGCAGACATCGACCTCATGGTGGCCGACCAGGGGGATGGGGGGCGCGGGTTGTTCGGCGGCGAGCGCCTCGGCCAGCCAGAAGGGGAGAGTGGACATGATGACTCCTCGATAAGGTTATTGGTGGCGCCAGCGCTGGGTGCGATCCAGCAGGGCGCGGCTCAAAAAGTGCTGGAGCAGCTTGATGGTGGCGGCGGCCAGCAGGATCAAGGTGGCCATGGCGGCGGCCGCGGCGGTGTCGCCGGAATCCTCCATGTTCAGCACAGCGATGGAGGCGAGCACGCTGTCGCTCGAATAGAGGAAGATCACCGCTGAGGTGGTGGTCATGGCGTTGACGAACAGATAGATGAAGATCTCTAGCAGCGCGGGCAGGGAGGCGGGCAGGGTGACTCGCCAAAACGCCTTCCAGAGTGGAATGCGCAATGAGATGGCCACCAGCTCCAGCTCCTTGGGCAACTGCTTGAGGCTGGTCAGTGCCGTCATATGGCCCACGGTGTAGTAGTGGATGACGCAGGAGAGCACCATTAGTGGCAGGGTGCCGTAGAGGCCGCCAAAGAGCGGATTGCCGTTGAAAAAGAAGATGTACCCCAGCCCCAGCACCATGCCGGGTACCGCCAGCGACAGCATGGCGAGCAGATGCAGCAGCTGGCGCAGCGGCGCGAAGTGGCGCCCCTTCTCCTGCGCCCAGGCCAGCACCATCACCAGCACGGTGCCGATCAGCGCGGTATAGAGGCCCAGTTGCAAGGTGTTGGTAAAGGGCTGCCAGCCATAGACGCTGTTGCTGTCAAAGGCGTAGTGATCCAGCGTCAGAGCGAGGTTATAGGGCCAGAACTGCACCAGGGATCCGTAAACGGCCATCCCCACCAGCGCCAGAAACAGCAGGGCCCAGAGGGTACACCAGCCGAGCGCCAGCAGATCCCGCAGCCGATGGGGTTTGGGTTGATAGGGCACCGCCTTGGTGCTGCTCTGCTCCTGCATCTTGCTGCGCACTCTGTGCTCCAGGGCAAAGCTCAACAGTGCCGGCAGCAGCAGGGTGACGCTGGCAACGGCGCCCAGCGAGAAGTTCTGCATCCCGATCACCTGCCGGTAGATATCGGTGGCCAGCACGCTGTACTGGCCGCCAATCACCTTGGCTACCCCGAAGTCGCAGATGGTGAGGGTGAAGACGGCGATGGCGGCGCTGAGCAGGCCATAACGGGCGGTAGGCAGGGTGACGGTGACAAAGGTGCGCCAGCCGCTGCTGCCGAGCACCCGGGAGGCTTCATAGAGGCGGGCGTCGCTCTGACCGAGCGCCGTGATAAGGATCATCAGGGCGTGGGGGAAGCACCAGAAGCCCAGACCAATGACGATACCGATGGGGCCGTAGATGCTCTCGCCGCCGAGCAGCCCCTTGGCGATCCCCTGATTGCCAAACCAGTAGACCAGACTGATGGCGGGCAACAGGGAGGGCATCAATAGCGGGATAAGGCCGATGAGGCGAAACAGGGGCTTGCCCGGCATGCAGGTGCGGGTGAGGGCATAGGCGTAGCCGAAGGCGATGGTCACTACCAGCGCGGTGATCAGCACTCCGAGCCAGAGGGTATTGCCTATAGTGCGCCCCAGATGAGGGGAGTCGAAGTAGGCGCTGAAGTTGGCAAGGCCCACCCAGAGCCCGTTCTCATTCTGTAGGCTCTTTTGCAGCATGGTGAGCAGCGGCAGCAGCAGACCGCCGGTGAGCAGGGCGATACCGAGTGCAAGCAGGATCAGTTGCAGCAGCTGATCCCGGCTCCAGCCGCGACAGAGCCGCTGCCAGCGGGCGTCTTGTCGGGCTGTCGCTGGCGGCAGCAGGGAGGAGGTCACGAGGGGGCCAGTCATGGGCGCTCTCCTTCAAACAGCTGCATCGCCCCGGCGGGCCAGTGCAGCGAGCAGCGCATGCCGCTGCGCCAGCCACCCTGTCCGTGGTGGGGCAGCTCATGGGTCGGGCGCTCCACCAAAATTTGCTGCGGGCCCAGATAGGTGTCGGCGGTGCAGATAAGGCGCTGGGCGGCGCCGAGAAACTCCACCTGATCGATGGTTGCTTCAACGCCATGTTGCCCAAGATAGGGCTCGTTCGGCGCACTCAGGGTGATCGCCTCGGGGCGGATTGCCACCTGCAATTTGCTGCCGGCCGCAGCCCGGTTGGCGAGTTGCAGCGGCTGCTCGTTAAGGCGCACCTGAGCGGGGCTCAGCACCAGGGTCTCGAGGAAGTTCATGGTGCCGACAAAGCTTGCCACGAAGCGGCTGGCAGGCTGGTGATAGATCTCCTGCGGCGTGCCCACCTGCACGATGCGGCCGCCCTCCATCACCACGATGCGATCGGCCATGGTCAGCGCCTCTTCCTGATCGTGGGTCACCATGATGGTGGTGATGCCAAGGCGCTGCTGCAGGGCGCGGATCTCGCTGCGAAGGTGGGTGCGCACCAGCGCATCCAGCGCGCTGAGCGGTTCGTCCAGCAACAACAGACCGGGGGAGAGGGCCAGCGCCCGGGCCAGCGCCACCCGCTGCTGCTGGCCGCCGGAGATCTGGCTCGGGTATTTGTGGGACTGGGCCGTGAGATCCACCAGCCCCAGCCAGTGGTCCACTCGCTCCTTGATGAGATCCCGCGCCAACCCCTGATTCTCAAGGCCGAAGGCGATGTTCTGGGCCACCGTCAGGTTGGGGAAGAGGGCGTAGGACTGAAACACGATGCCAAAATCGCGCTGCTGGGGCGGCAGCTGGGAGATATTGCGCCCCCCTTGCCAGATCTCGCCGCTGTCCGGCAGATCCAGCCCGGCGATGGCTCTGAGCAGGGTGGTTTTGCCGCAGCCGGAGGGGCCGAGAAAGCAGATAAACTCCCCCGGCTCAATGGTCAGAGAGATCCCCTTGAGGGCCTGAAAAGCACCGAACTGCTTGTTGAGATGTTGAATGTCCAGATAGGGCTGGGTCATGGTTCGACTCGCTACTGATTTGGTATATACCAGTTTGCGGGCGAAGTGTGACGGTCAGGTGATCGGGGGATGACAGCTTGATGACAGTCAAATGAGATCGGGTCGCCAGCAAGTAGTTGGGCCCTGTGTGGATGGGCGAAGCGTCGCTAATTGAAGGCAATACAAACTCGGGAAGTTAAAACCAAAAAGCGAAGGCCAACACCTGTTGGCCTTCGACTGGCAGTTTATTGGCAGCGGTGTGTCTGGCGCGAACAAACCGCCGCCCTTCACGCTTACTGTTTGGCTTCGGTCTTGCCGTCGAAGCTGGCGCTCCACTGGGCCAGGATGGCGTTACGCTCGCGGGCTGCCCAGCTAAAGTCGTTGTCGATCATCTGGCCTTTGATATCCGCCGGATAGCCCGCTCTCGGTTGGGCTACATCGGGGATGGCGACCACGGCGAACGATTTGTTGTAGAGGGCGTTGGCCTGTTCGGTGGCGGCAAAGTCGAGCAGCTGTTTGGCGGCTTCCAGTTTGGGGGTGCCCTTGATGATGGCAGCAGCTTCCATATCCCAGCCCGACCCCTCTTTCGGGAACACCACCTCGATGGGGGCTCCCTTGGCCTTGAGGCTGGTGGCCGGGAAGTCGAAGGAGATACCGATCACCGTCTCGCCGCTGGCGGCCAGCTTGCAGGGGGCGGAGCCCGAGTGGGTGTAACGGTCGATGTTCTGGTGCAGGCCGTTCATAAATTGCCAGCCCTGCTTCTCACCCATGGTCTGCAGCCAGCCAGCAACGCTCAGGTAACCGGTGCCGGAGGAGCTGGGGTTGGGCATGATCACCTTGCCCTTGTAGATGGGTTTGGTGAGGTCGGCCCAGCTGGTGGGGGCCGGGATCCCCTGTTTTTCCGCCTCTACCTTGTTGAAGCAGATGGCGCTGAAGAAGGCGTCCAGACCGATCCAGTGCGGCTCGGCCTTGCTGTCGCGAAAGCGGCTGTCGAGCTTATCCAGCCCTTTCGGTGCATAGGCATTGAGCATCTGCTGCTGATCGAGCTGCATCAGGCTGGTAGCCGCCAGTCCCCATACCACATCCGCTTTGGGCTGGGCTTTTTCTGCCAGCAAGCGGGCGGTGACCACGCCGGTGGAGTCACGCACCCACTTGATGTTGATGTCCGGATGCTGGCGCTCGAACGCGGTTTTCAGCTCGCTGAGCTGCTCCGGTTCGAAGGCGGTATAGACGGTGAGATCGGTTGCGGCCAGAGCCGGGGCTGTCGTGGCAGCCAGCACGGCGGCGGCCAGCAGATGGGTTCCCTGTTTCATCCTCTTCTCCATATAAATTGGTTTGGTATAAACCAGATTGGTCGAGAGAGAGGCTAGGGGATTTTTATGACGTGACCGTGACAGCCCCGTGACGTTTTGCCGTGTGCGATTTGCCGTTCCTGATCTGCCCGTGACTAATCCTGGGTATCCACCTCGATCTCCAGACTGTCGTGGCGCCAGTACTCCAGATCGAAGTCGAGCACCCGGCCGTGCTGATCGAAGTTGAGTCGCTCGAGGCGCAGGGCGGGCAGACCGGCGGTGGCCCCCAGCGCCTTGGCTACCTCGTCCGGCAGGGCGGTGGGGAAGAAACGTACCTGCATGCGGGCATAGTGGAGATCGTAATGGGCTTGGTAGATCTCGGTCAGGCTGCCGTTGAGATCCAGCTCCAGCAGGCCGGGTACCCGCTCTGGCAGGCAGTGGTTCTCGCAGTAGCAGATGGCGCGCCCGTTGGCATAGCGCAGCCGTTTGAGCAGAAACAGGCTGTCAAACGGCTTGAGCTGAAGCTGCGCCATCAACGCGGGCGGCACCGCCTGGCGGCTTTTCTCCAGCAGCTCGGTGTGCGGTTCTCCCCCTTGCTCCCGCACTATCTGGTGAAAGTTGGAGGTGCGTCTGGGATTCAAGCGAAAGCGCGGCGGGGTGACGAACCAGCCGCGGCGATCCTCCCGATAGATAAGGCCGTTTGCTTCCAGCTGCACCAGTGCCTCGCGGATGGTGACTCTTGTGGTGCCATAGAGTTCCCCCAGCAGCCGCTCGGAGGGAAGCTTGTCGTTGGGGGCCAGACCCCCCGCCAAGATCTGGTTGGCGAGGGCATCCTTGATCTGCAGATATTGCGGTTTGCTCATGAAAATCCCTGGTTTTGCAATAAGTTGTGCAATGAGTTGGGCAATGGGCTGGGCACAGGGCAGGTCATTTGCCCGGTGGTTAAACGGCAACATCAACATGTGTTGGTAGATACCAGCATCGCCCCTGCTGTTCAGGCTTCCTAGATTATCGCGATCCCGGCGCTGAAAATGAATTTTTTGTTGCACGTAGCGCCACCCCTTTGACCTTGGCGGGGCAGTTACCCACAATGCGCTCATTCTGGTATATACCAAAAGGAGCGAAGTCATGACCCATATTCCTGCGGCCCCCGCCGCCGTCGATTACCTGCTGCTGACCCCGGGCCCCCTCTCGACCACCGCCACGGTGCGCGCCGCCATGCTGCAAGACAGCTGTACCTGGGATGCGGACTACAACCAGGGTGTGGTGGAGCCCATCCGCCGCGAGCTGGTGCGCCTCGCCACCGGCCCGGAATATCAAAGTGACTACAGCGCCGTGCTGCTGCAGGGGAGTGGCAGCTATGTGGTGGAGAGCGTGCTGGGCTCGGCGATAGGTAGCGATGAGTGTCTGCTGATCATCAACAACGGTGCCTACGGTGCCCGCATGGGGGAGATGGCCCGCTGTCTTGGCCTGCGCCACCATGAGCTCGACTGCGGCGAGACCACCCGCCCGGAACCCGCCGCCATCGAGGCGATGCTGGCGCGCCACCCCGAGATCACTCATCTGGCCATGGTGCACTGCGAGACCACCACTGGCATGCTCAATCCGCTCGATGAGGTAGCTGAGCTCTGCCAGCGTCGCGGCATCCTCCTGATCGTCGATGCCATGAGCAGCTTTGGCGGTATCCCCATCGACATGGGGCACCTTGGCATCGAGTTTCTCATCAGCTCGGCCAACAAGTGCATTCAGGGGGTGCCGGGCTTTGGCTTCGTTATCGCCCGCCGCGTGGCGCTCACGGCCTGCGCCGGTCGTGCCCGCTCGGTCTCCCTCGACCTGCATGCCCAGTGGCAGACCATGGAGCAGCAGGGGGGCAAGTGGCGCTTTACCTCGCCCACCCATACCGTGCTGGCCTTTGCCCAGGCCCTGCGCGAGCTGGACGAGGAGGGGGGCATTGAAGCCCGCCATCAGCGCTATAGCGAGAACCAGCGCACCCTGGTGGATGGCATGGCCGCCCTTGGCTTTGCGCCGCTGCTGCCAGAAAAATGGCAATCCCCAATCATCACCGCCTTCTACTCTCCGACCCACCCGGACTACCGCTTCGCCGACTTCTACCAGCGGCTCAAGGCGCAGGGGTTTGTCATCTATCCGGGCAAAGTCTCCCAGGCCGATTGCTTCCGTATCGGCAATATCGGCGTTGTAACCCCTGAGCGGGTGCGGGATCTGCTCGCCGCCATGGCCAGCGCCTGCTACTGGCAAGGGGATGCGCGATGACCAGCATGGCGCCTCACGGTTGCGATCAGCACGACCATAAGCTGCACGGCAGTGGCCGCGCCGACAGCGAAGGGGATATCAACCTCGGCGAGGGGCGGGCGCGCTGGTGGGCGGGTCAGAGCGAAGATGTACAGGCCGGATTGGCGGAGGATAGCCGCTACTTCCTCCATCAGGCCCTCTCCACCCCCTGTCTCGATCTGCTTGATCGCGCGCAGGGGAGCTGGCTGACCAGCGTATCGGGCAAACGGTATCTCGATTTTCACGGCAACAGTGTCCATCAGCTGGGCCATGGCCACCCCAGGGTGGTGGCCGCGGTGCAGCAGCAACTCGCCGATCTGCCGTTTGCGCCCCGGCGCTACACCCATCAGGTTGCCATCGACTGCGCCCGCACCCTGGCCGAGCTGGCCCCCGGCGATCTCAACCGGGTGCTGTTCGCCCCCGGCGGCAGCGAGGTGGTGGGGATTGCCCTGAAGCTTGCCCGTTTCATCACCGGCAACAGCAAGGTGGTGTCCCTGTGGGATGCCTTTCACGGCGCCTCCCTCGATGCTATTTCGGTCGGCGGCGAGGCCTGCTTTCGCGCCGGTATGGGCCCGCTGATGGCCGGAGTGGAGCGCATCCCGCCGCCCACCCGTTATCGCGGCGTCTGGTATCGCGGGGAGGGGGATGATCTGCACTACGCCGATTATCTGGAGTACGTCATCGAGAAGGAGGGGGGGATCGGCGCTTTTATCGCCGAGCCCATCCGCAACACCGACGTACAGGTGCCCTCGAAGGCCTACTGGCAGCGGGTGCGGGAGATCTGCGATCGCCACAAGGTGCTGCTGATCGTCGACGAGATCCCCAATGCCCTGGGCCGCACTGGCCACTGGTTCAGCTTTGAAGAGTTCGGCATCGAACCCGACATCATCTGTCTGGGCAAGGGGTTGGGGGGCGGGGTGGTGCCGTTTGCCGCGCTCATCACCCGCGACCGTTTCAATCAGGCCGCAGCTATTTCGCTCGGTCACTACACCCACGAGAAGAGCCCTATCGGCTGCGCGGCGGCCCTCGCCACTATAGAGACAATCCGCGAAGAGGGGTTGCTTGCAAAAGCGCAGGAGGATGGCCGCTTTATGGCGGCAGAGCTCGCGGCGCTTGCCGAGCGTCACCCGCTGATCGGGCAGGTGCGCGGTATTGGTATGCTCTGGGCGCTCGATCTGGTGGTCGATCATCAGAGTCGCACCCGCAATAGCCAGGCCGCCGAGCGGCTGCTCTACCGCTGTCTGGAGCTGGGGCTCAGCTTCAAACTCTCTCAGGGCAACGTCATTCAGCTCTCGCCCCCGCTCAATATCGCTCGCGCCGATCTGGTGCGCGCCATCACCATTCTCGATCGCGCCCTTGGCGAGATCGCACTTTCACCGAAACAGGAACATCACCATGACTGACTTGCAAATTGCCATCCAGCCGGCCACCGACGTAGAGGCGCTGATCCTCGACTGGGCTGGCACCGTCGTCGATTTCGGCTCCTTCGCCCCCACTTCCATCTTCGTCGAGGCCTTCGCTCGCGCCTATGACTTTGCTGTGACCCTGGACGAAGCACGCCAGCCCATGGGCCTTGGCAAGTGGGATCATATCGCCGCGCTGGGCCGTCTGCCTTCGGTGGATGCGCGCTGGCAGGCTCGCTTTGGTCACCCCATGAGCCACGCCGAGGTGGACCACCTTTATCACACCTTTATGCCGCTGCAGATTGCCGCGGTGACCCGCTTTGCAGCCCCCATTCCCGGTGTGCTGCCGGTGCTGGACGCTCTGCGGGGTCAGGGGCTGCGCATCGGCTCCTGCTCCGGTTATCCCCGTCCGGTGATGGAGGCGCTGGTACCTGCGGCGGCCGATCACGGCTATCGGCCGGATCACTGGGTCGCCACCGATGACCTCAAAGCCGGTGGTCGCCCCGGCCCCTGGATGGCACTGGCCAACGTAATTGAGCTGGGAGTGAATGCGGTGCATCGCTGTATCAAGGTGGATGACGCCGTGCCGGGTATCAGCGAAGGGCTTAACGCGGGCATGTGGACGGTAGGATTGTCGGTTTCCGGCAACGAGTTTGGCGCTACCTGGGACGAGTTTGCCGCCATGAGCGAGGCGGAGATCGCCGCCCGGCGCGCACCGGCTGAGGCCAAACTGCGGGCGGCGGGGGCGCACTATGTGATTGATACCCTGGCCGACATCGCCCCGGTTATCGCCGATATCAACCGCCGCCTGGCCGCTGGCGAGCGACCTTAAGCGGGTGTCGAGATAAACCTGCCAAGGTGGCCCAATAGCAAAACACCCCCGCATGGGGGTGTCAGATTGCTGACAAAGCCAAAATCGTCATCGTAACGCATTGATTTTGTTTGATGAGAAAACCCTGTTTTTCTGAAATTAGGGGGTTTTTCAATAGTCTGACACCCCCGCATGGGGGTGTTTTGCATTGATTGGTATTGCGCAGGGCTTGGCAGGAAGAAGGCGCTAACGTCCTGACAAGAAGCAACAGATCTGCCGGGTCAGCCACCCATCATCCGCGCGGTCTGAATTGCCTCGATCAGTGCGGCCCGGTTGATGCGGGGTCGCTCTTCATCGAGCAGTTGCTGCCACAGCGCAATGGCCTGGCTGTAGCGACCATGCAGAAAGTGATCGGAGGCGAGCAGCATCAGGGCGCTCACCTCGCCCTTGTCCTGCTTGAGGGCGCTCTCGAGCAGGTGCTGCGCTTCCGGAGTCAGCTGCTGGCCCGCCTGGTAGTAGAGCACGGTGGCTTGCGCGGCTTTAGTGGCCGCGCTGGCGCCCCCTTCCAGCAGGGCGAGACGCTGGTAGGCGAGCAGGGCGTTGTCGTACTCGTCCCGATACAGATACAACTGGCCGAGCGCCGCCCAGCTGTCGAGATCGGCGGGGTTGCGCTGAAGCTTCTGATGCAGACTCCCCAGCTCCTTGTCCTGCAGATCCCGCGGGCTCAACCCCGCCAGCGGATCGGGGCGCGACTGATAAGCCTGCCATGCCTGATAGCGGCCGGTGCCGGCATAAATGCCGACAACCAGAGCCAGCAGCAGTGACCCAATGAGTATCCATAACAGCAGCCAGCGCAGCGGGCGGGCAGAGGGCTCCCTTGCCAGCCGATCGCGCAGGGCCTGTTCGGCCGGTGGGGTGGCGTTGGCGAGGTGGGCCAGCTCCAGCTCCCGATAGAGGCGGCTAGTGGAGACCAGTCCCACCTGCTGCTCGGCCATGATCAGGCGGTTCAGCTCGGCTCTGGGGTCGTGGGTGAGCATCCCCTCTGCTCTGTCGCCGACAAGCGGCACCCGCGCCGGTGGCCGGCGATGCAGGCTCCTGCGCAGGCGATTGAGGGCCAGCAACAGCAAGAGGGCGGGACCACCCCACAGCAGGGCCGTGCTGCTCTTGAAGGGGGGATCGTAGCGGACGAAATCGCCGAAGCGCTGCGTCATGCGGTCGATCACCTGCTCATCGCTCTGTCCCTCGTCCACCCAGCGGTAGACTTCGAGCCGCAGATCCCGGGCGATGGGGGAGTTGGATTCCACCAGATTCTGGTTCTGGCACTGGGGGCAGCGCAGGGCGCGGGCCAGCTCTTGCGCCCGATTTTGCAGCTCGGGGTGGCGAAACTGATAGGTATCGACCCCGCTGGCAAGAGCCCCGAGGCTCAATGTCAGCAAGAGCGGCGCGATCAGGGCGTGGCCGAGACGGCTCATGGCTTGCTCTCCTGCACTTTTCTCTCCACGTTGGGCTGGCCGGCGCTGTTGCTGCGGGCCTTTGCAAGCAGGGGGGCAAACTGGCGTTGCCAGATCTCCCGGGTAAGCAGGCCGGTATGACGGGTCAGCAGGGTGCCGTCACCGGCGAAGAGATAGGTTTCCGGCGTGCCATAGACGCCGAGCTCCAGTGCGAGTCGGCCGTCGGGGTCGGCCAGCACGGCGCGATAGGGGTTACCCGCCTCGGTGAGCCAGGTGCGGGCGGCGTCCCCCTTGTCCCGGTAGTTGAGGCCATAGAGGGGCACGGCGCTGGCCAGCTCACCCAGTAGCGGATGCTCGGCGCGGCAGTTGGGGCACCAGCTGGCCCAGACGTTGAGCACGAAGGGCTTCCCCTTGAGCGCCGCGGTGTGGATGGGGGCGCCGCCAAACAGATCGTCACTCTGCCACGCGGGCAGGGGGCGTCCTGCGACGGCTTCATCCTGGCTGTAGGGGTTGTTGCCAAGGCCGAGCCAGAGCAGGGCGCCGAGCCCCAGGGTGAGCACGAGCGGCACGAACAGGCGCAGACGGGCGTTCATAAGGACTCCTGTTCAAGCCGAGGGTAGGGGGCGGTAGCCGGCGTGCGATGGTTAGCCAGCAGCGGCCGACGGGCGAGCAGGCGCAGGGTGCCACCCGCCATCATCAACAGGCCACCGAACCAGATCCAGCGCACCAGCGGCTTGTAGTGTAGCCGCATGGCGTAGGCATCAGGCCCCATCTTCTCACCCAGCACCACGTAGAGATCGCCGAGCATTCCCCACCCGATGCCGGGCTCGTTCATGTTCATGGTGCGCACGCTGTAGTGACGCCGCTCCGGCGTCAGCCACGCCACCTCTTTACCTTCTTTGTGCACGCTGAGATTGATGCGCTCGGCGGTGTAGTTGGGGCCGATGATCGGCTCGCTCCCCTCATAGCGAAACTCGAAGGCGCCGAGCCGATAGGGCTTGTCGGCGGCGAGTACCGCGCCCCCCTCCTGACTGTGGTGACTCACCTGCGCAATACCGAGGGCGCACACCGCCACCCCGAGGTGGGCCAGCAGGCTGCCAAGCCGATTGAGGGTGAGCTCGCGCAGCGACGTCGGTTGCAAGAGCGGGAGCAGCAGGCTGGCCATCAGCCAGAGGCTCAGCATATTGGCGAGGATGCCAATCCAACTACCGGAAAACGATCCCTGTTCCAGATAGGCAAGGCTAAGCAGCCCGCCGCCAAGCAGGCCAAATAGTGGCGGCAACAGAGCGTTGAGTCGGGAATGTGCCGCAAGCTGCTGCCAGCGCAGGCGCGGCAGCTGGGTCATCAGCGCCATCAGGCAGAGGGCCAGCGGCACGAAGATGGTATTGAAATAGGGGGCGCCCACCGAGAGTGACCCCAGATGGAGCGACTGGAACACCATGGGGTAGAAGGTGCCGAGCAGCACGCTGGCGCAGGCCACGCTGAGCAGCAGGATGGCGGCACCGAGCAGCCCCTCTTTTGACAGCAAGCCAAAGCGGGCATAGGGGGCGCGAATGTCCGCCCGCAGGGCAAACAGGGTGAGGGCGCAGGTCAATAGCAAGCCGAGCAGCAACAAGAGGGTGAGGCCGCGGCTGGGGTCCACCGCAAAGGCGTGTACCGAGGTGAGCACTCCGGAGCGCACCACGAAGGTGCCGAGCAGGCTCAAGGAGAAGGTAAAGATGGAGAGCAGCAGCACTGCGTGGCCGTAAGCGCCGCGCTTCTCGCACACCACCAGGGCGTGCAGCAGGGCGGTGCCAAGCAGCCAGGGCAGAAGAGAGGCATTTTCCACCGGATCCCAGAACCACCAGCCGCCCCAACCGAGCTCGTAATAGGCCCACCAGGAACCCAGCACGATGCCGGCGGTGAGAAACACCCAGGAGCCGAGCGCCCAGGGGCGACTCCAGTGGGCCACGGCGCCATCCAGTCTACCCGAATGGAGCGCAGCCATGGCGAAGGCGAAGTTGACCGCAAAGCCGACGTAGCCGAGATAGAGCAGGGGCGGGTGGATGATCAGGCCGATATCCTGCAGCATAGGGTTGAGATCGCGCCCCTCCAGTGGCCCCGGGAATTGGCGGTCAAACGGGCTGGAGAAGATCAGGGTATAGAGACCGAACAGCCCGACGATCAGCCCCATGATGGCCAGTACCCGGGTTGTGATCAGCGGATCGACCCGCCTGGAGCAAAGAGCCACCAGGGCGCCCCACAGCCCCAGCGCAAAGACGAAGAACAGCATGGAGCCCTCGTGACCGCCCCACACAGCCGCCAGCTTGAAGCCAAGGGGCAGGGCGCTGTTGGCGTGCTGGGCCACATAGACCAGGGTGAAGTCATCAAGGCCAAAACAGCTGGCGAGCAGCAGCAGGGCGGCCAACAGCAGGAGCGCGACCAGGAGGGCCAGCGGTGTTGCGCAGCCGAGTAGCGGCCGTGAGGCGAGCCGCAGCCCCAGCCAGGGCAGCAGCCCTTGCAGCAGGGCGAGCCCGGTCGCCAGCAACAGTGAGAGATAGCCGAGCTCCGCCAGCACACAACCTCCAGTCAATCATTCGTCTATGTTATGCCGCAGCGTCTGCACCGTACCGGCGCTGGGGGATAACATCTACATTTCTGGCAACAACCAATCGCAACAACTCATCGCCACAAATAAGCGCCAGTCACCCGAAGGGCGGCTGGCGCTGGTGATCATACCTTTAAACTACTGTCATCTGGCCGGCATAGAGCACGAAGTAGCGCAGCAGCAAGATCCCCACCAGGGTCAGGCTGCAGACCAGCACCAGATAGCCGTTTTTGGCCCGCAGAGGCGCGGGGGCCAGCAGGGCCAGCAACTGGGGCAGCAGCATGCCGATCCCCACCACCCCGAGCCAGAAAACCTGAGCCCAGAAGCCGCTGCCGATGGCGGCCCACATGGCGGCCTCCTTCTGGCCGCCACCGAAGTAGAGGCCGGTAAAGAAGCAGACCAGCAGCAGCACCTCCACCGCCAGTACCGGCCGCTCAAAGCGGTGGACAAAGCTCACCCCCTGGCTGTGATGGTTCTCCTTGAACAGGGTGACCGCCAGCAAGATGGTGGAGGCGATGCCAGAGCTGACGCCGGAGATGAGGAACAGCACCGGCAGCACCGGGTTGTTCAACAGCGGATAGGTCTTGAGCGCCGACAGCAGAAAGCCGGTGTAGGCCCCCAAGAGCACGGCGAGCAGCAGCAACAGCGGCGCCAGCAGCCGCTCAAAGCGTGCCAACAGGGCGATCAGTTCATCCACAAAAGTGAACTTCTCTTTCAGCAACCGGCTGCGCATTGCCTCGATCTCGGTGCGAAACACCACCGCCAGCCAGGCAAACAGCACCGCCATGTAGACCTGAAACAGCATGACCCCCATCGACATCACGGAGTCGAACTGGTAGTGGAACATCAGCTTCCAGAAGGTCCAGGGGCGTGCCAGGTGGAAGATGAGGATGAGTAACCCCAGCACCACGCTCACCGGCGCCAGAATGGCGGTCGCCTTGATGATGCCGCTCTCGCTGCCGGCCCCCTTGCTGCGCAGCAGCACCGAGAGGGTGGTGGCCCCGGCGGAGATGCCGAGCAGAAAGAGATAGATGGCGATGGGCCAGTCCCAGACAAGTGAAGGGAAGTGAAATGCGTCATGCAACATGATCCATTCCTCCTTCTGTTACTGCGGTAGATGGCGATCGGACAAATCCCCACACGAGGGAAGGGAAGTGAAATGCCTCTTGCATCGTCATGACTTTATCTCCCCTTTGGGTACCCGGTACATCTTGGGTGAGGTGCCGAGTGCCTGCTTGTAGCGATAGGTGGTCTCCTTCACCAGCCGTTTGGCGATGGGGCTGTCCGGGTCATCCAGATTGCCGAACACCAGCGCCTTGGTGGGGCAGGACTCCACGCACGCCGGCTCCTTGCCCGCCGCCAGGTTGGTCTTGCGGCAAAAGTCGCACTTATCGGCCACCCGGGTGACCGGGTTGATAAAGCGCACCTGATAGGGGCAGGCGGCCAGACAGTACATGCAGCCGACACAGAGATCCGGGTTGACGTCGACGATGCCATCCTCCTTGCGGATATGGGAGGCACCGGTCGGGCAGACGTGTACGCAGGGGGCGTTGTCGCAGTGCTGGCAGGACTTGCGAAAGAAGTGGTACTCGACATCGGGGAAGGTGCCGATGGGGCCGGAGCGGATGATCTCGAGGCGCGAGACCCCCTCTGGCACCTGATTCACCTCCCGGCAGGCATCCATGCAGGCGGTACAGCCGATGCAGGCCGTCTCGTCGTGGATCATGCCGTAGCGGATCCCGTCGATGGTCTGGCTGTGGGCGAGGGTGGTGGCAAGGGAGCGGGTGTTGGCACGAGCAGCCCCCGTCATCATGATGAGGGCTCCCGCGCTCATCCCCGCCATGAAGTGACGGCGAGAGCAGCTCATTGTGCCTCCTTGCCCGAGGTGGTGTTAGCCTTGGCTGCCTTGACGGCCTCATGCTGCTTGCTGTGGCAGTCGACGCAGAGCTTGATGCGGGACTTTTCCGGGATCTCCACCATGGGCTCCTTGGCCGGGTGCAACTGGTGGCAGCTGGTGCAGGTGAGCTTGGTGGCGTGCACGTCGTGGGCCCAGAGCGCCTCGCGCAGGGGCTTGGGTTCGTGGCAGCTCATGCAGACGCCGTTCTGCTCCACGATGGGATAAGCCTCGGTGCTCTTCTTGTCGTTAAAGCTGTTACTAAAGCGCATCACATCCTTGACCCCTTCCCTGTGCAGGGGGGAGGGCTGGCCGTGACAGTTGGTGCAGGTCACCGGTTTGAGATTGTTGGGATTGGTCGCCTTGCCATGCTTGCCGTGCATGACGTCGTCCTGATCCTTGTGGCAGTCGGTACAGGCCTTGTCGGCGCTGCGCAAGAATTCCACCTCATGGGTGGGGGGGACGGCGGCGGGAGCGGTTGTCTGCTCGGCGGCCTGGCCCTGCAGGCTGGTCAGCAGCATGGCTGCCATCAGCATCAGTCGTAAGAAATCCATTGTTAAATCACCCATAGGAAGCCTCCATCCGCTGCGGGCCCGACGTTGCGGGCCCGCATGCCTCGTCATTGTGCGAGCCGTCCGGCCGCTTTGGCCTCGGCGTCCCAGGCGGGAACTGTGGTCTTGAGGAACTGGGCCTTGTCGCTGTTGAACTGCTTCATATCCATGCCAAGAGCAGCTTGGGCCTTCTCTTTGCTGGAGATGTCGGGAATGGCGATCTCGTGGGTTATTCCCTTGGCGGCCAGCAGACGAGCCAGCTTGGTACGGGCATCTGCGGCCTTGTCGAGCGCGCTGCCGAGCACCTTGAGGGCCACTTCCGGGGCGTGCATCTGTACCCCGTGGGAGGCGATGGCATAGTCCCAGCGCCACTGGGCGTGACGGATGTCTTGCAGGATATCCTTCATCTCAGCCTCGGTGGCGCCGGCATCCCAGGCCGCCTTGGCTTCAAAGTGGGTGTGAACCAGTTGCTGTTCGACTTTCAGCTTGAGCTCATGCACCGCATCTTTGCGCTGCTTGACGATCCCCTGCAGCATCTCCTTGCTCTGGGTGTGGCAGTTGCGGCAGGTTTGATCGAAGCGATCGAAGGGGTTGCCCACCTTGTGATCGGTGTAGACCTTGCCCTGCTCGTTTTGCACCTTGGGCATGTGGCAGTCGACACAGGCAACGTTGTTTTGGCCATGAATGCCGGCGCGCCAGGTTTCGTACTCGGGATGCTGGGCTTTGAGCATGGGCGTTTTGGAGAGGGCATGGGTCCAGTCGGCGAAGCCCAGCTCGTCATAGTAGGCTTCCATCTGCTCAACCGTGGTGCCCTTGTCCCAGGGGAATTTTGCCGCCTTGGTCGGGCCGCTGAAGTAGTACTCTACGTGGCACTGACCGCACACCTGGGACTGCTGATCGAAGCGCCCCTGCTCCTTGAACGGCTTGCCGATGGCGGTCATGGCCCGATCGGCATAGGGACGGGAGAGGTGCAGGGCAGGTTTGCCCTCCTTGAACTCTTTCGAGGCGGTATCGTGGCAGTCGGCGCAGCCGATGGTGTTGACGATCTCGGGGCCGCCCTTGGCCCACATTCCCTTGAAGTAGCCATCTTCACCCTTTTCGTCGATGACGCGGGCCACGTCCGGGCCTTTGCAGCTCCAGCAGGCCATGGGCAGCGGACCATCTTCGGCAGTCTTGGGGGCGCCGGTACGCAGGGTTTCCCGCACGTCGGTCAGCGCATAGAAGTGGCCGCGGGGCTTGTTGTAATCCTTGGCAAAGGCGTAACCGGCCCAGAGCACCACCATGTTGGGATCCTCGGCCAGCGCATCGGTGCGCTCGCTGCTCTCGCTGGTGGCTTTCCAGCTGGTAAACTGGTCGGCGTGATCCTTGGCGAACAGCTCGCTGCGAGCCTCGATCTTGCCTTTGGGTTGCGCGTTATCGGCTGCCTGTACCCAGCCGCTGGAGCCAAGGCAGGTGGTCAGCAGCAGGGCGGCGAGGCCCAGCCTGGTCTGTCTGTTGTGTGAACTCACGATCATCACTCCCTAATCGATCTCATTGCCAGACCTGACCGTTCCATCCTGGATGTGGGCATTGGTTCGCCCCCGCACCTGGCAGGAGCAGGCAGGCCGCTTCATTGTTATTAGTGAATAAAACCCATTTTTTTATGCGATTGCTCGAGCTGGATATTACCAAATGGGTAAAAAAAATGATGATTTATCAGAGGTGGGCTTGCGCTAGATCAATTGCCGAGAGCGCCAACAAGCAGAAATGAGATCCCGGTTAAATTATTAAGAAAGTCAGAATATTGGAAGTGTAATGAGTCTCCGTGGCGGGACGGGGTGACGCCTGAGGTATGCCTGCGTTATCTGGCAAGGCATGCAGGGTTATCTGTTATATCAATTATCCATTTATGGGTATAAAGATGATAAGTGAATAAATATTCTTTTAAAGAGGGTTGTCGGTTGCAATCTGTACGGGCTGGGCGTTCCGCCGATGGGCAATATGGTCGGCAATATCAATGAGCGGAGCCGGCAATGCCGGCTCCTGTCAGGTCTCATCGTGACCAGATACATTTTGGGTTGCAGCCCCAAAGGTGTGGTGGTGAACCAACGGACATTGCGGCTTCCACCAGCGAATAAGGTCACACTTCTCTTATGCCAGCGCCTGGGCCAGCAGGTGGATGGGATGTTCGCAGCGAAATGCTGTGCTCATCTCAATCTGCCATTTGCAGGTCTCGCAATCGGTGATCACCAGATCGGGTGCTAGACGGTTGATCTGATCGAACAACCCCTCGCCGATGGTCTGGCTGGTCTGGTAGTTCTCCGACTTGAAGCCGTAGGTGCCGGCGATACCGCAGCACTGGGACTCCAGCACCGTCACCTTGACCCCGGGAATGGCGCGCAGCAATTCGAGGGTGTAGATAACGCCCCCCATCTTCTCCATGTGGCAGGGGGTGTGGTAGGCGATGTGCAGATTGAGCGGTTTCATCGCCGGTTTGTTGCCCTTGTAGAACTCGTTCCACAGGAAGCGGGTCACCAGCGAGATGCGATCCCGCACCTTGTGGTTGTCCTGCTCCAGCAGGTGGGGATATTCGTCGCGCAGGGTAAAGCCGCAGGTGGAGGAGGTGGCCAGCAGCGGCATCTCGTTGCCCAGCAGGGAGTTCTCCATCTGCTTGATGTTGAAGGCCGCCTGCTGCTTGGCCTTGTCCATGAAGCCGTTGGCAATCAGCGGCACGCCGCAGCACTTCTCCCGCTCCAGCAGTTGCACGCCGATGTTCATGGCGTTGAGCACCTGCACCAGCTCCTTGCCGAGCTGAGGGTGGTTGTAGTTGACGTAGCAGCCATGGAAATAGGCTATTTGGCGCTCATAACTGGCCTGGGTGGTCTTCTGCTTTTTGTACCAGCCGCGGAAGGTGCCTTGGGAATACTTGGGCAAATTGCGGTGGGAGGAGACCCCCAGCGCCTTGTCCAGCACCAGCTTCATTGGCTTGAGGCTGGTGGTGAAGTTGACCACCGGCGCCATCAGGGTCGACATGCTGCCCATCAGATCGGTGTGAGAGAGCACGAATTCGCGGATCCCCGGTTTGAAACCGCTGTACTGATGCTTGGCCTTGGCGATGATGTCGCCGATGCGCACCCCGCTCGGGCAGGCGACTTCGCAACGCTTGCAGTTGGTGCAGTGCTTGAGGGCGCTATCGAACAGCTCGGGGCTCTTGATCCGCAGCCGCTCGCCATCCGGGCCCGCCTGTTTCGGGCCGGGGTAGGAGGGGTTGGCCTTGGCCACCGGACAGTAGGCGGTACAGACGGTGCATTTGATGCACTGATCGAAAGTTTGGTTGGCATGATCCAGTAGCATGTCAGTTCTCCTCCCGTAGGGTGTGAAGGCACGGGATATGGGACAAAATCATCATTGGGCTGAACTCAAAATGTGACCGGCGGCCTGCCAGCCGGTGGCAACCGCGACACCGGAGCCGGAACCTTCTTTGATGGGGTCATAGTGCGCCAGCACGCTGCCAGCGCCGTAGAGGTTGGCGAGCGGCTTGCCACCGCGCAGCACTCTGAGCTTGTCGTCGGTCTTGACCCCGAAGCCCATAAAGGGGTGGTGGTCGAACAGACGGCGACCGGCCCAGGCGTCGCGCTCCTCCAGACTCAGCACATCGGCATCGAAGATGGGTTCGCGAATGCCGCGCAGGCGGGACTCCAGCCCGCGACTAAAGAAGCTGCCGGAGGCGAGCACGAAGTTGTCCGCCTCGAACAGTTGATCATCGCCATTCTGGGTATGTACGCCGACCACCCGATCACCCTCGTAACGGGCGCCCAGCACCCGCTCGCTGGTGAGGAAGGTGCCGCCAAGGGCCATGAAGCGGCGCTTGAGGGCCTCCTGCATCCGCATCCCGATCAGTGATGGCGGCATGGTCGCCACCTCCTTGATGGTGCAGCCCGTACGCTGCTCCAGCTCCGCCAGACGCGGGCCAACCAGCCCCAGCGACAGGCAGGCGGGTAGCACGATATGGCGGCAGTCGGGCACGCCGCTCTCCTGCACCATTCGACTGATCTCGCTGGCCAGGTCGGCCACCAGATGGTGCTTGTCACACAGGCGCGCGATGTCGGCAGAGCGAAACTCATGGGGATTGCGGCTGAATTCGGTCAGCTGGGGCAGGCGGATTTCGCCAGTCAGAATGCGGCAGTGGGTAAAACGCGGATGGGTCGCCAGATTGGCTGCCGCCAGTGCCGGATGAAAGTCGCGAAAGCCCTCGAGGGTGGCCAGCAGTAGCACGTCCGGGATCGGTGCATCGGTGACGCAGGCGCAGGTATCGGGGGAGAGCCAGGTACGCTTGAGGGTGCCGATGGGGGTCAGGCGCTGGTGATTGGTTTCGTGGCGCACCAGCGGCAGCCCCTGCTCGGCGCAGTGGCGTTGCAGATCGGCCAGACTCGCCTCGATATTTTGCATTCCGACTTTGCTGTAGGGGTGATCCGGATGGGCCGCCATAAAGGCGGGCAGGGCGGCGCGGGGATCCCCCTCGCTCTCCAGCAGGTCGACCGAGCCCGAGGAGAAGTGGAGGGCACTCTGGCCGGAGGCCATCAGCAGGGTCTTCTGGCCCGCTTCCACCAGACGCAGGGCGGCCGAGAGGCCCGCCATGCCGCCGCCGATAACGATATTGTCAAACTTCATGACGGCTCTCCTTCTCAGTGGCGTGAGTGGCATTGTGCTGCCCGGGGGCGCGTGGCGCATCGGTGACCAGCTGCGGTGTGGTCCACTCGCCAAGGCCAAACAGCCCCTCGTAGATCCAGTAGGTAAACTCGGCCTCGCGCAGGGCATCGCCCCACAGCACCGGGCGGGTGCCCTTGTAGCGCTCTTCCAGGAACTGACGCAGCATGACGCAGGCCTGACGGCCGTCGGCCTTGCCGTACTCCTGCATCAGGCCGGCGGCGCGGTAGGCGCA
>CAMFLW010000050.1 GCA_945957575.1 uncultured Aeromonas sp. | reverse complement strand
GTATCCACCTTAACTTAATGATTTTTACCAAAATCATTAGGGGATTCATCAGAGCAGAGCAATGCTTTCCATTGCCGATCCTTAAGTGTATTTTTGCTCAGTAGCGAAAATCAGAGCCAAGGGAAATATTTGGCAAATGCGTTCAGCACCAGATAGGCAAGTCGGCAATGTTTTGATTTAAAATGAACATTTCGTGGCGACGATCAGGGCGAACTGGAGTTATATGGAAAGCATTAGTACCGCCTTCCATCTAATCACTGTTACATGACGAAGGTAAACCTAATATCATGGATTTGAAGAACTATGCGGAGATGGTCTATTTCCAATTCTATCGCAAGGTTGACGAGTTGGATTTTTTCATCAGAGAGGCCGTTGATAACGCGTTGAGTTATAAGGATGCACCAATTCCAAAGGATAATCTCTATTTTGACAAAATGCAGTTCACCTTTTCTGCATATATTAATGCTCTTGTATCAACCTGGGAGATTGCTAAGCTGAGTATATCCTTGGCTAATAATTTGAGTGGTCGCCCTGAAAGGGATGGCTTTTTATCCGAGAGAGAGCTTGAAAGCAGCCGGCAAACGTTCGCTGAGTACTTCGACTGCGATCCTGCTGTGCATAAATGGTTTCGATTCATGAAAGACGCGCGGAATGCTAATGCACATGATGGCTCTTTGGCATTAAATGGTGGAAATGTAAACGCATTTCTATTCCAAACCGATTTGCATAGATACAAATGGGATAGGGGCGCCAGCCGTTTTGTATATGAAGTCTCCGAATCTCCTAAGGGAAACGCTGTTTGCGTCATGTTGAAAACTGCTATAGCTCTTGTTCCGATTTTTGAGAATAAATTAGAACGGCCCGAGTTATCGATAGAAGACCATTATGCATCCGCTAAATTTAAACTTGAATCCATACCTGGATTGCTAGAGAGCTTCCGCGATAAGCAGACTGAAATAATTGAGGCTATGGTTCAATCCCAACTGGATGGGCAGAAGGGGCGAGACTGTAGGGAGCAACTAGGATCGTGGACTCAAAGACTAGATAGTATGTAACAAATGCAGGCAGGGGACGATCCTTACGTCACGCCCCTGCTGCAAGCGTTAGTTGCTTGGGAGGAAATTTGGCTAAATTAACTAGCCTGCAGGTTCGATTAGCCGCAAGGCGTAATCGGACGTTCGCGTAAATTAATTCCCAGCGATAACGGCCATCCATATTTACCCCCTGCCAGATACCGCTGATTCACGGAAATACCGGAACAGCGGCATCTCGATTCTGCAATCAAGCTTCGCTAATCGAACCTGCGTGGGACGGCAACATACGGTGCATGCAGGTTGGCACAAATCGGCCATTGCTGTTGTAGACCAGGCTGGAGCAGCTGTGCCACGGGTGGAGGGTCTGATTGAAGTGCTGGGTGCCGCTGACGCAGAGCGGTACCCCCTCCAGCGCAGCAGGATGCCTGCAGATAGTCAGGCCAAGAGAGCAGCGGCTGAAGGTCAGATGGCATGGTCACAGCAATATCCGGCAAGAGGTGAGCCGACCATTTAACCACGCCAGCGCTCCCGCTCCAGCATGGCTTGCGCCAGCGCGGGCTGGGTTTTCAGCGACGCCTTGATCATCCAGCAGAAACGGGCCGGTTTCTTGCGATGACCACGCGGCTCGGAGAGCACCAGCGCCGGGACGAGCAGCCTTGTAAAGGGAAGCTCCGCCTACCAGAACATCCGGCCCAGCAGGGGCGCCAGCAGCACGGTCACCATGCCGGCGATCATCATCACCATGCTGGAGACCACCCCCTCTTCGTTACCCATCTGATAGGCCCTGGCGGTGCCGGCACCATGGGCCGAGGCACCAAAGCCGGCCCCCTTGCCAAGACGACTGCGAATAGCCAGCACGGTGAGCACGCTCTCCCCCACCGCCATGCCGATGACGCCGGTCAGCACCACAAACAGCGCCGTGAGATCGCTCTGACCGCCGATGGCGCGGGTCGCCTCCACCGCAAACGGCGTGGTGATGGAGCGCATCGCCAGACTGCGTTGCAGCATGTCGGAGAGATCCAGCCAGCGGGCCAGCAGCACGGTACTCCCCACCGCCATGATGACCGAAGCGACTACCCCGACCGACAGCGACAGCCAGTGACGACGAATGAGCTGGCGGTTCTCGTAGACAGGCACCGCGAAGGCGACGGTGGCCGGGCCCAGCAGCCAGAGCAGCCAGTGGGATTCCGCCATGTAGTCCTGATAGGGGATGTGGAACAGCAGCACCACGGCCACCAGCAGGGTCGGCGCCAGCAGCAAGGGCATCAGCGGCAGGATCCGCTTTTTGCCGTAGAGCCATTTGCTGGCGTAGTAGAAGAGCAGGGTGAGGGCGAAACAGATCAGCCCGAGCAGGGTATCAGACATGACGGCGACTCCGGCGGGCCAGTTTCAGTTCGAGGCGGTAAACCCGATCCACCACCAGCGCCGTGGTACCGAGCACTAGCGTGGTGCTCACCAGCAGCACCACCATGATGCGCCACCCCTCTTGCAGCAGCAGCTCCTGATAGTTGACCACCGCCACCACGGCGGGGACGAAGAAGAGCAGCATCTCCGCCAGCAGCCAGCGCGCACCGGCACTGAACCACTCGGCCTTGACCACTCCGAGCAGGATGCAGGCCAGCAGCAGCAACATGCCGGTGAGGTTGGCGGGCAGCGGCAGATGGAGGGTACGAACCGCGGTATCGGCCAGCAGCCAGATGGCTGCCAGCAACACAATCTGGAAGGGAGTCTGTAACCAGCGCAGGGCAAGGGATTTCATGATTAAGGGTCTTTCTGTGAACTGGTTCACAGTATAGAGAGCAGCAAAACCTTCCAGAAATGAATTTAAATTATCAATTTCATGCCCGAAAGGAATGTATCACCCCTCCCGCAGTATGCGGCCAAGGTCGCGGCAGAGCTGGCGCAGGGTGCCGTTATCGAGGCCGGCATAACCGAGCAGCCACCCCTCCCGATCCGCCTCTCCCAGATAGAAGGGACGCAGAGGCCGCAATCCCAACCCCTGCCGGTTGGCCAGGTTTGTCCAGCGCGCCTCGCCGCCGGGGGGCAACAGCGCGCTGCACTGCAAGCCGGCACCGGTGTGGATCGGGGTCAACTGCGGGCAGTGCTCGGCCAGCTGGGCCAGCAGCAGATCCCGCCGACTGCGGTAGAGCAGCCGCATCTGGCGCAGGTGGCTGGCAAAGTAGCCCCCCTGCAGAAACTCGGCAGTCACCGCCTGCAACAGCTGGTTGCTGTGGCCGTCGAACGCGGCACGGGCGCGGGCAAAGGGCTCCAGCAGCGCAGGTGGCAGCACCAGATAGGCTAGGCGCAGCGAACCGAACAGCACCTTGCTGAAGGTGCCCATATAGATGACCCGGCCGCTGCGATCCAGCCCTTGCAGCGAGGGGAGCGGCCGCTGGTCATACTGAAACTCGCCGTCGTAGTCATCCTCCAGGATCCAGGCCTGCTCCCGCTCGGCGCGGGCCAGCAGCGCCATGCGCCGTGGCAGGCTCATCGCCATGCCGAGGGGATACTGGTGGGAAGGAGTGGTGTAGATAAGGCGCGGCGCCGGATGATCGCCCGCGGGGTTGAGCCCCTCCTCATCCACCGGCACCGGGTGGAGACGCGCCCCGGCGGCCTGCATCGCATTGCGCGCGCCGAGGTAGCCCGGCTCCTCCAGCCAGACCGTATCACCGGGGTCGAGCAGCAGCTGGGCGGCGAGCTGGATCCCCTGCTGGGAGCTGGTGAGCAGCAGCACCTGCTCCGGGTGGCAGACCAGTCCGCGCGACTGCACCAGATAGGCGGCGATGGCTTGGCGCAGGGCGGGCAGACCGGCGGGATCGCCATACTGCATCAGGCGCGGCCCGTGCCGGCGCCACTGCTGCTGCAACAGTCGCCCCCACAGCTCGCGGGGAAAGGCGAGCGTGTCGCCCTGACCGCTGGCAAAACTGTGCGGGGTGCCCGTCTCCTCCTGACAGGCGCCGCTGGCGAGGATCGCCGCCCCGCGCCTGGACAGGGGGGCGCCACCGCGCTGGCTGCTGCGCGGCGTGGGCACCACCGCCAGCGCCACGAAGCTGCCCACGCCGACCCGGCGGGTCAGGTAGCCCTCCGCCTCCAGTCGGCCATAAGCCTGTTCGACCGTGCCGCGCGACAAGGAGAGATCCCGCGCCAGTACCCGGCTCGGCGGCAGCCGGCTGCCCTGCGGCAGGTGACCGGCGAGGATGGCATCGCGCACCGTGCGCACCAGCCGCTCCTGCACCGGCAGGCTGGCATCGTTCTCGGCAAACAGGGTCGGCAAGGCGCTCATTGGTCTACTCCATCCAGCAGAATTGGTACATCCGTGTGAACCATTATGCCGCTAGAGTGGAGCTCTGCCATCAGACAAGGAGTTAATCATGAGTCACGTTCGTTCCACCGGTCTGCTCTCGCCCGAGCAGGCCGCCCTCTTCTTCGAGGCCCAGCTTGCCTGCCGCACCGATGCCGCCGATCTGGCCGCTGACCTGATGGCGGCAACGGCCGGCATCGTCGTCATCGACACCCGCTCGCCAGCGCACTACGCCGCCGGCCACATTCCCGGGGCCATCTCCCTGCCGCACCGGGAGATGGTGCCAGAGCGGGTGGCCGGGCTCGATCGCGATGCCATCTACGTCTGCTACTGCGACGGCATCGGCTGCAACGGATCGACTCAGGGAGCCTGCAAGCTGGCGCGCCTCGGTTTTCGGGTCAAGGAGCTGATCGGCGGCCTCCACTGGTGGCAGCGGGATGGCTTTGCGGTCGCGCTCGGCGACGAGCCGGGTCAGCTAACAAACGAGGAGGTACGCTGTGGCTGCTGAGATCAACGAGTTTGGCCAACCGGTCGGGCCGCTGCTCGCCGGCTGGGATGGCGCCCGCTTCCCCGACGCGCAACTGCTGGAGGGGTGGGGCTGTCGCTGCGAGCCGCTCGATCCGGTTCGCCACGAAGCGAGCCTCTGGCAAGCCTTCGGCGAGGATGACGGGAGCCTTTGGACCTACCTCACCAGCGGCCCCTTCCCGAGCCGCACCGAGTGGCAGGGATGGCTGGCGCGCATGGCGGCGGGGCGGGATCCCCAGTTCTACGCCATCGTCGATGCCGCCAGCGGGCGCGCCCTTGGGCTCGCCAGCTTTCTGCGCATCGACCCTCTCGCTGGCAGCATCGAGGTGGGCTGGCTCCACTTCGCCCCGGCGATGCGCCGCACCCGGCTCGCCACCGCCGCCATGGCGCTGATGATGGGACGCGCCTTCGCCCTCGGCTATCGCCGTTACGAGTGGAAGTGCAACGCCCTCAACCTCCCCTCCCGGCAGGCGGCGCTGCGGCTCGGTTTCACCTTCGAGGGGATCTTCCGGCAGGCCCGGGTCGACAAAGGGCACTCGCGCGATACCGCCTGGTTCTCGGTGATCGACAGCGAGTGGCCCGCCCTGCAGGCGACCCTTGGCCACTGGCTGGACGATGCCAACTTCGACCAGAGCGGACGCCAGCGCCTCTCCCTCTCGGCTCTCACCGCCGCCCTGCGCGGCAACTGAGTGCATACGGGCGGCCACCCTGGCCGCCCCACGTTTTTCCTGCCATCCAATCGGCCAAGCTGTTTATCCCCTGCCCGCAGCGCGCCACACCCCGTTGAGAGGCTCAGATCCTTCATGAAATGAATCAGAATGAGTCATTTCATGCCATATTGGCATGATTAGAGCCCTTGTTATCCCGGGAGAGCCCATGGATATTCGCGCCCTGCGCTACTTTGTCGAACTGGTTCGGGAGCAGAGCTTCACCCGCGCCTCGGAGAAGCTGTTCGTCACCCAGCCCACCATCAGCAAGATGATCCGCAATATCGAGGAGGAGCTGGGCCAGCCCCTGCTCAACCGGGAGGGGCGCCGCTTTACCCTGACCGACAGCGGCCAGGTGCTGTTCCAGCGGGCCCAGACCATTCTGGCCGAGATGCAGCAGCTGGAGGCGGAGCTGGCCGATCTACAGAGCCTGCAGCATGGTCGCCTCACCCTCGGCATTCCCCCCATGGTGGGTCACCTCTACGCTGATCTCATCCGTGCCTACCGCACCCGCTATCCCAAGGTAGAGCTGACGCTGGTGGAGTATGGTGGCCGCCTGATTGAACAGGCGGTGCTGGAGGGGGAGCTGGATCTCGCCATCACCATGCTGCCCACCAAGGAGGAGGGGCCGCTCAGCGCCCTCGATCTCGACCGCTATCCCATTCAGGTGGTGCTGCCGGATCAGCCACGCTGGCGCGGCGATGCGCCGCTGCGGATGGAGGCGCTGCGGATGGAGGCGCTGCAGGAGGAGCCCTTCCTGCTCTACACCCAGGCGTTTACCCTGAGCGAGCGGCTGGAGCAGGCGTGCCGGGAGGCGGGCTTTGTACCGCAGGTAGCGGCGCGCAGCAGCCAGTGGGATTTTCTCACCGCCATGGTGCGCAGCGGCATGGGGGTCGCCTTTCTGCCCGAGCCGGTCTGCAACCGGCTCAATCCGGAGGGGTTGGTACTACGACTGCTGGAGCCCGAGCTGAGCTGGCGACTCGGAGTGATCTGGCCGCGCGAGCGCTATCTGTCGCGCACCGCCGAAGCCTGGCTGGCCCTCTGCCGCCAGCGGCAGGTGCCTCACTGATCGCCGAAGCGATCGGTCTGCGGATTGTAGAAATAGGGGCGGTAATCGAAGCTGATCCCCTTGAGGAAGGGGTTGTCCAGCCGTAGCAGTCGGCGCTGGGAGAGCTTGGCAAAGGCGATGGCCGGGCCAAAACTCTTGCGCCACAACGCCTGTAATGAGCCATCCTGCCACGCCAGTTGCAACCCTCGCTCGACCCGTTGCAGCGCCTCGCGATTATTGGGGTTGGTGTAGAAAACCCGGGGCAGCGGGTAGTAGATCAACAGCGCATCATC
Organism: uncultured Aeromonas sp.; assembly: GCA_945957575.1. GTDB lineage: Bacteria > Pseudomonadota > Gammaproteobacteria > Enterobacterales > Aeromonadaceae > Aeromonas. The sequence continues at coordinate 14,955 of CAMFLW010000050.1, read as the reverse complement.
CACCAGCAGATCCACCATCTCCTTGTGGGTGAGCAGCTCGCTGCGCAGCTCGCTCACCCCGCGACAGAAGAGATCGAAACGGCCGCGCGCCACCATCTTGAACAGCTTCTCGTAGCCATCCACCTCCATCACCTCCAGCCCGGCGTGGCGCAGAATATCCACATCGAGCCACCCCCTGCCCTGGCCGAAGCTGAAGCGGCGCAGGCCAGCAAGATCGGCCACCTGCCTGACTGCCGCCTGCTGCTGCGGGCTGACAAAACAGATGCGGTAGCTGACGATCCCCAGATGCACCGGAAAGCGGGTATAGGCCAGCCCCAGCCCCTCGCGGGTGCTGCTGTAACTGTCCATGGCAAAGAGATTGGGGAAGCTGTCGAGCTGCATGCTGACCCGCTCGCGAGCCTTGGTCATGGGAGGTGCGGCCTCCATCACATAGTCGCCAAACTGGTCGCGGGTCTTGTCGAGGGCGAGACGCAGCAGCTCCCGATCGTAGGTGGTGCGCGGATCCCGCTCGCTCTCCGGGCTGATGTAGGTAAACCGGGTAGCCGCCTGTCCGGTCAGCGACAACATGCAGAGCAGAGCGGCGGCCAGCAGATGCAGGGGTGACATAAACCGCGCCTTGGCTGAAGGGGTGCTTTCAGTGTAGCCCCTGAGCGTGGGCTCCCCACCGTGGCGCAGCCTGTGGCGAAGATAAACAACACGATAAGCAGGAATGCGCGGGCAGATACCCTCAGGATCCACATAGCATCCGGGCCGCCACAGGCCCGGAGAGCGGGACCACGTCTTGCCGGGCACTACTCTTCGCCGATGGGAGCCGCGATCCACTTCATCAGCGTCAGCATATCCTGCGGCGCCACCCCGACCGAGAGACCGCGTTTGCCGCCGCTCACCAGGATCTCGTCAAACTGCAGCGCCGACTCGTCGAGTACGGTGGGCAGCAGCTTCTTCTGGGCCAGCGGGCTGATGCCGCCCACCTTGTAGCCGGTCAGCTTCTCCGCTTCCGCCGGTTTCATCATCTCCACCTTCTTGAGGCCGGTCGCCTTGGCCAGCTGCTTCAGGCTGCACATGCCGGATGAGGGCACGATGGCCACCACCGCCTGCTTGTCGTGATGGGCGACCAGAGTCTTGAACACCTGCGCCTCCGGCAGCCCGAGCTGGGTCGCGGCATGCTTGCCGAAATCGTCGTGGGCTTCGCACTCGTAGGGGTAGAGCTTGTGGGGGATCTTGAGCTTCTTCAGCAGGTTGATGGCAGGAGTCATGATGGTTGCCTTGAATCGAATCGCATAAAAACAAGGCCAAACAGTCTGCGCCTGCGTGGCGAGGGATGCAAGAAGGAGGGGAAATCTGTACTCATCACCGGTAATACGTAGAGTGCAATGAACAAGATGAATTGCGCCACTTGCCATATCAAACACAGGACGAGTCCGGGCAAAACACATTGTCGAGTGGTGCAATGCCCCCCGTTTATTGCACCCTACGAAATACAGCCAAAACAAAGGGCGCCTTGTCGGCGCCCTTTGGCTTGATAGATATCGCTGAAGCCTGCTGGCTTGGGCTGGCTATCAACCGGTGTTACGCATACCTGCGGCGATACCGGCGATGGTGACCATCAGCGCCTTGTCCAGCTCGGGGTGCAGGGTCTCCGGGTGGTTGCGGGAGCGGTTGAGCAGCTCGGCCTGCAGCACGTTGAGCGGGTCAGTGTAGGGGTTGCGCAGCTTGATGGACTCCTTGATCCACGGCTGATCCTCCAGCAGATCCCCGCGCGGGCTCAGTTTCAGCACCACCTCGATGGATTCGGCGAGCTCCTGACGCAACTGCTTGCCAAGGCCCCACAGCTCCTGCGGCACCAGACGGGTGTCGTAGTATTCGGCCAGCCAGACGTCCGCTTTGAGGAACACCATCTCCAGCATTTCGAGACGGGTACGGAAGAAGGGCCACTGGGCGCTCATCTCTTCCAGCACCGCCAGCTTGCCGCCATCGATGGCCTGTTGCAGCGCTTTGTGGGCACCGAGCCAGGCCGGCAGCATCAGCCGGTTCTGGGTCCAGGCGAAGATCCACGGAATGGCACGCAGGCTCTCGACGCCGCCGTTGGGCTTGCGCTTGGAGGGACGGGAGCCGAGCGGCAGCTTGCCGAGCTCCATCTCCGGGGTGGCGGCACGGAAGTAAGGGACGAAGTCCGGATGACCGCGCACGATACTGCGGTAGTGATCGCAGGAGTCGGCGGCCAGCTGCTCCATCACCTCGCGCCAGCACTCTTTCGGCTTGGGCGGCGGCAGCAGGTTCCCTTCCAGCACGGCGCTGGTGTAAAGGTTGAGGCTCTGGATCGCCACTTTCGGCAGGCCGAACTTGAAGCGGATCATCTCCCCCTGTTCGGTGGTACGCAGACCGCCGCGCAGGGATCCCGGCGGCTGGGAGAGGATTGCCTGATGGGCCGGCGCACCGCCACGACCGACGGTACCGCCACGGCCATGGAACAGGGTGAGGCGGATGTTGTTGGCTTCGGCCAGCCCCACCAGCGACTCCATGGCGGCGTACTGGGCCCAGCCGGCGGCCATCATGCCCGCATCCTTGGCGGAGTCGGAGTAACCGATCATCACGTACTGGCGGCCCTGAATGTAGCCGCGATACCAGTCAACCGACAGCAGACGATCCATCACGGCGGTGCCTGCCATCAGGTCATCCTGAGTCTCGAACAGCGGGGCGACCGGCATGCGGAACTTGCAGCCCGCCTCCTTGAGCAGCAGTTGCACCGACAGCACGTCAGACGGCGCACCGGCCATGGAGATGATGTAGATACCGAACGCATCGGGGTCGTGCTCGGCGATGACCTGACAGGTATCCAGCGTCTCGCGCACCTCGGCGCTCGGCTCCCAGTCCTGGGGAATGAGCGGGCGACGGGAGTTCAGTTCATTGAGCAGGAAGGCCTGCTTGTCATCTTCACTCCACTCGGCGTAGTCACCCATGCCGAGGTAACGGGTCAGTTCGGAGAAGACCAACCCGTGGCGCTCGCCATCCTGACGGATATCCAGCTTGACCAGATGGATACCGAAGCAGGCGACCTTGCGCAGCACGTCCAGCAGCATGCCGTCGGCGATGTTGCCCATGCCGCAGGCGTGCAGGGAGTGGTAGCAGAGCTCCAGCGGTTCACGCAGTTGGGCGGTGGTCTTGACCAGATCCCGGCTCTCGCTCACCTGACCCTGCACCTTAGCGGTGAGGTGCTCCTTGGTTTCGCGCAGCGCTTCACGCAGCTCGCGCACCAGCGCACGGTAGGGCTCGGGGTGATCGCCAACCCGGGCGCGCACGGCGTCGGTACAGTCGGACATGGAGAGCTCGGAGGTGAGCTCCTTGATGTCTTTGTAGAACAGGCTCACCGCCATCCAGCGGCCCAGCTCCAGCACTTCGGCAGTCACCTTGGCGGTGACGAAGGGGTTGCCATCGCGGTCACCGCCCATCCAGGAGGTGAACTTGACCGGCGCGGCATCCAGCGGCAGCCGCACACCCAGATGGTGTTGCAGACGCTCGTCCAGATTGCGCATGAATTCTGGGATGGCAGGCCACAGGCTGTTCTCCACCACGGCGAAGCCCCACTTGGCCTCGTCGACCGGGGTCGGGCGCTGTTCGCGGATCTCGTTGGTGTGCCACGCCTGATTGATGAGCTGCTCGATGCGATTGAGGATCTTGTCCCGCTCACGGGGCAGCAGGTCGGAGAGTTCCAGCGCCTCGAGGCAGTCGTTGAGCTGTACGTGCTTGTGGATCAGGGTGCGGCGGGTCACCTCGGTCGGGTGAGCGGTCAGCACCAAATCGATATCCAGCTCGCGCACGGCCTGAATGATGGCCTCTTGCGACAGGTTGGAGGCTTTCAGCTTGTCGAACATCTGCTCCAGCGGATCCGGGGTGCAGACCTGCTCTTCACAGCGACGGGAGATGGTGTGGAACTGTTCCGCCACGTTGGCCAGATTGAGGAACTGGCTGAAGGCGCGGGCCACCGGCAGCAGTTCATCATCGCTCAGGGTGCGCAGGGTATCGAGCAGACGTTCCCGGTCTGATTCATTGCCCTTGCGGGAGGACTTGGCCAATTGGCGAATGGTTTCGATCTTGTCGAGAAAGGCCTGACCCTGATGATCCTTGATGGATTTACCCAGCAGCTGACCCAGCATGCCTACGTTGGCGCGTAGTGCGGCGTACTTTTCGTTCATTCCACATCCTTATCTTGTTGGTGCCTGACACCCATCCGGGGTGCTAGACGACCTCACTTATTGTTGTGCGATTACAACATATGCTCCGTCATCTTAGGGTGACAATCTACCCAGATTGTCTGCGCAAGGTCAAATAACAGGCCGATTCAGAACATGTATTTCCCTCACCACTCCACAACCGGCTTGTTATGTAACTTACTTACAGTTTTTACGCCCCTTTCACCGCCGCCGCTACAGGCAAAAACGTCTGATCAGGTGCTGCAACACCGAGGTGGTCGGCTTGACGAAGGAGAGGTCGAGATACTCATCCGGCTGGTGCGCCTGGGTGATATGACCTGGGCCCATCACTATGGTCTCGCAGCCAAGCTGCTGGATAAACGGCGCCTCGGTGCAGTAGTTGACCGACTCGGCGGCGCGACCGCTCGCCTTCTCAGCTTCGCGCACCAGCACAGAGTCGTCGGCGCAGGCGTAGGCGGGAATGGGCTCATGCAGATGCTGCAGATGCAGGCAACCCGGCTGGTGGATCTCGATGGGGGAGAGCGCCTCTTTGAGCATCCCCATCAACTCGTCTGGCCCCACCTGCGGAGTGGGTCGCAGATCGATATGCAGCTCGCAGCAGCCGCAGATGCGGTTCGGGCTGTCACCGCCCTGAATGTAACCGAGGTTCAGGGTCGGCTGCGGCACGGCAAAGCGGTGGTCGGCGTAGCGATCTTTCAGATCCTGCTGCAAGCGCAGCACCTGCCCCATCGCCTTGTGCATGATCTCCATGGCGTTGACGCCGTTGGCGGGATCCGAGCTGTGACCGCTCTTGCCGGTAATGCGGATCGCCTCCGACATATGTCCCTTGTGGGCCACCACCGGCACCAATCCGGTCGGCTCGCCAATCACGGCGTAGTCGGGTTTCAATTCGGCCGCCGCAGCGATGGCGCGGGCCCCCGCCATGGTGGTCTCTTCGTCGGCAGTGGCGAGAATGCGCAGCGGCTTGGTCAGCTTGGTGAGGTCGATCTCTTTGAGCGCCTCGACGATAAAGGCGAAGAAGCCCTTCATATCGATGGTGCCGAGGCCATAGAGACGGTTGCCCTCTTCGGTCACCTTGAAGGGATCCTTGCTCCACCCCCCCTCATCGAACGGCACCGTATCGGTGTGGCCTGCCAGCAGCAGTCCGCCCTCCCCTTGACCGATCGTTGCCACCAGATTGAACTTGCCCGGCAGATCGGGGAGCGCCGTTACCTCGCACTGAAAACCGAGCTGACCGAACCAGTCGGCCAGCAACCGGATCACCGCCTCGTTGCTCTGATCCCACTTGGGATCCGTGCTGCTGATAGAGGGAATCGCAATAATATTCTTATAAAGTGAAAAAAAATCCAGATTGGCCATCAGCTCCTCCTTGCGTCCCCGGAATGTTTCTGTTAGAAAATACAAATGCAAAGTGAGTGCATGAATATTCTGTAATTTTACCTGAATATCTGGCTCATCAACAAAGGCTTCTAGTTGTAAGGGAAAGTTAATGTTCTGTCACCTGATCTATAACCGACGACACACACCCGCCTGAATTGCCCCTCCGCACTTGTGCAAAGGGGCGCTCGAACACCCTTGTGCACTGCAGCGTCATGCTGTGAATCTCGAACTCTGACTTGGAATATTCAACATGCTTAACACCGTTATCGTCGGTGCCAGTGGCTACGCGGGAGCCGAACTGGCCGCACTGGTACAGAACCACCCACAACTCAAGCTATTCGGCCTCTATGTCTCCGCCGGCAGTCAGGATGCCCACAAGCGCTTCTCTTCCCTGCATCCCCAGTGGGTCGGCGCCCTCGATCAGCCGCTGCTGCCGCTGGACGAGGATGGCATGACCCGGATCCTGACCCAGGCCGATCTGGTGCTGCTGGCCACCGCCCACGAGGTGAGTGCCGAGCTGGCACCCAAGTTTCTCGCCAAGGGGCTGCCGGTGTTCGATCTCTCCGGCGCCTTCCGGGTCAAGGATCAGGGCTTTTACGACAGCTTCTACGGCTTCACCCACCAGAGCGAACAGTGGCTGGATCAGGCCGCCTACGGTCTGGCCGAGTGGAATGCCGATGCCATCGCCAGCGCCCAGCTGGTAGCCGTACCCGGTTGCTACCCGACCGCATCGCTGTGCGCCCTCAAGCCGCTGCAGCAGGATGGCCTGATTGCCAAGGGTTGGCAGCCCATCATCAACGCCGTCTCCGGGGTCTCCGGCGCCGGGCGCAAGGCGGCCATCAACACCAGCTTCTGCGAAGTGAGCCTTAACCCTTACGGCACCTTCAATCACAGACACCAGCCGGAGATCAGCCACCACCTCGGCAAGGAGGTGCTGTTCCAGCCCCACCTTGGCAACTATGTGCGCGGCATTCTGGCCACCATCTATGTGCAGCTGGCGGACGGCGTCACCCCCACTCAGGTGGATCAGGCCTTCCTCAAGGCTTACGAAGGCAAGCCGCTGGTGCGCCTCACCGGCCAGATGCCCTCCATCCGCGGTGTCGCTGGCACCCCTTACTGCGACATTGCCTGGCAACAGCAGGGCAACATGCTGGTGGTGGTCTCGGCCATCGACAACCTGCTCAAGGGCGCCGCCTCGCAAGCCATGCAGTGCATAAATATCAAATTTGGTTTTGAACCGGCCACCGGCCTGATTTAAGGACTTAGGAAGGATCTCGAACATGGACAAACAGACGTTGGTAATCAAGCTGGGCGGCGCCCTTATCGAGAACGACGAGGCGCTGACCGCCCTGTTCGCCACCCTCAAAACCTTTCTCGACGATCAGCACCGTCCGCTGGTGCTGGTACACGGTGGTGGCTGTCTGGTGGATGACCTGCTCAAGGGGCTGGGTCTCACCTCCACCAAGAAGAACGGCTTGCGGGTGACCCCGTTCGAGCAGATCCCCTTTATTGCCGGGGCGCTGGCAGGGACCGCCAACAAGCAGATGATGGCCAAGGCGATCGCCACCGGCATTCCGGCTGTGGGGCTCTGCCTGGCGGATGGCGGCCTCTGCCAGGTGACCCAGCTCGACCCAGATCTCGGCGCAGTCGGCGAGTGCAAGCCGGGCAACCCGGCGCTGGTAGCAGGCATCCTAGGTCAGGGCTTCCTGCCGGTGGTGAGCTCCATCGGCATCACTGCCGACGGGCAGCTGATGAACGTCAACGCAGATCAGGCGGCCACTGCCATTGCCGAAGCGCTCGGTGCCGATCTGGTGATGCTCTCCGATGTGAGCGGCATCCTCGATGGCAAGGGCAAGCTGGTGCCCCAGCTCGACAAGCTGACCGCGCTGGATTTGATGGAGAAAGGGGTGATCCGCGACGGCATGGCGGTCAAGGTAGAAGCGGCCCTGCACGCCGCCGAGACCCTCGGCAAGCCGGTCTGTGTCGCCAGCTGGCGCTACCCGGACCAGCTGCTCAAGCTGCTGGCGGGCGGCGCCGTCGGCACTCAAGTGGCTATTTGATCTCCACCGGAACAAGGAACATCCGATGCAACATCTTCTGAAAGACAGTGATCTGAACAAAGCCCAGATTGAAGCGCTGATTTCGCTGGGCAAAGCGGTCAAGGCCGACCCGAAGAAGTACAGCCAGGCGCTGGCCGGCAAGAGCGTGGTCACCCTGTTCGAGAAACCCTCCCTGCGCACCCGGGTCACCTTCGACATCGGCATCGCCAAGCTGGGCGGCCACAGCGTCTATCTGGATCAGCAGAACGGGGCGCTGGGCAAGCGGGAGTCGGTGAAGGATTTCGCCGCCAACCTGTCGCGCTGGTGTGATGCCATCGTCGCCCGGGTGTTCGATCACCAGACCCTGGTCGAGCTGGCAGAGCACGGCACAGTGCCGGTAGTGAACAGCCTGTGCAATCTCTACCACCCCTGTCAGGGGCTGGCCGACTTTATGACCATTGCCGAGCACTACGACGACCTGTCGAAGGTGAAGCTTGCCTACCTCGGTGATGGCAACAACGTCAGCCACTCTCTGCTGCTGCTGGGGGCGACTCTGGGCACCGACGTCACCCTGATATGCCCGAAAGGCCACGGCCCGGATACCCAGATCTTCCTGCAAGCGCAGGCGCTGGCGGCCAAGTCGGGGGCAACCATCCACATCAGCGATGACGTGGCAGATATCGAAGGGTTCGACGTGGCCTACACAGATACCTGGGTCTCCATGGGGGACAACACCCCGATGGAGCAGGTCAAAGACCTCTTTATGCCTTACCAGATCAACCAGGCCCTGCTCGACCGCACCGGCATCCAGCACGTGCTGCATTGCCAGCCGGCTCATCGGGAGCTGGAGATCACCTCGCAGGTGATGGATGGCCCCGCCTCCCTCATCATGGACGAGGCCGAAAACCGGATGCATATCCAGAACGCCGTGTTGCTGACCCTTCTCGGCGACAAGTAACGCGGCAATCAACCTGAATCACGACACCTTTATTGAATCATCATCGAATCATCACGGAGAGAAGTAAAATGAGCGGAATCAACAAGATCGTACTGGCTTACTCGGGTGGACTGGATACCTCGGCCATCATTCCCTGGCTGAAAGAGCACTATGACGCCGAAATCATCGCCTTCGTGGCCGACGTCGGTCAGGAGCGTGACGATCTGGAAGGGATCGAGCAAAAAGCCATCGCCTCCGGCGCCACCAAGTGCATCATCAAGGATCTGCGGGAAGAGTTCGTCAAAGAGTACGTCTACCCGACCCTGAAGACCGGCGCCGTCTATGAAGGCACCTATCTGCTGGGCACCTCAATGGCCCGTCCGGTGATCGCCAAGGCGATGGTCGAAGCGGCGCTGGCGGAAGGGGCCGATGCCATCTCCCACGGTTGCACCGGCAAGGGTAACGATCAGGTGCGTTTCGAAGGTGCGGTCGCTGCGCTGGCACCTCAGCTGAAAGTGATCGCCCCGTGGCGGATCTGGGACATGCGCTCCCGGGAAGATCTGCTCTCCTATCTGGAGACCCGCAACATCCCCTGCAAGGCGACCCTGAAGAAGATCTACAGCCGCGACGCCAACGCCTGGCACATCTCCACCGAGGGTGGCGAGCTGGAGAGCACCTGGAACGAGCCCTCCGAAGCGGTCTGGCAGTGGACCGTACCGGCCGAACAGGCACCGGATCAGCCGGAGTACGTCAAGCTGACCGTGGCGCAGGGTGAAGTGGTGGCCGTTGACGATCAGCCGCTCAGCCCGCACCAGATCCTGATGACCCTGAACGAGCGTGCCGGCAAGCACGGCGTGGGCCGCATCGACATCACCGAAAACCGGATGGTGGGGATGAAATCCCGCGGCTGCTACGAGACCCCGGGCGGTACCGTGATGGTCGCCGCGCTGCGCGCGGTGGAAGAGCTGGTACTGGATCGCCCGACCCGCGCCTGGCGGGAGAAGCTGGGTGCCGAGTTCTCCCATCTGGTCTATGACGGTCGCTGGTTCACCCCGCTGTGCAAGGCGATCCTCGCCTCTGCCAACGCCATCGCCGAAGATCTCGACGGTGAAGTGGTGCTGAAGATGTACAAGGGTCAGGTCACTGCGGTGCAGAAGAAGTCGCCGAACAGCCTCTACTCCGAAGACTTCGCCACCTTCGGCGCCGACGAAGTGTACGATCAGAGCCATGCCGAAGGCTTCATCCGTCTCTACACCCTGGCCAGCCGGATCCGCGCCATGAAGGAGCAGCACCAGGCCATCGGTGGCGATCACACCCACGGCTAAGCAAGCGCGATAACCCGTTGATTCCGTTGAGGGGGCATGGCCCCCTCTTCTATAGGCAGAGGACATAACCCCTGACCCATCATCGGCAGGTGTGACAAGAGCGGCAGCGCCCCGGCCGCTTCTGTGAGATAACAGGGGCTGTGTGAATATGATGCTGACGTATTTTCTCCCTTCTCCCCTTGCGGGAGAAGGGGCGGGGATGAGGGGGGAATTACCCTCACCCTAGCCCTCTCCCAGAGGGAGAGGGAACCGATTCGCAGTTGCTGGATTTGACGTGTTCAACGGCAACAGCACTCATCACCACCGCACTGTTATTCAGGAAAATACAGGGCAAGATTTCTGCGCGCAGGCCAAGAGGCCGCGCGAGTACGGCAGGCGTAAACACCTACCGACAACGCATTCAAGGAGAGCAGTATGGCACTTTGGGGTGGACGCTTCAGTCAGGGAGCCGATAGCCGGTTCAAGCAGTTCAACGATTCGCTGCGGTTCGATTACCGCTTGGCGGAACAGGATATTCAAGGCTCCATGGCCTGGGCCAAAGCGCTGGTGAAGGTGGGCGTATTGACCGCCGATGAGCAGGGCAAACTGCAACAGGCGATGGAGGTGCTGCTCGCCTCGGTGCAGCAGGATCCCCAGCAGATCCTGAGCTCGGATGCCGAAGATATCCACTCCTGGGTCGAGAGCCAGCTGATTGCCGCCGTCGGCGATCTGGGCAAGAAGCTGCACACCGGCCGCTCGCGCAACGATCAGGTCGCCACCGACCTGAAACTCTGGTGCAAGGCGCAGGGCGAGCTGCTGCTCGGCGCCATCACCGCCCTGCAGCAGGGGCTGGTAGCCTCCGCTCGCGCCAATCAGGCTGCCGTGCTGCCCGGTTACACTCACCTGCAGCGGGCCCAGCCGGTCACCTACGCCCACTGGGCGCTGGCCTATGTGGAGATGCTGGAGCGGGACTACTCCCGCCTGCAGGATGCCCTCAAGCGCCTCGACACCAGTCCGCTCGGCTGCGGCGCGCTGGCGGGCACTGCCTACGCCATCGACCGCGAAGCGCTGGCGCTCGACATGGGCTTTGCCGGCGCCACCCGCAACAGTCTGGATTCGGTCTCCGATCGGGATCACGTGGTGGAGCTGATGCACGTGGCATCCCTCTCCATGACCCACCTGTCGCGCTTTGCCGAAGACCTTATCTTCTACAACACCGGCGAGGCGGGCTTTGTCGAGCTCTCCGATGCGGTCACTTCCGGCTCGTCGCTGATGCCGCAGAAGAAGAACCCGGATGCGCTGGAGCTGATCCGTGGCAAGACCGGCCGGGTGGTCGGCGCCCAGATGGGCATGCTGATGAGCCTCAAGGCGCTGCCGCTGGCCTACAACAAGGACATGCAGGAAGACAAGGAGGGGCTGTTCGATGCCCTCGATACCTGGCACGACTGCCTCGATATGGCGGCGCTGGTGCTGATCGATCTGAAGGTCAATGGCGAGCGCACCATGGCGGCGGCGCAAGGCGGCTACGCCAACGCCACCGAGCTGGCGGACTATCTGGTGGCCAAGGGGATTCCGTTCCGTGAAGCGCACCATATCGTCGGCGAAACCGTGGTCTTTGCCATCAGCGTGGGCAAACCGCTGGAAGAGCTCTCCATCGGCGAGTTCCAGCGCTTCAGCCCGGTGATCGAGTTCGACGTCTACCCCAATCTGGAATTGGAAGCGACCCTCGCCAAACGGGTTGCCAAAGGCGGCGTCGCCCGCGAGCAGGTTGAGGCAGCCCTGAGCGCAGCCGAAACCTGGCTGGCAAAACGGACGGGTTAAACCAACCTGCTTGTCATTCGAACTAGAAAGCAAAACGGCAACCTCAGGTAGCCGTTTTTTATTGCTCACCGCGGTTCAGGCGCTAGCATTGAGCAGTTTGCCAGCCCCCTCCCCCTTGCCATTGGGCAGAGTCTGTTTAAAGGCGCCGAGCAGCTGATCGAGATTGAGATGGCTGGCACCAAGGGTGCCCTTGAGGGTATCGAGCTCACTTTGCAGCGCATCGAGGCGGGTACTCTGGGTGCCGCTCGCCAGCTGGTTGCGGGCGCTATCCGATGGCAGCCGGGAGGGATTGGCCGCCATTCTCCTGCCCCAGAGTCTGCATCAGCTCCCCCATAAAGTGGTTGATGGCCGAGCGGTTCTGTTCGCTATCGGCATCCTTGACCCCCAGCCGCTGGAACAAGCTCTGGACGGTCGGGGCGAGGCGATCTTCCTGCACTGTTTGCTGCACAGGCTCAGATTTAGCACTGCTGCCGAGCAGCTGACTGCCCAGCTTGAGGGCGATCGAGGCAAGGGGAAGCAGGTTGCTGATCATGCTCTCTCTCCGCGACAACGACCCTTGATGGTGTTGCCAAGAGATGTGCATAAGCGGGGCCAGCACGGCGATAAAACGCACTGCACCGGCTAATCCCTTGAATGGCTGATCTATTTATTCAACCAGCACGCAGGAGATAGCCGAGCGCAAAGGGGAGTCAGGCGGCCAGTAGCTGCCGCCACGGGCGGTAGTGGCAATATGGTGGCAAAGCGTTTTGCCGCCCCCCCCCGGGCAGCTATCGCCCTCTTTTCACACCCGGATCGCCAACTCTTTGAGCCACTTGCGCAGCCGCCCGTTGGCGTTGAGATAGGGGGAAGCGCTATTGAACTGGATCATCCGCCCGAGCGTCCACTTCTCATACCAGAGGCAGCCATACAGCTGCTGGTCGCTGCGCGCCTCCACCAGTTCAATGATGTGCCCTCTGGCAGCAGCCAACCGCTGCAACAACGCCGGATAGCAGAGCCCCTCGTAATCCCGATAGAACTTTTGGGCCAGCCCGCCCAACTCGTTCCACTTAAAACCGGTTTCGGGAAAATCCACTGGCAGACCCGCCGCATCCCGCTCGATCCACTTGCTCAGCAGTTCGTTCCAGCCGATAAGGTAGGCCAACAGATTGACGACGCTCATGGTGGTTCCCTTGCTGTGCCCTGCCAAGGTCGGCTCCCGCACCCGGCTCTCGGGGACGGCCTGCAACGCCTTGAACAACTTGCTGAAATTGGTATCGATCGCGAGTAGCAGCTCGGCCTTGTTTTGCGGGATCCCCATTGCTCTCCCCTTTTCAGGTTTACTTGCGGTGCAGCCGAGGCGATTGCCGCAACCCCGGCAGCACGTTACTCTAGCCCTCTTCCATCCTGTGCAGCTCATCCAGTGCAGGCCAACCATCACGGCAAGATCGGCAATGAATCAACTAATCAGCTATATCAGGGCCATTCATCGACAGGAGAGCCCCGTCACTCTCACCCGCCAAGAGAGTGAACACTATAGCGAGCATGATGAGAGCGGCACTGTGATCCAGCACCAGATAACCACCAGCTGGTTTGCCAATGGGGTCGTCATCCGCCAGCAAACCGAACAGGACGAAGCGCCATCGCAGCAGCTTTGTGCCGAGTGCTGGATCAGCTATCGGGTCATCGCCAGTCCCATTCCCATCACTCCAGCCAGCAAGCTGTTTCACAACCACTGTCAGGAGCGATTCTGGTTGAAGGTGCAGGGCATCACGCAGCAAAGGTGATTGGTGCGCCCGTGAGCAGGGCGCGGCAGGGGGAAACGCAAAGAGGCTCCGAAGAGCCTCTTTTTGTTTCCGTGTCTGAACCCGACTCAGCCCAGCAGTAGATAGAGCTGATGCGCCGCCACACCGGCGCACAGGCCGCCGATGGTGTGGGCAACGATGGCGCGGGAGGTGAGGTGGCGATAGCCGAGGGCATCGAGCATGGCGGTGTGGGTGCTCAGGAAGCCACTCCAGCACATCCCCATGGCGGTAAACACCGCGACCTCGTTACCGGTGATCCACCCTTTGGCAATAAAAGGCGGCACCAGTGACATGGCGGCACCAACCGCACCGAGGGAGGTAGCCGGGAAGGCAACCAGCTCCGGCTGCTGGAAGCCGAACAGCAAGTCAAACAGCCAGCTCACCTTGGCGGCCAGCACCGGCAGCAGGGCTACCCCCTGAAACGCTTCGCCAGTATAGCCCTTGTCGCCCGGGCCGAAGGTCAGCAACATCACGAAGGTACTGATGATCAGCACCCCGGGGATCACCGCCATCCCCAGCTCCACGCCAGATTTGCCACCATCGAGCAGAGAGTTGAGGATCCTCAGCCAGCCGGGAGCCGCCTCTTTGGTCACCCCTACCTTGCGGCCGTCGGACAATACAGCGTCATCGTTCAGCACTTCCCCCACCAAGGGGCGGATCATCCGCTGCATCAGTCGGGTGGAGACCACCGAGCCCACCAGAGCACCCAGCAACCCAATCAGCGCCGCGCTGGCGGTGGATTCACCGCTCGGCAGTTGCAGGGTGGCCATAAAGGTCACCACGATCAGCCCCATGCCGAAGGCGGTACCGAAGTTGGTGAGCGACACCAGTTGCCACGGGGTGAAGCCTTTGCGAAAGCGGCTGTCCTTGGCAAGGCTGATCACCGCCGGGTTGTCGGAGAAGAAGGTCATCAGCGCCGCAAGGGCGGTGCGGCCAGGCAGACGAAACACCGGCTTCATCAGGGGGGCCAGCAGCACCTCCAGCAGGCGGATCACCCCGAACTCGCTCAAGAGCTGGCTCAGGGCACCGGAGAGCACAGTGATCCCCATGATAAAGAGCACGGTATTGAGCAGCAGCTGGTGGGCGGTATTGAACAGGGTGTTGACCATAGCAGAGAGGCCCATCTGGCTGCCGAGGTAACCGAACAGGCTGCCGAGAATAAGCAGCACCAGCACGGGTTCCATCCAGTTCCGAATGGCGGCAAGTCGCCCCTTTGACTCTATAACTACATGATTTTCCATATCTATCCTGCGGTTCATCTGTGCGTGTGTGGTTGTTTTTATGGTTAAAAAATGGCTGCGCCAAATAGAAAAAAGCCCTTGTCTTGCGACAAGGGCTTTTTGAATTGGCTCCTCCTACTGGACTTGAACCAGTGACATACGGATTAACAGTCCGCCGTTCTACCGACTGAACTAAGGAGGAATTGTAATTGGTGCCCAGAGACGGAATCGAACCGCCGACACGGGGATTTTCAATCCCCTG
>CAMFLW010000049.1 GCA_945957575.1 uncultured Aeromonas sp. | reverse complement strand
ACCAGCCCCCCATCAGTCGCCTTCAATCTGTGAACAACCTGGTGGGTTTACACAGTTAGCCACGCCGGTGGCGGCCGGAGCCGATGCCACCGCTGCCGCAATCGCAGCCGGCAACTGTGGACGAACCCCATTGAGCGGTGGCGGCAGAATATCCGGGCTCACCAACTCCTTGTCGTTGAGTACCACGATATTGCGCACCACGTTTTGCAGCTCGCGTACGTTGCCAGGCCAGGGGTAGTCGAGCAGCACTCGCGCCGCCTCGACATCAAAATCCTTGAAGCGTTTGTTCTCCTCCTTGGCGTAGCTCTGCAGCAGGGTGCGCGCCAGCAGCAGGATATCCTCGCCCCGCTCCCGCAGTGGCGGCAGGGTAAGCGGAATGACGTGGAGCCGATAGTAGAGATCCTCGCGAAAACGGCCCGCTTTCACCTCGACCAGCGGATCCCGGTTGGTGGCGCAGATAAAGCGCACATCCACCGTCTCGAGCTTGCCGCTGCCGACCCGCTGCACTGTGCCGGTCTGGATAAAGCGCAGCAGCTTGCTCTGCAGATCCAGGTCCATCTCGCAGATCTCGTCGAGAAACAGGGTACCGCCATCAGCCAGACTGGCCGCCCCCTTACGATCCCCCTGGGCGCCGGTAAAAGAGCCCTTCACATGACCGAAGATCTCGCTCTCCATCAAATCGTGGGGAATGGCGGCGCAGTTGAGGGCAATAAAAGGCTGTTCGCTGCGGGGACTGCACTGGTGAATCGCCTCGGCACACACCTCTTTGCCGGTGCCGCTCTCGCCAGTGATAAAGACGGTCGCCTTGCTGGGTGCCGCACTTTCGATGATGCGATAGACCGCCTGCATCGCCATGGAGGCGCCGATAAAGCCGAAGAAGGAGCTGCGCTCGAAGTTCTCCCGATAGTGGGCAACCAGCGAGCTCAACTGCTGGTGTTTCAAGGCATTGCGGGCTGTGGCGCAGAGCCGCTTGCTGTCAAACGGCTTGGTCAGAAAATCGAAGGCTCCGAGGCGCATCGCCTCCACCGCCACATCCACCGAGCCGTGGGCGGTGATCACCACCACCGAGCAAGGCAACTGCTGTTCGGTGATCATCTGCAGAATATCCATACCGGACATATCCGGCAGCTCCAGATCCAGCAGCACCACGGGGGGAGGACTTGCCAGCAACTGCGCCAACGCTTGCTGACCACAGTCGGCCAGCACCACCTCATACCCCTCCTGGCGCAGGTACTGTTCATAGACCACCGCCAGACTACGGGTATCTTCCACCAGCAGGACACGCGATTTATTTTCAGCCACTGGACTCATCCTTGTATTTGATTCTGCGATCTATTTTGCCTTATTTTCGCGCGCAAACCCAACGCCAAGACAGCTCTGTTATCCCGCGATTGCAGGGAATACACAAGTAAAAACGGCTCCTTAAGGAGCCGTTTTTCACTACAAGAAAAGATTACTTCTTGGCATCGTCTGCAGTCGGCTTCTCGATAGCCAGCAGCTCAACGTCAAACACCAGTACGGCATTCGCCGGGATGGAGCCTGCACCGTGCTCGCCATAGGCCAGCTTGGACGGCAGGAAGAACTTGAACTTGGAGCCAACCGGCATCAGCTGCACACCTTCAGTCCAACCCGGGATAACCTGATTGAGCGGGAAGGTAGCCGGCTCGCCGCGATCGACGGAGCTGTCGAACTTGGTGCCGTCGGTCAGAGTACCGGTGTAGTGAACCTTGACGATGTCGGTAGATTTCGGCTTGGCGCCAGTGCCCATCTTCTCGACCACGTATTGCAGGCCGGATTCAGTGCTCTTAACACCCTCTTTCTTGGCGTTGGCAGCCAGGAACTCTTCGCCCTTCTTCAGATTCTCAACGGCGTCTTTCTCGGCCTTGGCCTTGGTCAGCTCGTTGATCTTGGCGTCGTAATCCTGCAGTACCTTCTGGATCTCTTCATCAGTCATCTTGGCTTCTTTGCCCAGACCGTCGGTCACCCCTTTCAGGATCACGGCGTTGTCCAGTTTGATGCCCAGTTCCTGCTGACGCTCCAGGGTATTGGCGATGTAACGACCCATGGAGAGGCCAATTGCGTAGCCAGATTGCTCTTCAAAGCTCTTGGCTTCGGCCTTGGTCGCCTCTGCCGGCTTGCTGGCTTCTGCCTTCACTTCGGCGGTATTGGCCGCAGCAGGCTTCTCGTCTTTTTGGCAAGCAGTCAGACCGACGGCAACGGCCGCCGCCAACAGGGACACCTTCAGAAATTTGTTCATCAGTTTCTCCAAACTCCAAATACCGCTCTCGGTTCCATCGTGAAATGAGAGGTTTATCGTGATAAGCGCCTTATACTAACGCCGTGATCGCAGGTAACAAAAGCGTGAGACCGCAAAAATGATAAAAAGTGCCATTTATCTGGTGAGCCTCTGTTTAATGCTCACCGGTTGCGAGCAGAGCTCACAACCCAACCAGCAAATGACCCTCGCCAGCACGAGTCTGCTGGCCGCAGATCTCTCCAGTGATGGCCAGCAGGCCATCGTCTCCAGCATCAGCCAGGGCATCATCGTCTGGGACTTGGCACAGAACCGCCAGCGCTGGCGCTGGAAACAGTCCGATTCATCGGATGATCTGGTCTCCATCGTCCGTTTTGCCCAAGAAAATGGTTTCGCCGTTAGCGCCACGGCGGCCACCTTTGCCACCTGGCGGCTTCAGGACGGGCAGTCACAAGGCTACTACTCGCTTCCTGAATCCAAGCTGAGGGATATTGCCCTCTCGGCGGATGGCCGTAATGTGCTGATCGGGCGGGAAGATGGCAAGGCCGAGTGGCTCGATACCCGCACCGGGCGGCGCCTGCAGTTTCTCGGCCACACCGAACAGATCAATACGGTGGATCTCTCTGCCAACGGCCGTTATGCCCTGACTGGCGGCAACGACTACAGCGCCTATCTGTGGGATACCCGCAGCGGCCAGGTGATCTGGCGCTTCAACCATGGCGGCCGGGTGGTAATGGCACGGCTGGAACCGAGCGGTCGCTACGCCTTCACCGCCGACAGCAGCCGGGGCAGCATCTGGGATCTGAAAACCGGCAAGGAGGTGAGCCAGCTGCAATTCGGACACCGCTTCGAAGTCTACACCAGCGCCCGCTTTGCCAACGATGGCAAGTGGCTCATCACCGGCGCCCCTTCCCGTCAGCTCTCCCTGTGGCAAGTGAGCGATGGCGCCCTGCTGCAGAGCTGGCGCGTCTCGCCGCAACCCAAGGTGAAACCGCCCAGCGCAGTGGTCTACGGCGTCGCTTTGCGCGACAATAGCCACCTTGTCAGTGCCAGCTCCAGTGGTCTGGCCGAAATCTGGACAATTAAGTAAGGACCCGAAGGCCCATGAGTCAGCATTTAAACGAACGCATCGAAACCCTGGAAACCCGTCTCGCCTACGCGGAGTACACCATAGAGCAGCTCAATGACGAGGTGACCACCCAGGGCCGTGAACTCGATCGACTCAAATACCAGATCCAGCTGTTGATCGACAAACTGCAAAGCGTACAGCCCAGCCAGATTGCCAGCATGGCCGAAGAGACCCCGCCGCCGCACTACTGATCCGGCGCTATTTCTGGTCAGGCAATATGGTCTGGTGCCATGATCAACCAATAAAAAACCCGCGATAAATCGCGGGTTTTTTATCATCGGCGTGGCCGTGATCAGTGGTGATGGCCTTTGCCGCCACAACCGCCGCCACCGCAGCAGCCGCCCTTACCCTGACCATCAGCATGGTCGTCGCCATGATGGTGGCCATGATCGTGACCGTGGCCAGCACCACCGCAGCAACCGCCGTGGCCGTGCTCCTCATCGTGGTCGTGACCATGACCACCACAGCAGCCGCCGTGATCGTGGTCATGACCGTGATCGTGACCGCAGCCGCCGGCACCGTGCACGTGGCCGTGAGCCAGCTCTTCGGCAGTGGCAGCACGCACGTCCTTGATCTCGACCTTGAAGCCCAGAGTCACGCCAGCCAGCGGATGGTTGCCATCCACCTTGACGAACTCTTCAGACACTTCAACCACGGTCACCGGACGGTGGCCATCGTCGGTTTCAGCCACGAAAGTATCCCCTTCGGAGACTTCCATGCCGTCGAACAGTTCGCCCGGTACTTCTTGTACCAGAGACTCGTCATATTCGCCGTAGGCCTGGCTCGGTGCCAGAGTCACTTCGAAGGCTTCACCTACCGCGCGACCTTCCAGCTCGGCTTCCAGGCCAGAGACCAGGTAACGGGTGCCGTGCAGATAGACCAGCGGCTCTTTGCCGACAGTGCTGTCGATGACTTCACCGTGCTCGTCGGTGACTGTGTATTCCAGCGTAACCACGCTCAGAGGAGCTACTTTCATGTCAGGATCCTGCGGATAGAAAAAAAACGGGCTCAGAATACCCTAAAAAGCGGGCCGCGCATATGCCATGCCCCGCCAGCGAGCGATGAAAAAATCAACGACACCACCAGTCAGAGCAGCAACATCTTGCCCTCCTTGGCGCTATCAGGGACGAAACACCCCGATCACCTCTTCCGCCTCGCGCGTCTGCTTGTCGACCTCGGCAGGCGTTTGCACCTGGGTATCGCCACAGGCGACGCAGGTCACCTTCTCGACTCCATGCTCCAGATACAGCATCATGTTGTCCAACTTGCCGCACGCCGGGCAAACCGCACCGGCAATGAAGCGTTTTTTACGTCTGGTTTCCATATTTGTTACCTCCAGGCAGCATCATATCAGGGTTTTTACATGCATCACGCCATCGAGTATCACCATTTTTCCTGTCACGGCCTGCTGGCTGGCAACCGCAAACGCACGCCGGTCGGACAATTGCTGCGGATCACCCGGGGCGCGGCGCTGCTGAGACTTGGTCAGCATGAACTCCTGCTGCCGGCAGGCAGCTGCTTCTGGCTCTGTGCCGATGCGCTGGCCGCCTTCAGCCCCCTCAGCGGTTGCGAGTACGACCAGCTGAGCGTCTCTTTGCGGGTGGCCCAGCCGCAGCAGGCAGGCTGGCTGCACGCCACGCCCCTGCTCGATGCCCTGCTCGACTCGCTGGCCCGGTGGCAGCGCACGAATGAGTGGCAAGGGGCCTACGGTCAGCGACTGCAGGTGATCCTGGATGAGCTGCAACAGTGCGCCATCAGCCAGCAGGCTCACAGCGATCTGCAAACTCGTTGGCAAGCGCTGGCCAATGGTCAGTCGGAGTCTCTGCAACAGTGGGCACAACAAATTGATGCCCCGGTGGAAGGGAGTGAATTGCAACAACAGTGGCAACTGCTGCAGGCGCTCAGATTGCTCAAGGGCGGCAGCAAACCCGCCCAGGTAGCAAGCAAACTGGGCTATACCGATGAGGCCGCGCTGCAAGCCGCCTGCCAGCAGTGGGGCGCTGGCGGGGATGACGATCAATAGCCAGACGTCGGTGTGAATTCGCCAATTAAATTGGCTGAACGCGTCCAGTTTTTTGCCAGACGGTCGTTAACAAGGAAGGGCCATCCCCTCCGTAATCCTTTATGCTAGAGGCCTGAAGTGACTGCCAACGTTTCGACCAACAGGACATCTGCCATGACGAGCAAAGCCAATCAATCCCAGGGCATGTTGCTGTTTCACCTTTCAGCCAAACAATCCTTTGCCATTGGCACTCTCAAGGTGAAGGAGATAGTGCCCTACACCCAGCTGACGGCCATGCCGCACTCGCACCCAACCGTGCTGGGGGCCGCCAATATGCGCGGCGCCACCATTCCGGTGATCGATATGGCGATGGCGGTGGGTTATCGCCCCCTCAGCAAGGAAGAGATGCCCCACTGCTTTATCATCATCACCGACTGCCGCCGCACGTTGGTGGGCTTTCTGGTGCGGGGCATCGACAAGATCACCGAGTGCAACTGGCGCGATATCGAGTCACCGCCCGCCGCCCTCGGCCATAATGTGTTCGTGACCGGTGTCACCCGGGTCAATGACCAGCTGATCCAGTTGCTGGACGTCGAACTCATCCTGTCGCGGGTCTACCCCGATGACCCGAGCCACCTCTATCCGGTGCTGACCGATGTGCAGCGGGAGCGGATCAAGCCGATGCGGATCCTGCTGGTCGATGACTCCTCGGTCGCCCGCCGTCAGCTGATGGCTGCGCTCGACTACATCAATATTCCCTATGAAGTCTGCTCCAACGGCAAGGATGCATTGGCCCTGATGCAGGAGCGGGCCAGCCAGAAGACCCCTATCGACATTCTGGTGAGCGATATCGAGATGCCGGGGCTTGATGGCTATGAGCTGGCCTTCGAGGTGCAGAGCGATAGCAAGCTGGCCGGCGCCTACATCATCCTGCACACCTCGCTCTCCAGCGAGATCAGTGTGGAGCGGGCCCATCAGGTGGGGGCCCATGAGGCGCTGACCAAATTCGAGGCCAACGAGCTGATCCAGGCCATGTTGCGCGGCGCCGAGCATCACGATCGCCTGCTGAAATAAGCCAATGACTGGCGGGAGGAACACTCCTCCCGCCCTCCTTATCTTCGACCCAGACCGACTGACCCCATGCTGACCGAGAGCCACTTCCACGCCCCCTGGTGGGCCCGCAATCCTCATCTGCAGACCATATTGCCCAAGTGGTTGCGCCGTACCCCTGCCCGCTTTGTGGCGGAGCGGTTTGAACTGCAGGATGGGGACTTTGTCGACCTCGCCTGGAGCGGGGAGGTCAGCCTTGATGAACGGCCGCTGGTGGTGGTGTTTCACGGCCTGGAGGGGAGCATTCACTCCCACTATGCCAAGGGATTGTTCGCCCACCTGCAGCAAGAGGGCAGAGAGGCGGTGCTGATGCACTTTCGTGGCTGCAGTGGCGAGCCCAATCGCCACCTGCAGGCCTATCACTCCGGCGCCATCGGGGATGCGCAGGAGCTGATTGCCGAGCTGAGCCAGCGCTTCCCGGGCAAACCGCTGATCGCCATCGGCTTTTCACTGGGCGGCAATATGCTGGTCAATCTGCTGGCGCGAGCCTGTCCTGCGGCATTGAAAGCGGCGGTGGTGGTCTCGGCACCGCTGCAACTGGCGAGCTGCGCCGAGCGGGTCAATCAGGGCTTCTCGAAGGTCTACCAGAACTATCTGCTGCGTACCATGCGCCGCAATCTGCTCAACAAAATCAGCCAGCAGCAGAAAGCGAGTGAACGCTGGCAACCCCGGCAAGTGGAGCAGATTGCCACCCTGCGTGATTTTGACGAGCTGGTCACCGCGCCACTGCACGGCTTTCACAGTGCAACCCACTACTACCAGAGCTGCTCCGGCCTTCCCCTGCTGCGCCAGATCCCGATCCCGACCCTGATCATCCACGCCGCCGACGACCCTTTTATGTCACACGCAGTCATTCCACGGCCGGAGCAACTCTCGCCCGCGGTGCGCTATGAGCTGAGCCAGCGCGGCGGCCATGTCGGCTTTCTGCACGGCACGCCCTGGCGGCCACGGTTTTGGCTGGATGAGCGGATCAGCCGCTGGATTGCCGAACAGAGTCACTCTGCAACACAGAACTGATTGCGTCCCAACTCCTTGGCCCGATAGAGCGCCTGATCGGCCCGCTCCAGTAGCTGCTCGCCACTCTCCCCGTTTCCCAGTGCTGCGATCCCCTGACTGATGGTCACCCGACCGGCGACGTCGGATGCCAGATGCTCAAGCTGCACTTCAGCCAGCCCATCCTGCAACCGCTGCGCTACCTTAGCTGCGCCCTGACTATCGGCATCGGGTAGCAGCAACACAAACTCCTCACCGCCGTAACGGGCAGCCAGCTCCGCCTCACTGCGCACCACACGCATCATCAACTGCGCCACTTCCCGCAGGCAGACATCTCCCGCCTGATGGCCATAGTGATCGTTAAAGCGCTTGAAGTAGTCCACATCGATGAGAATAAGGGTGAGCGGGGCGCCGCTCGACTGACTATGGGCTCTGCAACGTTCGAGTTCCTGACTGAAGTGGCGCCGGTTGGCAAGACCAGTCTGTGGATCCTGCTTGGCCAGTGCATCAATGCGCCGCAACAGGGCCAGGTTGTCATGCTCACGCATCACGGCCAATTCAAACCAGCGATGCAGCATCCGGTGACCAACCTCCAGCACCATTATGGTACATATCACCTCAAGCAGATAAAGCTGGGGAAAGCCGCCTCCAGCCACCACAAGCGCGCAACGCCAAACAGCAACGGAACACTGAGATAGACATACAACACGCGTCGATCGGGATAGAACGCGATCAGTGCAGCCAGTAAATTGAGCCGCATGATCCCGTTGGCATAGCTTGCGCCTCCTCGTAGCTCAACTTCACCAATGGTGAAGATATGCAGCGTCCAGACGCCCCCCAGACCAGCAGTACCACCATGACAAAGCCCAGCTCACTCTGAAAACGCCATGGAAGAGAGCTGTCACTGACCAGACCGGCCTGTCGATAGACTTCGTTGCGTATCGCAAGAAACAACACCATCAGCCATTGCAGTCACCAGAAGCACAGCATGCCGCGACCAATCGCGCTGTATTGCGCTTCAGGCAACATCTCTCAGACTCCGGTGAAAAGGTAAAAAGTGATTGCATTCGCGGGATTCAACACAACAATAGCCTGACGATCACCTCTTTTGCTGTGAGACCTTTAAATGATCATTCCCTGGCAAGAACTGGACGGCGACACCCTGACCAACCTGATCGAACACTTTGTGTTGCAGGAAGGTACCGAGTATGGGGAGCAGGATGTGCCGCTTGGCGTCAAAGTGGACGCGGTAAGAGAGCAATTACAACAAGGCAAGGCAGTCATCGTCTATAGCGAGCTGCACGAATCGGTGAATATCGTGATGAAAGACCGCTTCATCGAGCAGTCTTGACCAAACCGAAATCCGGACCTTATAACGGAATTCCCAAGGAAGAGAGAATCCCATGTCGGCCAAGCACCCCATTATTGCCGTCACCGGTTCGTCCGGTGCCGGTACCTCCACCTCCACCAACGCTTTTCGCTCCATGTTTCATCAGCTGGGTTACCAAGCGGCGGTGGTGGAAGGTGACAGTTTTCACCGCTACACCCGCCCCGAGATGGACGTGGCAATCCGCAAGGCGCGTGAACAGGGGCGTCATATCAGCTATTTTGGCCCCGAGGCCAATGATTTCGGGCTGCTGGAGAGCTTTTTTCAGGGCTATGGCCAGGATGGCTCCGGCCAGTATCGACGCTATCTGCACAGCTTTGACGAGGCGGTCCCCTTCAATCAGATGCCCGGCACCTTCACCCCCTGGCAGCATCTGCCGAGCGAGACCGACTTGCTGTTTTACGAGGGGCTGCACGGCGGCGTGGTCACTGAGGATCACAACGTAGCCCGCCACGTGGACTTTCTGATCGGCGTGGTGCCCATCGTCAACCTGGAGTGGATCCAGAAGCTCATTCGCGACACCTCGGAGCGCGGCCACTCCCGCGAAGCGGTAACCGATTCCATCGTCCGCTCCATGGATGATTATATCAACTTCATCACCCCGCAATTCTCGCGCACCCATATCAACTTCCAACGGGTACCGACGGTGGATACTTCCAACCCTTTCAGCGCCAAGGTGATCCCGAGCCTGGACGAGAGTATGCTGGTGATCCGGTTTCGCGGCATAAAACAGGTCGATTTTCCCTACCTGTTGTCGATGATCGATGGCTCATTCATGTCGCGGATGAACACCATCGTCGTACCGGGTGGCAAGATGGGGTTTGCCATGGAGTTGATCCTCAAGCCACTCATCCAGCAACTACTTGAAACCGGCAAGATCACTTAAGCCAAGGAGTTCACAATGCGGTTAGCGTTTATCTCTGTGGTATTGGCCGCCCTGCTTGGCGGCTGCAGCAGCGGGCCGACGGCCCCCACGCTGGAGTCCGGCACCATGCTGGTTCGCCCGATTGGCAACTGGACCTATGGCGCAACCCCACGCTACGCCCTGGCCGAGCAGTATCAATTCGCCGGTGAGCTGGCGGAAGGGTGGCTGGAGCCGATACAGCAGGCGGTGAGCCGGGAGCTCAATGGCAAGGGGTGGCAGAGTGCGCCGCTCGATGAGGCGGATCTGTGGGTCGCCATAGGCGTCGCGGGCGGCAAGGATATGAGCGATGGCGAGATTTTCGCCCGCCTCGGTATGACGCCCGGGGTCTATGCCTCGGCCAACCAGCGCAAAGGCTCGCTGGCCATAGTACTGCTCGATCGCAAAACCCAGAAAGCAGTCTGGAGCAGCGTCATCTCGCTGGCCAGCGATGCCGCTATTGCCGATAACCAGCGCCAGCAGTTAAGCCAGCAGCTCGCGGCCAAACTGTTGGCGCCTGTACCAACCAACTGACATCCTCATCAGTTTCTTGCTGGCAATTTGAATAAAAAGAGCGACTTGTCAGATGACAAGCCGCTCTTTTTGTTGGAACGCGCCAGGATTACTTCAGTTTGCAGGTGAGCAGGGTTACCCCTTTCTGGGTCAGCAGTGCCTGTTTGTCCTGATTCCAGAAGGTGGTGACGCTGTCAGAATATTTGGCGCCGTTATCCGATTCGACACGCCCCAGCTTGTGATAAACCCCGGCATAGGGGAACTGCACCATGTCAGCCTGAGCATCATAGGTAATGGCCAGCATCTCTTCGCCACACTGGTATTGGCTGTATTGATACTGGGTAGGTTGCGGGCTGCTGCACGCCGCCAGACCCAACAGGGGAAGCAGAGCGATTAATTTTTTCATTGCACTTTCCTTATGTGATGGCCTTATGCCAGAGTACCAACGAAACAATCGTCAGTTATCAGCCTTCAAGAATTTGATAACTATGGGTAATTTGTACCGCTTTTTCCAACATCAGGGAAACAGAACAGTATTTCTCCATCGACAGATCGACCGCTCTGGCCACCTGCTTCTCCGCCAATCCCTTGCCAGTCACCACGAAGTGCAGATTAATCTTTTCAAAGACCCTGGGCACGCTATCGACCCGTTCGCCACTGACCTCTGCATGACAAGCCGTCACCGTCTGGCGCGCTTTTTCAAGGATGGAAACCACATCGATGGAGCTGCAGCCACCCAGTGCCAGCAGGATCATCTCCATCGGACTCACCCCCTCACCCGGGTTGGCACCATCCAGAGTGACCCTGTGGCCGGACTCGCTCTCCCCTACGAACTTCATCCCTTCTACCCAGCTAACCTTGGCCTTCATCTCACGTGTCCTCATGTTGTCGCACTATTATGATGTGTCCAGCATACCCCAGCCATCGAACAAGCGGCATACCTCAGGGCGCATCCGTGACAGCTTGAGGACTGTTAGGATGGAAATAGATCAAAATCAACATATCTGACCTCTATCTTCCCTAGAATGGCCGAAGCGGCGCAGCAGGCATTACTCAAAGGGCTCTGTCAAAAGTCCGCAAAGCCTTGTCAGCACAGGCAAAGGCTCTTATCCTACTGCGACCAATACAAGGAATGGCAAGATTGGCAGCTTGCCCGGACGCACAAGTCCATAAAAAGACACTACAGAGGAATTCTCATGGTTATTGGCAAACCGCAAAGCGATCCCACCCTGGAATGGTTCTTGTCGCACTGCCACATTCATAAGTATCCCGCCAAGAGCACCCTGATCCATGCGGGTGAAAAAGCGGAGACCCTCTACTACATCGTCAAGGGCACTGTGGCCGTCTTGATCAAGGACGATGAGGGCAAAGAGATGATCCTCTCCTATCTGAATCAGGGCGACTTCCTGGGCGAGATGGGGATGTTCGAAGAGAACGAAAATCCGGAGCGATCCGCCTGGGTTCGCGCCAAAGGCTCTTGCGAAGTGGCAGAGATCTCCTACAAGAAGTTCCGCCAGCTGATCCAGGTCAACCCGGATATCCTGATGCGCCTCTCCGGCCAGATGGCCAAGCGCCTGCAACACACCAGCCAGAAAGTGGGTAACCTCGCCTTCCTGGATGTGACCGGCCGGATCGCCCAGACCCTGCTCAACCTGGCCAAACAACCGGATGCCATGACTCACCCGGATGGCATGCAGATCAAGATCACCCGTCAGGAGATCGGCCAGATCGTCGGCTGCTCCCGTGAAACCGTGGGCCGCATCCTCAAGATGCTCGAAGAGCAGGAGCTCATCTCCGCCCACGGCAAGACCATTGTGGTATTTGGCACTCGCTGATGACCCGTCCGCAGGCCTGACTGAGGCCTTGGGATAAAAAAGGCTGCTACGGCAGCCTTTTTTGATCCTCTCCCCTATAATCCCGAACGCCCTTCACTGTTCCGGCATTCGCCCAGAGAGTTACTATGCACCTTCAATGTCCACGTTGCCGCAGCCCACTCCATCTTCATGAAGCCTCCCAGGGGCGCTATTGCGACAACAAGCATCACTTCGATCCGGCGCCGGAAGGTTATCTGGATCTCATCCCTGGCAAGAAAAACCCCAAAGACAGCGACAGTCGTGCCCTGATGCGCGCCAAGCACCATTTCCTGGAGGCCGGACACCAACTGCCGCTGGTTGAGGCCATGGCCTCCCTGCTCGCGCCCCTCGCCCCGCAAGAGCTGATTCATCTGGGATGTGGTGAAGGCTACTACTGCCGCGCGCTGGCAGAGCGCCTGCCCGGCTGGCAGTTTGCTGGCGTCGACATCGCCAAGAACACCATCTTTGCCGCCAAAAAAGCGCAGCCGGACGGCCAGTTTGTCATTGCCGATCCCGCCCGCGCGCCGATCCTGCCGGGCACGGCCCAGCTGCTGCTGGTCAACGATCTCAAGGTCAAGACCGAACTGTTGGTCAGCTGGCTGGCCCCCGGTGGCTATCTGCTCTACCTGCAGCCGGGCCCCCGCCACCAGTGGCAGCTGAGAGTCAGCCTCAACCCGGTGAGCATGGAGCACCCACTGAGCTGGCCGAGCCTGGCCGGCCTCAATCCCATGGGTCAGCTGCGCTGCCAGTTCAGCATGGAGATGGATCAGGGCCTGCGCAGCTTTATTCTGGAGACCAGCCGCCTCGGCTGGCGCGCCAGCGGCGAGCAGCGCCACGCCTTCAGCCATCAGGGACCGGACGAGCTGGAGCAGGATCTGCTGCTGACCCTGTGGCAAAAGCCGCTCTGATCACAGCGCGAGAGCAGGATGCCCTGCTCTCGCAGCTCCCACTTTGCACATCAGCAGGTGAGTGAGCTCGGACTCACACGCAAAATCACCTCTACTTCCTTTTTTCCTTTCCGCCACAAGGCAGATCAAAAAGACCAACAAAATAATATTTCAAAACATTTAATTTGATTAAAAATCAATCTTACAGGATATTTATCTGCAAATAACACCAATTAAACCCAGATATATTAAGCGCCAGTCAAGGTTGTGACGCCTACCGTGTGGCTATCGGATCATTTCCGATTTCACAGATCCGAATACAAATTCGGGCGTGTCTACACCAGAGGAATAACGCATATGAAGAAGTCTGCACTGACTATGGCCATCTCCAGCCTGCTGCTGGCGAGCGGTGCCCATGCTGCTACTGTGTACAACCAGAACGACACCAAGCTGGAGATCGGCGGCCGTGCACAGGGTGCCTACTACGGCACTGACAACAACAGCGCCGAAGGTGACCAGAGCTATTTCCGTGTAAACATGCGCGGTGAGACCAAGATCGCCCCCGAGATGAAGGCGTTTGGCTTTGCCGAGTACAACCTGCCGGCCTCCGGTTCTGACAAAGATGAACTGCGTTATGCCTACGCCGGTATCCAGCACGACCGCTTCGGTGCCTTCAGCTACGGTCGTCAGGATGGCCTGTTCACCAAAGCCGTCAACAACTACACCGACGTACTGCCCGAGTGGGGCGGTGACGGCCTGGGTAAAAATACCGAAGTATTCGGTACCGGCCGTACCAATGGCCTGGCCCAGTACATCTACACCTACCAGGGTCTGACCCTGGGTGCCCAGTTCACCGGTAACAATGATCCGCAGAACTCTAGTCGCACTGCGACTGATAAAGATTTCAGCGTTGAGCACGATAAAGGCACTGTTATCGGTAATGACACAACCTGGAACAGCACTGGTTCCAAAGAAGGTTTTGCCTTCTCTGCCAACTATGACTTCAACATGGGTCTGAGCCTGGGTGCCGTATACAACCAGGCTGGCAAGACCGACGAACAGGCTCGCTATGCCGCTTTCGGTGGTGACAAGGACGCCAAGCTGATGGGCTTTGGTGCCAAGTATGCGGTTGATAACCTCTACCTGGCCGCGACCTATTCCCACGGTGAAGATCACCTGTTCGTCAACAACGGCTACGCCGAGAAGATGGATGGTTACGAAGCCGTTGCCCAGTACACCATCGGCAAGTTCAAGCCTTCTCTGGCCTACCTGCGCACTGACGTGAAAGATACCGCTCACGGTATCGATGATACCTACACCGAGTACGTATCTATCGGTGCCTGGTACAACTTCACCGAGAACTTCAACGCCTACGTTGACTACAAGATCAACCTGTTGGACAACAATGGCGTGGATTCTCACACCAACTCTCTGGGCAAGAACACCGATGACGTAGTCGCTGTTGCCCTGCAGTACAACTTCTAAGGTGCGACGAGAGTCGTACGAATCCTAGTCTAAGTCATTGATTTAGCTAGGAAAAAGGTAGTCAGGGTCGCGCCTGACTACCTTCCCTTACCTCCAAGGCAGTTCTAAGTGAGGGCCCAAGCGGGTGCTGCCAACTTCAACTAAAACCCTCCGTGGTTTAGTAATACAATCTGGTAATTGCAAAAAGACCTCTGATACGAGTCGAGGTAGGTGTTTAGCCTACTGTACGTTGGTTGCCTTGCAGTACAACCTCTCTAAAGGGTTGTATCCGGCTACTTGTAACTCCAACCTGACGTTGAGCGTCTACCATAACGCACAAGGGACAGATCTATCTGCTCACTTGGTGATTGAGCGCAAGCCCGATCCAACTTCATCCCCCTGATGAATGACCCTCACTGCACTCCTAGCAGCGGGATCGTCACACCATCAACATTCAACCCATGATCTATTCCATGTCCAGACGTGGCGCCTATTTGCGCCTGTCCAATGGTCAAATGATGGCTGAATGCCAAGCAAAACAAGGGAGATGGCCGCCTACTGCCATCTTTTCTATTCGTACGCGCAAGCTGTGTATGCGATTGTTCCGACCACTCTCAATCTTCCCTGTGAGGGAGTGGAGATGGGAACCCGTGGTTCAGCCCACGGTAGCCTAGGGGTAGGGCATGTCCGGTAACGGATTTGTCTGAAGCACCCTGACAATGTACCCACCCGCAAGGGTTAGCGTGTTCCCGCGAGGGGCGCGTTAGATTCTGCCAGCATCAGGTGGATGAGGGGCTAGGCTAGCTCGCTAAGGTGAACATATGTGAACCACTGATAAACCCCGTCATTGTAAACCGGCGCAAGATGCTGATGCGCCGAAGCCAAACGGTACGAAGCCGGTTGATCCTCTCTTAGATGGGGTCACGCTGACATCACGGCTTTCGGGGGAGAGGTGGCACCTAAGGCAATGAGTAATCATTCGGATACACGGAACTCGGCAAGCCCGTCGTGGTGCCCTCGGTAACATCGGGGGCAGGCGAACCGTAAGGGGAGCTGTTGCCATAGCGGGAATGGGAGGCAGGAAAAAGCAAAGGCCACGCTGTAATGGCGGGGATAGCGGTCAACATGCCGCGCCTGGAAACGGGAGCTGACGTCCTGCTGGTCTTCAACTGCGTGAAGGCGTGTAAAGCGTCCAACGTGACTTCAAGAAAGATGAGGGAAGGTGCAACCAACACCTCCCCTCGATACCCTTGCGGGGTGATGAGCTCTCCCCGTAAGGGGAAAGATCCGTCTGCTCCGTCGGGGTGCTTTCTAACACAAAGCACTTCGGAGGATAGCAAGATGAGTGCAGTCAAACCAGCGGCGCAAGCCGTCAATCTGGCCGTACCTGCATCCTCACACCCCACCGATTGGCACAGTATCAACTGGCGTCAGATACATCGGCGGGTGCGGGGGCTACAGGTACGGATCGCAGAGGCAACCAAGCATCAACAATGGCGGCGCGTGAAGCAATTGCAACGCCTGTTGGTGCGCTCGTTTGCAGCGCGTGCGCTGGCCGTCAAACGAGTCACTGAAAATCGAGGTAAACGGACTGCCGGCGTGGATGGGGATATTTGGAACACCCCAAACATGAAATGGCAAGCCATAGCAAGACTGACGCGCACGGGCTACCAGCCCAAACCGCTCAGACGGGTCTACATCCCCAAGAGCAACGGCAAACGTCGCCCGCTCGGGATCCCCACCATGAAAGATCGGGCCATGCAAGCGCTGTATCTGCTGGCTCTCGATCCGGTGGCGGAGACCACAGGGGATGAAAACTCCTATGGCTTCCGACCCCACCGGTGTACCGCTGATGCCATCGCACAATGCTTCACCGTGCTGGCGCGCAAAGACAGGGCCCAATGGGTGCTGGAAGCGGACATCAAGGGGTTCTTTGACAACATCAGCCACGACTGGGTATTGGCCAACATCCCGTTGGACAAGCAGGTGCTCAGGAAGTGGCTGGCATCCGGCTACATGGAACAAGGGAAGCGGTACGACACGGTCGCGGGGACACCACAAGGCGGGATCATCTCGCCGGTGATCGCCAACATGGTGTTAGACGGTCTGGAGCACAAGTTGCGGACGCTGGCGAAAAACCAGAGACAGCAACGAACGTTACAGATCAACTACGTGCGATATGCCGATGACTTCATCGTGACGGGCAAATCGAAAGAGATGCTCGAGACACAGGTCATGCCCCTGCTGCACTGCTTTATGGCGGAGCGTGGGGTGGCGTTATCAGAGGAAAAAACGCTGATAACACACATCGACGACGGGTTCGATTTCCTTGGGCAAAACGTCAGGAAGTACAACGGCAAGCTGCTGATCAAACCTAGCAACAAGAATGTGAAAGCGTTTCTTGGCAAGGTAAGAGAGGTGCTTAACAGCCACAAGACGGCCCCAGCTTGGTTGATAGTGCAGTTGCTCAACCCGAAAATTCGGGGTTGGGCCAACTATCACCGGCATGTGGTGTCATCGGAGACGTTCTCCTATGTAGACCATCGCATTTGGCAAATGCTGTGGCGCTGGTCGAAACGCCGACACAACAACAAACCCCGTCGCTGGGTGGCCGCAAAGTATTTCGGTCGAGTGGGCGAAAGGGAATGGGTGTTCGGTGGAGCCAAACCGGATGGGGTGATGACCCACCTGTTGCTAGCCAATCAGGTGAGTATCAAGCGGCATGTAAAGGTGAAAGGCGATGCCAATCCCTATGACCAAAGTCAGGAGCAATACTTTGAAGCGCGCCAGATGGCACGCCTTAAAGAGAACCGACTGTGGTTTGGTAAGCTCCGGCTTATCTGGGAGCGGCAGAAATATCGCTGCCCGCAGTGTGGGCAACCGTTTCGGGACAACGACGATTGGGATTTACACCATATTGTCTATCGAACCCGAGGTGGTGGCGACGAGGCTGAAAATCTGGCGATGTTGCACCCGAACTGTCATCGGCAATACCATGCCAAGATGGACGGAGATAATGCTGACGCTAACCTTGAGTAAGCGTTTATGAAGGCTTGAGCCGGATGCCGGGAAACTGGCAAGTCCGGTTCTTAGGGGGGAGGGTTGCAGTAATGCAGCCTTCCCACCCGACTAATTGGAAGTCAGTTAGTTATACCCTGTGATATCAATGCCTTCTGTTTGAATTATTTCCGGCCGCTCTGCGGCCGGTTTTTTTATTGCGTTTTTTCAGTACGTTGCATATAGCTATCGAGCGGATTGATGGCGATATCCGTGCCATTGGCAAGGAATAAGAGGGGATATTCACGGATGAAACAGCCCCATTCGATGAAAGCCTCCTTGTTGTCTATCGCACCGCTGAAACCTCTCTGGGCAAGCATGGCACTACCTGCAACTGAACGGACTCCCCCCCGGCAAGAACAACAATGCCCGCAAGCGCGCCATCGTGGTGCTCGGGGCCGCTTATGCCAGATCAAACTAGCTGCGCAGATATGACAGGCTGGGCCGCTGCTGGGGTTGCCCCGCCCTGTCCAAGGAGCAGGCCAGAGCCATCATAGAGACCATCAAGGGATGGCCGTGTCATCTACGCCCACGGCTAGCTGTGGGCACAACACCAGAAAAGGCAAGGCCAGCAATCGCTGGCCTTGTTTGTTACGCTTTCACACTAAACGCGGCGCGTTATTGGCGCACCACCAGTACCGGACAAGGAGCATGACGCACTACGGATTCGGCAACGCTACCTACCAGCAGATGGCTGATACCGGAGCGGCCGTGGCTCCCCATCACGATCAGCTCAACCTCATCCTCCTTGGCCTGAATGATTATCTCGTCTGCGGCACGGCCAAAGCGAATATCGAACGTGGCCGGGATCGGCAGGGTGGCAACCAGCTCTTTGAGCTGGGATCTGGCCTGACGTTCCATCTCGTGGGTGATCTCGATGGCCGTCATATGAAGGATCTTGTAACTGTCAAAACCGTGCAATTGATCAACCACGTGGATCAGCTTGAGCTGGGCCTGATGGCTCTGTGCCATGAAAACGGCATAGTCGAGTACCGCGCGAGACATTTGGGAAAAATCGACTGGACAGAGCAGAGTCTTGATCGATGGCATAATGCAGTCTCCTCTCCTGAGTGGGGGGCTATTGAATCTTTACTCGATCATAACGCTCCGACCACAAATAACCCTCGACCCTGTCGCAAAATGGAGAGGAGAAATTTTTTCTACATCCTGTCACGATCAATGCCATGGTATAAAACAGGGTATCAGTTCTCATCTGCCCCAACGAGGCCAGCGCTGACCATGCTACGCATCTGTCTGTTGCTCTTTTGTCTGTGCACTGCGGTAAATTGCCGGGCAGAGTCTATTAACGTTTATTGCGACGATTGGCAGGGTTTTTGTCAACAAGATGGCAAAGGCATTTACCTCGACCTGGTCCGGGCCATCTACCAACCCCATGGGTATCAGGTCGTCCCCCATATCGTGCCCTATAAACGCGCTCTCGCCATCATTGCCAAAAAAGGGGGGGATATGGCGATGGGGGTCTATCGAGATGAAGTCGCAGGCGTACGACAGCCTCGCTATCCCGCATCTGCCGATGATCTGACGGTGTTCATGCTCAAGAAATGGCAACCCACATGGCAGGGTGAAAAAAGCCTCGAGGGACAATCGGTAGTTTGGCGGCGAGGCTGGGCATTCGACCAATACATTGCCGTCACCATGCAGTGGCATGAAATTGATAGCGATAAGATGGCCCTGCAACTGCTGGACAAAGAGCGCTATCGCTATTTTCTGAGTGCGGGCGTGCTCTACAAGGAGGATGACCTCCCCCCCAGCCTGCACCGCACCTTACTGCGCTGGCTCCCGACCTACCCCATCTTTGCCGACACCCCCCAGGGCAACCAGATGTTGCAGCTCTGGGATAAGGGGATGGTTGAGCTGATCCGCAGAGGGACTCTGGCTGACATCTATAAGCACTATCAGCTCTATGACTACTACCAAGGGTTTATCAGGGAACTGGAACAGAAAGCCGCCGCCAGCCCGACACCTGAATGATAGCCCTGAGCTAATTACGCTCCCCTCATCCTCTTCGCCAAGCGGTCATAGAGGATCACATTGACCGAAGCGGCCAGATTCATGCAGCCTTGGGTCGGGACATAAACCACATCTTTCACTGCTCCATAGAGCTTGGGATCCAGGGTGCCATCCTCCGGCCCGAAGATATAAAAAGCGCGTTCCGGATGGATATAGTCGGGGAGCGGCGTAGCGCCGTCGATAAGATCGACCACCACGGGAACACACCCTTCCGGCATGAATTGCAGCAGGTCATCAACCCCGAGCAACGGGATCTTCTCCACCATCTGCTTGGTATCAGTGGCAAAGCGGCGCGCCAGCTCGAAGCGGTTGCCGGTGTAGTAGACCTCATCCACCCCGTAGCAACCCGCAGCTCGCATCACGGCACCGACATTTTCCGGGGACTTGGGATTGACCAGCCCCACGCAGCAGAATGCACTCTTTTCCATCATCTCTCCTCATCTTGCGGCGGCCATTATAAGCCGTTGCAGGGCCACCGACCCGTTAAAAGTCCCTCGCCAGGCTCAACGACTCGTCGCCCCATCACGGATGTCGATTTTTTGTGCGCAAGCCGACATTTTTTATACAAGTCCATAGCCAGAAAACGTTCCCCAGCAATAATGGACAAACGTCTTCAAATGGATGTTTGTCTATGACTGAGCGTGAACAAGAGATCCTCGCCCTGCTGCGTCAGGATCCCATGATTGCCCAACAGGATCTGGCCGATCGCCTCGGCATCAGCCGCTCCGCGCTGGCCAGCCACATCTCAAGCCTGATCCGGCAGGGGTATGTGCAAGGCAGAGGTTATGTACTGCGAGAGGGCCCTTACGTGGTGGTGATCGGCGGTGCCAATATGGATATTTGCGGCACCAGCCACGACAACCTGCTGCTCGGCGACTCCAATCCGGGCAAGGTGCGCACCTCGGCGGGTGGTGTTGGTCGCAATATCGCCGAGAATCTGGCGCGGCTCGGCAGCGATACCCGGCTGCTGACCGCGGTCGGCAACGACCAGTATGGCCACCATCTATTGGAAGTGAGCCAGCGGGCCGGCGTTGATGTGCGCCAGACTCTGGTGCTCGATGGTCACACTACCTCATGCTACCTCAGCCTGCATGACGGCAGCGGCGAAATGAGCTGCGCCATCAATGACATGGCCATTATCGAGCAGCTCACGCCTGCCCGCCTGCCCCCCCTCGGCGGCTTTCTCGGCGGAGCCCGACTCTGGGTGCTCGATACCAATCTGGCCATTCACACCCTCGACTGGCTGTTCGAGCGGCAAGGTGATCACGCCATCTTTGTCGATACCGTTTCGGTGGCCAAGGTAGAGAAGATCCGCCCCTGGCTCGGCAAGATCCACACCCTCAAACCCAATCGAAGCGAAGCCGAGCAGCTGTGCGGCATGACCATCGCCGGGCCCGAAACCTGGCCCATGGTGGCCGCCTGGTTCCACCGCGCCGGGGTCAAGCGGCTGTTTCTCAGTCTGGGTGAACAGGGGATCTTCTACAGCGATGGCGAGCAGCAGGGCCACCTGCCGGTGCTGGGCAGTCCGGTGCTCAACGTCACCGGCGGCGGGGATGCCTTTATGGCTGGCCTCGCCCACGCCTGGCTGCAAGAGCTCGACATTGCCCAGACCACCCGCTTTGCCCTGGGCTGCGCCGCCCTCACCGTCAATTGTTCCGATACCGTTTTTTCCGGTCTGAGCAAGACCGCCGTTGACCGCATACTGGAGGAGTACTCATGCTGAACGCTTACCTCGATATCCAACCGGAAGTTGCTGCCGCGCTGGCCGCCGGCAAACCGGTCGTCGCCCTCGAATCCACCATCATCTCCCACGGTATGCCTTATCCGCAGAATGTGGAGACGGCCCGTCAGGTGGAGCAGGTGGTGCGCGATAACGGCGCGATTCCGGCCACCATCGCCATCCTCGACGGCCGCCTCAAGGTGGGTCTGGATGCCGGTGCGCTGGAAGCTCTCGGCCGGGCAGGCCACAGCGTGACCAAGTGCAGCCGCCGCGACATTCCGTTCGTACTGGCGCGCAAGGGAATGGGAGCCACAACGGTCGCCTCCACCATGATCATCGCCGCCATGGCGGGGATCCGGGTCTTTGCCACCGGTGGCATTGGCGGGGTACATCGCGGCGCGCAGGAGACCTTCGATATCTCGGCCGATCTGCAGGAGCTGGCGCAAACGCCAGTGGCCGTAGTCTGCGCCGGAGCCAAGTCGATCCTCGATATCGGGCTGACCCTGGAGTATCTGGAGACCCAGGGCGTGCCGGTGATCGGCTATCAAACCGAAGAGCTGCCCGCCTTCTACACCCGCGAGAGCGGCTTCAAGGTCGATTATCGCCTCGATACCCCGGCAGCCATCGCAGAGGCGCTGCGCCTCAAGTGGGAGCTGGGATTGGCGGGCGGCGCCGTGGTAGCCAGCCCCATCCCGAGCGCACACGCCATGCCAAAAGCCGATATCGACGCAGCCATTGCCCGGGCGCTGCGTGAAGCGGACGAGCAGGGGATCAAAGGCAAGGCTTCGACCCCCTTCCTGCTCGCTCGCGTCTGCGAGCTGACTGGCGGCAACTCGCTGACGGCCAACATCCAGCTGGTGCTGAACAACGCGGCGCTCGGCGCCCGCATCGCCGCCGCGCTGTAATCAAGCGCAAATGAAAGGAGGGCCTGTTGGC
>CAMFLW010000048.1 GCA_945957575.1 uncultured Aeromonas sp. | reverse complement strand
GCAGGAAGCAGGAAGCAGGAAGCAGGAAGCAGGAAGCAGGAAGCAGGAAGCAGGAAGCAGGAGAGTTTAGCCGAGACAGACGATTTGCCAAACATCACTTAACACAGCAATCCGGCGATTTATCATGACGCCAATCCGCTGTCGCCAAAAAAGAAAATGGCCGAGATATCATCTCGGCCATTCGTTGCTTGGTCAAAGACTCAAGCCAGGATATTACTCATGTGCAACTTATTAGAAGTTGTACTGCAGAGCAACAGTCCACTGGTCGTCTTTATTATCCAAACCAACAATCTTGTACTCGGTCCAAGCTTTCAACTTGGAGTTGAAGGCATACTGGACACCCAAATAGGTGTAGTCGGCCGCATCCTTGTAAGAACCGCCAGAGACTTTTTCTTCACCAAAGTTATAACCAGCTTCGAAAGTCCATGCATCGACATTATAGGTGCCAAATACTTCGTAGCCGCGGTAATTATCTTTGTTTCCATTGATATTTTTCACTTCGCTTTCATTGTACATACCAGCGAAGTAAAAACCGTTAAAGGTGTATGAAGCTGCAACAGCCCAGTCAGTCTTGCTATCTTTATTTGAAACAGCATCAAAATCCTTACGTTCGCCACCAGCAGACAAACCCAAACCAAAATCAAAGTCGTAACCTAATGAACCTGCATAACCTTTTTTAATATCTTGACTTGCATCATCAGTTTGATAAGAGATGTTGGTGAAGAAACCATTCCATTTCCCCTTGTAGATAACCTGTCCTTCTTGACGTGAGTCATAACGGTTACCCTCAGAGCCATCTTCAAAAGCAATATCGGTTTTCTCTAACACGCCCATGTAGTACGC
Organism: uncultured Aeromonas sp.; assembly: GCA_945957575.1. Classification (GTDB taxonomy): domain Bacteria; phylum Pseudomonadota; class Gammaproteobacteria; order Enterobacterales; family Aeromonadaceae; genus Aeromonas. Next base: position 21,400 of record CAMFLW010000048.1, on the reverse strand, counting down.
AGTATCTGTTTGACCAAACAAGAACTGACCATACTGAGAACCATCAAATCCGAGGTAAATATGGCGTGGGTCAATATTCTCACCCTTGGTCTTGGTACGAGAGTTTTCACCTTCCATTTGCCACTCGGTCCGAGCCAGCGCAGACCAAGTATTGTTCAGCGCCATTGCACCTGACCAACCAATACGCGCGGTACCTTTCAGCTCGCCATCGGTATCATCGTGCTCACCGTAGTAGTTAGCTTGTACACGGCCGTATACGTCGAAAGTGGTACCGTCTTTGTCATAGATCACTGCGGCGTTAGCAGCGGATGCAAACAGAGCCGGAATAGCAATAGCCAGAATTGTCTTTTTCATAGTTTCCAATGCCTACTGTAATTAAACACTAAGTTGTTGTTATTCCCTGTGTTAGCGATGTTCTTTGCATCACTATGCCGCCGAGACTAGCACCGGATTTTTTGAACCGCAATGAAAAAACTTGGAACTTTTTACGGAAACCATAGTCATGGAGGCAAAAATGTGAGCCAAGTCTCACCTGACGGCAAGGCAAAAGGAAAACGTTTACAATGAATCCTGCTGATTATTTGGACTCAAATAGTCTATTTTGCATGCAAATAACGCTAACTACCTGATAAACAACCAAAGTGGTCTGATCAGCGTAAAACAGCCGTGATAATGGCTGTTGCCTCGACCTCACCAAGGGGTTGCGGGTATCCTTGTCCTTCGATTAACACCTAACTGGCCTTCTCTTCATGCTCTCTACTCGCCTTAAAGCCACCATTCGTCAAACCTATCGCCAGATTTCGGATGGATTACCCGGTTTTGTGCCGCGTAAAGAGCAGAACTTTCTGGTGGCAGAGATAGCCAAAACCCTGACCGGCGAGTACGACAAACAGCGCCGTATTCTGGTTGCCGAAGCAGGAACCGGTATCGGCAAATCTCTTTCTTATGCTCAGGGTGCCATCCCGGTGGCGCGACTCACCCAGAAGAAGCTGGTGATCTCCACCGCCACAGTGGCCCTGCAAGAGCAGTTGATCCACAAAGACCTTCCTTTTTACCATCGCCACAGCGAGCTGCCGTTTCGCTTTATGTTGGTCAAGGGGCGTCAGCGCTACTGCTGCGAACATCTGCTGGAGCAGGCAGCCAGTGGCGCCGAGATGGCCAACTTCGAGCTCGACTTTGGCAGTCTGAGCAAATCCAAACCATCTGACAGCGACAAGGATCGCTACCAGGCGCTGTGGCAGGCCTACACCAATGGCAAGTGGGACGGGGATCGGGACAACTGGCAGGAGCCCATTCCCGACACTTGCTGGGATCGCATCGCAGCCGACCGCCACACCTGCAACAAGGCGCTGAGCCATCACCAGCACTGCCCCTTTCATCGCGCCCGCAACGACATGGAGAGCGCCGATGTGCTGGTTGTCAACCATGCGCTGCTGCTCTCCGATCTCACCATGGGCGGCGGCATCATTCTGCCCCCCCCTGATGAGTGCATCTATGTGCTGGATGAGGCCCATCACCTGCCCACCATCGCCCGGGATCACGGCGCTGCGTCAGCCAGCGTCAAAGGCTCCCGCCGCTGGCTGGAGAAGCTGGTACAAAGTGCAGGCAAGCTGGCGCGGACGCTTAATAAGGAGAGCCTGCTCGACCCCCAACTCAAACTGCAGGATGCGCTGGCCTCCATCCAGCCCGACCTGAAGGCGGTCGAGCAGTGGCTCAGCGCCAACGATCGGCTGTTTGGCACAGAACCCCACTACCGCTTCGCCGAAGGGGTATTGCCGGATCCCCTGCCCATGCTGGCGGAGAATCTCAAGGAGTCGAGCAAGAAGGCACTGCGGGCGCTGGATCGGATGCAAGGGGCCATCGGTGAAGCGCTGAAAGATGGCGAGATCCGCCGCAAGGAGGCCGAACCTCTGCTGGCAGAGAGCGGTTTTCATCTGCAACGGCTGGAGAGTTTCTGCGCCCTCTGGGAGATGCTGGGGCGCCATGTGCCGACCGGCAAAACCCCGCTCGCCCGCTGGATGGCCAAGAGCGATGACGGCGATATCTGGCTGCACGCCTCACCGATTGAGGTGGGCTATCTGCTGGAAGAGTGGCTCTGGTCGAAATGTCTGGGAGCCGTGCTGGTCTCCGCGACCCTCACAGCACTCTCTTCCTTTAGTTATTTTCGCCATCAGGTGGGGCTCAAGGAGCACGACGGTACCCGCTATCTGCGCCTGCGCTCCCCCTTTGAATATCAGAAAGCCGAGCTCTATCTGCCCAAGATGGAGCACGAACCCAACTCGCCGGCCTTTACCAACGAACTCATCAGCGTGCTGCCACGCATTTTGGCGGGCAAGGAGGCGAGTCTGGTGCTCTTCTCCTCCTACCGCCAGATGAATGAGGTGGCTGTTGGCTTGCGAGCCAAGGGACTGTCACTGCTGGTGCAGGGGGAAGCCTCTCGCAATGCCCTGCTCACCCTGCACAAACAAAAATGCGATGGCGGTCAGGCCAGCATCCTGTTTGGTACCGGCAGCTTCTCGGAGGGGCTGGATCTGCCGGGTCACTACCTTACCAATCTGGTCATCACCAAGCTCCCCTTTGCGGTGCCCAACTCACCGGTCGAGGAGGCTACCGCCGAATGGGTGGAGCAGCGAGGGGGGAACCCGTTTCTGCAACTGACGGTGCCGGAGGCATCGCGCAAACTGATCCAGGCCTGTGGCCGCCTCATCCGCAAAGAGGCAGATCGGGGGCGGGTCACCATTCTGGACCGGCGTCTGCTGACCAAGCGTTATGGCAAGGGGTTGCTCGACGCCCTCCCCCCGTTTACACGGCGGATCGAATAAGTAAGCCGGTCGCTATTGATAAGCAAACTGACAGTAGCGCGAACATCGACCACCAGAAAGAGCCATTGCCGCAGTAGGGCAAACCTGTAAAAATGAACCCCTGTTTTCAGTGGGCAATCGCCTGACTGTTCAAGGAGATGAAATGAAACTGACTGTTCTGGTACCGGCGCTGGCTGGTCTGTTGTGGGCCGGTAGCGCCCTTGCTGATGCCCAATTGGAAGTGACCACCCCGTATGTCGTCCAGCTGATCGATGGTCAATCCATCAACCCCAAGCTGCTCGACAAAACCAGCACCTTCCCCCTCTCTGCCGGCAAACACCAGTTGGTCGTCGCCTTTGAAGGCAACTACTCCAGCCGTAACGAAATCAAGCTGGTGACCGCCGAGCCGTTGGTGCTGAACTTCACTGCTGCCGACAACCAAAAGCTGGTGCTGGACTATAAAAAGCCCCGCAACGAAGCCGAAGCCAAGCAGTTTGTCAAAGAGCAGAAAGTGGCGCTGAAAGACAAGGTCAGTGGCCAGCAAGTGAGTAGCGAACAGTTCGTGATGCCGAAAGTAGAGGGCTTCCAGCTGACCCGTGACTATCAGCAAGAGCTGATCAACATGGGGAAAGCCTTCAACCAGCCCAAAGCAGTGGCCGTCTCTTCTGCTGCCGTTATGGCTGCTGCCAGCGCACCGGTTCAGGTTGCCCCCAGCAAGGCTCAAAGCAATCCGGAAGCGCTGACCCAGTTGCAAAACTGGTACAACAAGGCCGATGCGGAAACCCGCAAAGCCTTCCAGATCTGGGTTATCCAGCAGCAATAAGCCGAGCTGAGAGATTGACTGAAAGGGGAGCCAAGCTCCCCTTTTCCATATCTTGCGGTCTCACTCACGACGCGTCTTGATTTATGCGCTGCCACTTCCCCTTAATATAGGGAGTACATATATGGATTCATCTGCTGATTTCATATATTGAAAGCGCCACCTTGCCAGGGAGAATGGCACCATGTCGTTGCGCATTTTCTATCACCCCCTCTACTCCTCCCTGACGCTACCCGAGCGCCATCGCTTTCCGCTGGCCAAGTATCAGGGGCTGTTTGAACGCCTGCAGGTACAGGGTTACCCCCTTGGCGAAGCACCGGCCGCAACCTGTGAGCAAATCTGTCGCATTCACGATGCCGATTATGTCGCAGCGGCCCTGAGCGGCCAGCTTGAAGAGCGCGCCATCCGCAAGATCGGTTTTTCCTGGTCACCCATGTTGATGGAGCGCACCTTGCGCTCGGTCGGTGCCACTATTGCCGCCAGCCGCTATGCACTTGAGCAGGGCTGCGGCTTGCAGATCTCCGGTGGCTACCACCACGCCCATCGGGATCACGGCAGCGGTTTTTGTCTGTTTAACGATTTGGTGATTGCCGCCCAGGCTTGCCTCAACGAGGGGCGCTGTGAACAGGTGCTGATCATCGATCTCGATGTGCATCAGGGAGATGGCAGTGCGGCCCTGTGCGCCGGACGGCGCGATATCATCACCCTCTCTCTCCATGGGGAGCACAACTTCCCCCATCAAAAAGCCACCTCTCACCTCGACTTTCCGCTGCCAAGCGGCATGACGGACGATGCCTATCTCACCACACTGCAACAGGCACTCTCGCTGGCACTGCGGCTCTATTCGCCGGATCTCATCCTCTATCAGGCGGGCGTCGATGTGCATCATGCCGACGAGCTTGGTTATCTCTCCTTGAGCGATGAAGGGGTTCGCCTGCGCGATGCCATGGTATTTGACTGTGCAATCAAGCATGGGTTGCCTGTCGCCGCTGTACCCGGTGGCGGCTATCGCCGCGACTGGCAACAGCTGATCCCGCTTCATATGTCGCTGTTTGAGACGGCACGCCACCGTTTTGGCTGATGGCATGGCTTTATAGCGCGGACAAGCCATGAGAAGTGGGCGGCATTTCACCAGATAAAACAGAAGAGGCGACCCTGGGGTCGCCTCTTCGTGTTTCGTCATCTCGGTCACACACGCTCGCTCGTTGCCAGGCAAGCTCGGGACGCCTGAGGATAACTATTTCTGACGCTTGCGGGCGTACTTGCGACGGGCGCGGGCCTGACGCTCCTCTTCCCGCTCGGCCTTCTCTTTGGCTTTTTGCTCGGCTTCTGCGGCAGCTTCGACAATCTCGACGCTCACCATCTCCGGCGTCTCCAGCGAGATGCGGCCAAGCAAGCCGGAGCGGAACTCGTTGATCAGGATCTCGGACGCCTTGTGCAGGTCGGCCAGCCCCCCTTTGCGCATAAACGCCCGCTGGCGGGCGATCATCTCCAGCAGCTCGATCTCGGTCTCGGGCAACTCGTCAATCTGGTAGCGCGCCTTGATCCGCTCCGGATAGGCCTTGATGAAGTAGTCGGCGGCGAACATGGCGATATCGGCATAGTCGAACACCGTGTCTTTAATGGCCGCTGTGATGGCCAGACGATAACCGCAGGAGGGCGGATTGAGCTTGGGCCAGAGAAAACCCGGGGTATCGGTCAGGATGACGTTGTTATCCAGCTTGATCCGCTGCTGGGACTTGGTCACCCCCGCCTCGTTGCCGGTACGGGCGATGATGCGCCCCGCCAGGGTATTGATCAGGGTGGATTTGCCCACGTTGGGGATCCCCATGATCATCGCCCGCACGCCGCGCAGCTCAAAATTGCGCTCCGGCAGCATCTCATGGCAGAGGGTCAGCAGTTGCTTGATCTTCTCCGGCTCTTGTTGTGTCAACGGCAGTGCCTTGATCCCCTTCTCTTTTTCCATGTGCACCACCCACAGATCGGTGATCGCCGGATCAGCCAGGTCCGCCTTGTTCAGCACCTTGATCACCGGGGTATCACCACGCAGCTCGGGCACCAGCGGGTTCTCGCTGGAGAAGGGGATGCGGGCATCGAGCATCTCGATGATCACATCGACCTGGGGCATGACCTCGGCAATCTCTTTGCGGGCCTTGTGCATGTGACCGGGGAACCAGTTGATGGACATATCCGTTACTCTCTGTGGGGGCTGCTGGCGCGCGCATGAAACAACAGGCGCTCTGCCGCGGGCATCGAACGAAGGGGGCGCATTTTACCTGCTGCGGGCCTCTTTTGACAGGTCATTCTAACCATCACCTCATCAAATCAGCAAACCGCCGAGGCGGAGCGACCTTGCCGGAAACGACCGGACCAACTGGCTCAATTGATAGATAACATATTGATATAGTGTAACATTTTTATCACTTTTTCACACAACCGTCACCGATAGTCAGTAAAAGTGTCATCTGCCCCCTCTAGGCTGCGCTCAGGTTTTACAAGGAGCGAACCCCAATGAGAAAAATGGCAGGACTTGCAGTGATGATCGGCGCCGCCCTGGCTGCCGGCTGCAAATCAGACAATGACACGGTGGCGACCAAGCCCGCAGCCCAACCCACCAACGTCATCTTCTTCCTCGGTGACGGCATGGGCCTCAACACCCTGACGGCCGCCCGCATCTACGGTGTCGGCGAAGAGGGTGATCTCACCATCGATACCCTGCCAGAGACGGCCTTTATCAAGACCTTCTCCCACGATGCCCAGGTCACTGACTCGGCCCCCTCCATGGCGGCCTACATGACCGGGGTCAAGAGCAACAACGGCGTTATCAGCATGGACGGCGACGCCACCTATGAGAGCGACTGCAGCAAGAGCGCCGGCAAGCCGGTGACCACCCTGCTGGAGCTGGCCAAAGCCGATGGCCGCGGTACCGGCGTGGTAACCAGTACCCGGGTGACCCACGCCACCCCGGCGGCTACCTATGCCCATATCTGCAACCGGGATCTGGAAGCCGATATCGCCGTCCAGCTGGTACCGGGCGGCAAAGGCTACAACAGCGCCCTCAAGGAGGGGCTGGATGTGGTGCTCGGTGGCGGCAGCAGTTTCTTCCTGCCCAAAGCCGACAAGGGCAAGCGGGAGGATGGCCGCAACCTCATCAGCGAAATGCAGGCCAAGGGCTACCAGTTTGCCAGCAATCTGGATGAGCTGAACAAGGCCGATGCGGGCAAGCCGCTGCTGGGACTGTTTGGTTCCAGTCACATGAAATATGACCTGGACCGCCCTGCCAGCGAGCCGTCACTGGCCCAGATGACCCTGGCCGCTATCAAGCAGCTCAAGGGTAAGGAGAAGGGTTACTTCCTGATGGTAGAAGGGGGTCGCATCGACCACGCCCTGCACGACACCAACGCCAAGCGGGCGCTGCAGGACACCATCGCCTTCGACAACGCCATCAAGGCCGCCATCGACGAGGTGAAAAAGAGCGACCCCGAGCTGAAAAACACCCTGATCGTGGTCACCGCCGACCACGACCACACGCTAGTGCTCAACGGCTATGCCAAGCGCACCGGCAAGACCACCGCCGACAACCCCGGCGTACTCGGGCTGGTGAAGAACTACGAGACTGGCGAGCCAAGCAAGGATATCGAGGGCATGCCCTACACCATCATAGGTTTTGGCAACGGCTACAACCGGGTGGATGGCCCGCGCAGCAGCGTCGCCCCGCTCGACGATGCCACCGTCTCCGCCAATGACTACCACCAGGAAGTGGTGGTCAAGGTAGGCGAGATCGGCAACGAGACCCACGGCGGCACCGATGTCTTCCTCGGCGCCATCGGCAAGGGGGCTGACAGCTTCCATGGCTCTCTCGATAACACCGCCGTGTTCGGCAAGATCAAGGCTGCGGCCAAGCTGTAAGGAGCACTTTCATGAGCAAACAGATGAACACATCCATCAAGCACACGCTGGTCTGCGCCGCCCTGTTTAGTGCGCTGGGCGCAACCTCCCAGGCACAGGCCGGTGATGCCAAGAACGTCATTCTCTTTATCGGTGATGGCATGGGGCCCACCGTGCTCACCGCCACCCGCCTGTTCAAGGTGGGGGAAGAGGGCAATCTGGAGATGATGAAACTGCCGCGCAGTGCCCGCATCAAGACCTTCTCCAACGATGCCCAGACCACCGACTCGGCCCCCTCCATGGCGGCCTACACCACCGGGGTCAAGATGAACAACGAGGTGATCGCCATGAGCAGCGACACCAAAGCCGTCGCCCCCGGCAAAGATGTCAATGGCAACAAAACCGTCAACAATTGCAGCAGCGATAACGGCAAGCCGGTGCCCACCATCCTGGAGCTGGCCAAGGCGGCAGGCAAATCGGTCGGGGCCGTCACCACCACCGAGCTGACCCACGCGACCCCGGCGGCCACCTACGCCCACATCTGCCATCGGGATGCCGCCTATGACATCGCCGCACAGGCCGTCCCAGGGGGCGTCGGCTTCAACCAGGCGCTGGGGGATGGGGTCGATGTGCTGATGGGCGGTGGGGCCAACCACTGGACTCCCTACAGCGCCAGCAACAAGGGCGGTCGCAATGACAACCGCGACCTGACCGCCGAGATGAAGGCACAGGGATACAGCTATGTCACCACTCAAAATGAACTGGCCAAGGTCACCAGTGGCAAGGTGCTCGGTCTGTTCAGCAGCAAATCCCACCTCGACTACGAGCTGGATCGGGTCGCCAAGGGGGCAGCCAATACCCAGCCGTCGCTCTCCGAGATGACCGCCAAGGCGATCGACCTGCTGAGCAAAAACAGTCAGGGTTACTTCCTGATGGTAGAAGGCGGCCGGATCGATCATGCCCTGCACGGCACCAACGCCAAGCGCTCGCTCACCGACGCGGTGGCACTGGATGAGGCGGTCAAGACGGCGCTGGGTAAAGTGGATCTCAGCAATACCCTGATCGTGGTCACCGCCGACCATGACCACACCATGACCATTAACGGCTACTCCGCCAAGGGCAATCCGGTGCTGGATCTGGTTAAAAATGGCGATGGCTCGACCCAGAACGACGTGGATGGCAAGCCCTTCACCACCCTGGTGTTCGGTAACGGCCCCAATCGTGCGGCCGTGCGCCCGGTCCTCACCAGCGATCAGGTGATGGCCAATGACTATCTGCAGGAGACCGGCGTCAAACTGACATCGGAAACCCATGGCGGCGGCGATGTTATGCTGTTTGCCGATGGCGCCGGCAGCAACCGCTTCAAGGGCACGCTGGATAATACCCGGGTGTTTGGCAAACTGCGGGAGGCGCTCGGCCTGTAAGCAGCTGGGGCCCGGGTGCATCTGAGCAATCGGCTCACAGCACCCGGGCCCGGCTCTTTCGAGCGACGATACATGATGCGATCATCTCTATTTATATGGTTACTTTGCACCCTGACCTCCCTCCCCCTTTATGCTGACGACACGCCCCCGGATCTCGCCGCCCGGATCAGCTATCACGACCGGAACACCGGCAGCGATGGCATCGCCAGAGAGAGCGTCTGGCAAGAGAAGTGGCTGCGCGTGGGCAATCAGGTGTGGAGCCAGCGGCTCATTCCCCTCCCCCTTGCCCGTGCCTATCACGCCACTCACGACGCCACGCCCGGCCACAAGCACTTTACCCACCAGATGGCGGGCCGCTGGGTCAGCCGCAGTGATGAGGGTGAGCTGCAGCTGCGTTATGCCGACAGCTGGCACAACCAGCTGGTTGAGGTGCCGGTGGAAGAGTATGGCCAGGTGGCCTTCAAGCCCGACTGGCCGCGGATCCGCCATCTCGTCAACCCGGCGCTGATCGAGGGGATGACTCCGCTGGATGAGGCCACCCCCGAGCAGGCCCGCTGGTATGAAAAGCGCGAAGGGCAGCAACGAACCCGCATTCTCTGGTCGAGTCAGTGGCAGATCCCGCTGGTAGTCGAATCGGCCAGTCTCGACGGCTATCGCAGCTACCGGATGGAGGTGACCCTGCGCAAGCTGCCTGCTCAGCTCCCCTGGCAGCAACTCGCTGATTACGAAGTGCGCGATCTGCGGGATTTCTTCGACTGAGATCCCAACCCCTCTGCGGGCACAATGACAACGCAGGCAGGAATGCTACACTCTGCATATTCGACTCTGGCTCACGACCTTGATGCGCGCTCTCTGCCTGCCCTTTTTTGCCCTGCTGTTATTGCTGGTACACACCGGTGCCCAGGCTATTGTGCTGGTGGCGGCCGAGTTGCCCCCCTATGTCATACGTTCCCAGCAGGGGGCTCCAAGCGGCATGGCCATCGAGGTCATGGAAGAGGCCGCCCGGCGCTTAAAAGAACCGCTCACTATCGAGTTGATGCCGCTGGCCCGAGCCCTCATCGAAGTGACCCACCGCAAGGATGTACTGCTGATCCCGCCAGTGCGGAGCTCTCGACGAGAGCACCTCTTTTATTGGGTAGCACCAATAATCGACGAGGAATTTGTTATCGTCAGCGATCGCCGCTTTCATCCTGTTCCAATCAAAGCCGGTGAGCTGTCCACCCTCAAGGTCGGTACTCTGCGCCACTCTTTCGGCCAACATTTACTCAAACAAAGACTCAATCTGACCAGTCAAACTGTCGCCACCGAAGAACTCAATGCGCACAAACTACAACGAGGGCGTATCGATGCATGGGTAGCAGCCTGGAACGCTATTCTCTACAACCAACAGCAAGAAGGATTTTCTACTGGGCAACTTGTTCGTGGTGAAACCCTGATGCGCACCCAGTTATTTATTGCCGCTCACAAAGAGTTCCCCTTCACCGAAGGGCGTCGCTGGCAAGCCGTGATAGACGAGATGCGCCGTGATGGCTCGCTCACGCGGATCATCCGTCAGTACAACTATCAGGTTCCTGAGTAGTCACTCAATCACGGTTGCCAAGGCCGGCCAGAATGGTTATGGTAGGCCTATGAAAATACTCGCTATTTCCTCGCATTTGCTCACACCCTGCTGAGCCCCCGCCTCGCTCCTTCGGCCGCGAGTCGCTTGGGGGCATGGCATTTTCAATCGATTGAACCTGTTGAATCCATTTTTGTAACACCCAGTGTGATGGCCAACCTGCACCCGCCGGTATGGGCCTATCCGCTATTGATAAGGAATATCTTATGAAACAACCTCATCTGGTTATCTCCAGCCTTGATCTGGACCGTATCGAACAACTGCTTGGCAACCACCCGCAGCATCTGGCCCTGCAAGAGGAGCTGGACCGCGCCGAGATCCGCGAACCGGCCGACATGCCGCCGGACGTAGTCACCATGAACAGCAAGGTGCGCTTCAAGATGCAGAGCAGCGGCAACGAGTTCTGCCTCACCCTGGTCTATCCGCGCGATGCCAAGGGCGACGAGAGCAACATCTCGGTACTGGCGCCGGTGGGCAGCGCCTTGCTCGGTCTGAAAGTGGGCGACAGCATCGCCTGGCCGGGCCCGGCCGGTCGCACCATCGAGGTGGAGATCCTTGAAGTGGTCTATCAGCCGGAGCGTGCCGGCGAGCTGCACCGCTGATCCCGGTTGCGGGCAGGCCAACCCGAGAGGCCGGCCCGCCCAGCCTGATCCCGATCAAGCTTCCCCTGCTTATCGGGTTGATTTTCCCCCTATTCCCCCCCGCCCCTTGAGCCTGACTCGGGGGGCAGGTATCTTGTTGGCCGCGTCATGGTCATGACGCACCGAATTTCAGGCTGACATCATGATAAACATTGCCCTCATCGACGATCACCAGATCGTCCGTTCCGGTTTTGCCCAACTGCTCAATCTGGAGCCCGACCTGCAGGTGGTCGCCGAATTTGGCTCCGCCAGCGAGGCGCTGGCCGGCCTGCCCGGCAGTGGCGCCCGCGTCTGCGTCTGTGACATCTCGATGCCCGACCAGTCGGGGCTGGATCTGCTCAAGCAGCTCCCCTCCGGTCTGGCAGTGGTGATGCTCTCGGTACACGACAGCCCCGCCCTCATCGAGCAGGCGCTGCAAACCGGTGCCAAGGGATTTCTCTCCAAGCGCTGCAGCCCGGACGAGCTGATCGCGGCAGTGCGTACCGCCGCGCTCGGCGGCTGCTACCTCACCCCCGACATCGCCCAGAAGCTCGCCAGCAGCAGCCGGGATCCCCTTACCAACCGGGAGCGGGAGATTGCCCAGTTACTGGCGCAGGGGCTGGAGGTGAAGAGCATCGCCGAGCAACTTGGCCTCTCCCCCAAGACGGTGCATGTGCACCGCGCCAACCTGATGGACAAGCTCAAGGTCAGCAACAACGTCGAGCTGGCCCACCGCATGCTGGATAGCTGGTGATCCACCGTCTTGCCAGCTATGTCGCCATCACGCTGGCGGCCTGCTTCATCTTTGCCGCCGGCTGGTTTTGCCTGTGGAGCATCAGCCTGCATCTGGCGGGTGGCCCGGCACTGGCAGTGCTGCTGTTCCCCTTCGGCCTGCGTCTCGGCCTGCTGCTGCAAAGTCCCGGTCGCTACTGGCTGCCGCTACTGCTCTGCGAAGGGGGGCTGCTCTACTGGATCAATCTGGAGGTTGGGCTGCCCCACTGGCAGTGGTTGCTGATCGGCAGCCTGCTCACCTTGGTCCCCCTGCTGATTGCCCGCCGCCAGCAGGTGCGCAACGACTGGCAACAGCTGCTGGTACTGCTGGCCACCGTCACAGTGGCTGCCCTGCTGCAATCCCTGCTCTGGCATCTGGCAGGAGAAGATGGCCTCTCGGCCCTGCTGCTCACCCTCACCGGCGGGCTCACCCTCACCTCCACCTGCATGCTGATTTGGCACTACCTTACCCGCGCCACCTGGGTACCGCTCGGCCCGGCACTGGTGGATCAGCCGGTAGACTGGCGCTTTCGCCATCTGGTCTGGTATCTGCTGTTGTTCGTGCTGAGCCTCTGGCTGCAGCTGGGGCTGCCCAACTCGCTGGTGCGCTTCACGCCGTTTTGTCTGGCCATCCCCATCATCGCCATGGCGTGGCGCTACGGCTGGCAGGGGGCGCTGCTCGCCACTCTGATGAACACCATCGCCCTGCTGGCGAGCCAGGCCTGGCACGATCATCCCCTCGATCTGCTGCTCTCCCTGCTGGCCCAGAGTCTCACTGGCCTGCTGCTGGGTGCCGGGATCCAGCGCCAGCGCGAGCTCAATCAGGCGCTGACCCGCCAGCTTGCCCACAATCGCCAGCTCACCGAGCGGCTGCTGGAGACCGAGGAGAGCATCCGCAAGGAGGTGGCGCGCGAGCTGCACGACGACATCGGCCAGACCATCACCGCCATTCGTACCCAGGCCGGCATCGTGCGCCGCCTCGCCCCCGACAATGCGGGGGTAGGCCAGAGCAGCGCCCTGATCGATACCCTCTCCCTTGGCATCTACGACGCGGTGCGCGGTCTGCTCGGTCGCCTGCGCCCACGCCAGCTCGACGACATGCCCCTGGAGCAGGCGGTGCGGGCGCTGCTCAGAGAGCTGGAGCTGGAGCGCCACGGCATCGTCACCCGGCTGGAGTGGCAATTGGCGGACAGCGATCTCTCCGATGCCCAGCGGGTCACCCTGTTTCGGGTCTGTCAGGAGGGGCTCAACAACGTGGTCAAGCATGCCAACGCCCACTCGGTGACAATCCGGGCGCGGCTCGCTGAAGAGCTGCTGCAACTGGTGCTGGAGGATGATGGCCGCGGCCTGCCGCAAAGCCGCGCGGCGCAGGGCTATGGCCTGCTCGGTATTCGCGAGCGGGTGCAGGCGCTGGGAGGCACCTTGCAGCTCTCCTGCGTCCACGGCACCCAGTTGACGGTCAATCTCCCCTGCCGCAAGCGGGAGGAGAGCCATGAGTAACCTCGCCCTTCATCAGGGAGGAGCTCCATGCTGAGCTTTATGAGAAGCGCACCTGCACAACCGCCGATCCGCGAACAGGCCGAGATCGACGCCACCTATCGTCACTGGCGGCTGCATCTGCTGCTCACCATGTATCTGGGCTATGCGGTCTTCTACTTCACCCGCAAGAGTTTCAACTTCGCCATGCCGGACATGCTGGCGAGCGGCATGCTGGACAAGTCCGACATCGGCATGCTCTGGACCCTGTTCTACATCACCTACGGCTGCTCCAAGTTCTTCTCCGGCATCATCAGCGACCGCGCCAACCCGCGCTACTTCATGGGGATCGGGCTGATGGCCACCGGCGTCATCAATATCCTGTTCGGCCTCTCGTCCGCTCTCTGGATGTTTGCCGCCCTCTGGGTGGCCAACGCCTTCTTCCAGGGCTGGGGTTGGCCACCTTGCTCCAAGCTCCTCACCAGCTGGTATTCGCGCAGTGAGCGCGGGGTCTGGTGGTCGGCCTGGAACACCGCCCACAACGCCGGCGGGGCGCTCATCCCTCTTATCGTCAGCACCCTTGCCCTGCAGCATGGCTGGCGCTACGGCATGATAGTGCCCGGCCTTATCGCCATCGCGGCCGGTCTGCTGCTCTGCTGGCGGCTGCGGGATACCCCGGCTGCCATGGGACTGCCAACCGTGGGCGAATGGCGCAAGGATGCGATGGAGCTGGCCCAGCAGACTCAGGATGCGGGGCTCTCCCATCGCCAGATCCTGCGAAAGTATGTGCTCGGCAACCCCTATATCTGGCTGCTGGCCTGCTGTTACGTGCTGGTCTATGTGGTGCGCACCGCCATCAACGACTGGGGCAATCTCTACATGACCGAGCAGCGCGGCTTCAATCTGATGAGCGCCAACTCGGCCATCTCCATGTTCGAGGTGGGCGGTTTTATCGGTGCCCTGGTGGCGGGCTGGGGATCGGACAAGCTGTTCAACGGCAACCGTGGCCCGATGAACCTCATCTTTGCGGTGGGGATCCTGCTGGCGGTGGGGTCGCTCTGGCTGATGCCCTTCTTTAGCTATGTGATGCAGGCGGCCTGCTTCTTCACCATCGGCTTTTTCGTATTTGGCCCCCAGATGCTGATCGGCATGGCGGCGGCGGAGTGCTCCCACAAAAACTCGGCGGGGGCCGCCACCGGCTTTGTCGGCCTGTTTGCCTACATGGGGGCGGCGCTGTCGGGCTATCCGCTGGCCAAGGTGATGGAGATCTGGCACTGGAACGGCTTCTTCGTGGTGATCTCGGTGGCGGCTGGCGTCTCGGCCCTGCTGTTACTCCCCTTCCTCAAGGCGCAGGCACCGAGAACCGCTCAGGCGGCGTCAGAGTAACGGATGGCAGCTGACAAGCCAGATCAGGCAAGCAGAAACAGCCTGGGCGCGGATCACCGCGCCCTGCTTTTATTCCGGAATCTATTCCTGCATCAAGCTGCCTGACAGACCCGGTTCTTCCCTTCCCGCTTGGCCCGATAGAGGGCGTCATCCGCACGGCGGAACAGGCTGTCAAAGTGCCACTCCCCCTGCCAGTGAGCGAACCCCATGCTGACGGTGATATGGATCCCCTCGACCTCGCTGGCCGCGAGCTGCACCAGCAGTGACTGGCACCGGGCGATCGCCTCCTCTGCGGTGGCATGGCGAAACAGCAGCACAAACTCCTCACCCCCAAAGCGGCTGGCCAATACTCCCTCCAGCTCACGCAGTGCCAACCCGACCCGCTCCAGCACCCGATCTCCCGCCTCATGGCCACGCCGATCGTTGATCTGCTTGAAGTCATCCAGATCGAGCACCACCAGCGCCCCCTGTTGTGCAGGGCGTCCCCGGGCCAGACGTTCCATAAAACCACGGCGATTGAACAACCCGGTCAACGGGTCATGACAGGCCTGATAGCGCAACTCCAGCGCCCGGTGCTGGTTGCAGAGCAGCAGCACCCCAAAGGTGAGCATGGCGCTGCCCACCAGCATGGAGACATAGGGCAACACGTTGAACAGCTGACGCTGGAACGGGCTTTCGATCACTTCGCCCCACACGGCAAACATCCGCATCAGGGTCATGGCAATCAGCACCAGATTGAGGCCAATCAGCACCCAGATCGCCACCTGATAATCGGGTCGGCCGTGACGCCAGAGCTGCCAGATGATCAGCATACTGAGCACGAGGAAGGTGGTGCTGCTGATCATCACCCGCACCGAAATCCGGCCATCGATGGCGACCGACCAGGTCATGATGGCGGCAAACAGCAGGATGAATCCCCAGCAGGCACGCCAGAGCGGCGATTGACGGAAGAAACAGCGTTGGGCGACCAGCAGCAACGACACATGAAAAATCAGGAAGACATTGCCAACCCATGAGCCATAGGGGGTGGGAGTCAGCAGCAGGCTGGCAAATCCCGCCTGACCCAGCATGGCAAACAGACTGGACCACCACCAGACCCCGACGCCGGGAATATCGCTGTGAGTCACGCGAATGATGGTGAGAGTGAGGAAACCAAGACAATAACCACACAAGGCCATGATCATCAAGGTAAAAATATCCAGCTTGAGCAGTAGTGAGGCGTCCATACCAAAGCCATGTAGAGAGGGTAACTGAGTATATGAGAAGCGTTTGCCAAGACCCAGAGGGTCCTGACTGTTTTCACAATAAAAACATCCTGTTCGCCGGTTTTTCACGCTGCTGTATCACTCGCACCATCCCGTTGCCGCAGACTCGACGTATACCAGCAAGATATGCGCAGCCAGAATAAAGCCACAAGCGAACCCCATCATGTGTAACAAAAGGTATTGAACACAATTTGGGCTTGAACCGGCCACGTTAGATAGATATGTTGTTTTCGTGTGATTTTATGAGTGAAGCGGTGAGCTAAAAGCGCCTCTAACCTATTGAGTATTCTGACACAATTGGTTTTTGGTACATTTTTCGCTCAATTTCGATTCATAGCATCCCATATGGGGCTTTTCCCCGACCCAAGACATTCATCCTGTCTTGCCTGTTGCCGGATGCAGCAGTCTCTTGTGCCACGGAGTCGCACGGGATCAGGTTCAAGGCCGAACACAACATCGACAGAGACGTCACCCATGATCAAAAAACTGATTCTTTCTACCCTGCTCTTCTGCGGGCTGGCGACCGCCGCCCCCGCCACTACCCCCACCTCAACCCTGGATGCCGTGCTGGAGCGCGGTGTGCTGCGGGTTGGCTTCGACGCCGGCTATCAGCCCTTCGAGATGACCAACAAACAGGGCCAATACATCGGCTTTGACGTCGATCTCGCCAAGATGGTCGCCAAGGAGATGGGCGTGAAGGTCGAATTCGTCAACACCGCCTGGGATGGCATCATTCCGGCGCTGCTGACCAACAAGTTCGACGTCATCATGGGCGGCATGACCGTGACTCCCCAGCGCAATCTGCGGGTCAACTTCGCCGATCCTTACATCGTGGTCGGCCAGACCATCGTCCTGCGCAAAGAGAAGGCGGGCGAAATCAAATCCTTCACCGACCTCAACGACCCGAAATACAAGATCGCGGTCAAGCTCGGCACCACTGGCGAGCAGGCGGTCAAGCGCCTCATCCCGAAAGCCACCCTGCTGCAGTTTGAAACCCAGGATGACGCCAAGCTGGAAGTGATCAACGGCAAGGTCGATGCCTTCGTCTACGACCTGCCCTACAACGCCATTTTCGCCTCCCAGAACAAGGGCGCCGTGGTACACCTCGACAAGCCGTTCACCTTCGAGCCGCTGGCCTGGGCCATCCGCAAAGGGGATCAGGACACCCTCAACTGGTTCAACAACTACCTGCGCCAAATCAAGGGCGATGGCAGCTACGACCGCCTCTACAAGAAGTGGTTCGAATCCAACGCCTGGCTGAGTCAGCTCAAATAACCTCCGAGGGGCGGCGTATGCCGCCCCTGTACCACGCAGCTCCCCACACAATAACGAGAAGAGGTTGTGACAGTGCACACACCCAAACCGACAAGACAGATGGAAAAACAGCCCAACCCGCTGCTCTGGCACGGCGTCTTTTTGCTGATGCTGCTGGTGGCCGTGTTCGGCATCTACAAGGCAGTGCAATCCGTTGACTACACCTGGCGCTGGGAACGCATCCCCCAGTACATCGCCTATCAAGCCGAACAGAAGAATTACGCCGAATTTGATGGCACCGTGGTGGCCGGCACCACTGCCGCAGAGACAGGCAAACTGTTCCTGCAAAACGATCTCGACCCCAACCAGCGCCAGCCCATCGCGACCAGCGGTGTGCAGGTCAGCGAAGGGGATACCGTCTTTCGCGGCGATGCCCTCGATATCCAGCTGAGCTGGACCGCCGGCCCCATCGCCTGGGGCGTCTGGATGACCATCAAGCTCTCGCTGGTGGCGGGCATCTTCGCCATTTTGCTCGGCACCCTGGCCGGACTAGCACGACTCTCCCCCAACCCGGCCCTGCGCAATCTGGCCGTCACCTATGTGGAACTCATTCGCGGCACGCCGCTGCTGGTGCAGATCTTCATCGTTTACTTCTTTATCGGTACCGTACTGAACCTCGATCGCTTCACTGCCGGGGTCGCGGCACTGGCCGTCTTTACCGGCGCCTATGTGGCGGAGATCGTCCGCGCCGGCATCAACTCTATTCACAAGGGGCAGATGGAGGCGGGTCGCAGTCTGGGCCTCACCTCGGCCCAGACCATGCGCTACGTCATCCTGCCGCAGGCCTTCAAGCGGGTACTGCCGCCACTGGCGGGTCAGTTCATCAACCTGATCAAGGACTCCTCGCTGGTGTCGGTCATCTCCATCACCGATCTGACCAAGGCGGGACGCGAGGTGGTGAGCTCCACTTTCAGCCCGTTCGAGGTGTGGTTCACCGTGGCGCTGCTCTATCTGGTACTGACCGGTACCCTCTCCTTCCTGGTGCGCCGTCTCGAGGTGAAATATGCGAAAAGCAACTGATCCCATCATCGAGGCTCAACAGATGTCGAGCCGTGCTGCCATCAGCGGCACGCCCTGCGCCTTCCCGGTGCGTTTTCTGGAGGCGAAATATGCGCACAGCAACTGATCCCATCATCAAAGCGACCGGTGTCGAGAAGTTCTACGGCAGCGAGGTGCATGCTCTGAAAAACGTCAGCACCGAGGTGGCCGAAGGGGAAGTGGTAGTGATCGTCGGCCCCAGCGGCTCCGGCAAGTCCACCTTCCTGCGCACCCTCAACCAGCTGGAGACCATCAACGATGGCAACATCGTAGTCGACGGCATCAGCCTGACCGAGCCGGGTGATGTCAACAAGTTGCGGGAAGAGGTGGGCATGGTGTTTCAGTCCTTTAATCTCTTCCCCCATTTGACTGTGCTGGACAACATTACCCTCGCCCCGCAGAAGGTGCGCGGCCTGTCGCGCCGTGATGCCGAAGACAGGGCCAAGGCGCTGCTGCTGAAAGTGGGACTGTCGGTGAAAGCGGCCAGTTACCCGTCCCAGCTCTCCGGCGGTCAGCAGCAGCGGGTGGCCATCGCCCGGGCGCTCGCCATGCAGCCGCGCATCATGCTCTTCGATGAGCCCACCAGCGCGCTCGATCCCGAGATGGTGGGGGAGGTGCTGGAGGTGATGAAAGAGTTGGCCCGCGAAGGGATGACCATGGTGGTGGTGACCCACGAGATGGGCTTTGCCCGGGAAGTGGCGGATCGGGTGCTCTTTATGGAGAGTGGCGAACTGCTGGTGGACGAGAAACCGACGGAGTTTTTCGACAATCCCCCCTCCCCGCGCCTGCGCCAGTTCCTGAGTCAGGTGCTGTAAACGCAGACCCATAGCCAGTTAAAATGGCCAGTCAAAAAAGAGAGAGAGGAACCATGGTCCCCCTCTCTTTTTCTTTGCGGATCGGATGACACCACACTAACTCGCTGCTGAAGCCGCTCCCGCGGTTAGCGGTTCAGCGCGGGGACTTTCCCAGATAGCGCTCGACGATGGGCTTGATCCCGTCGCGCTTTTTGAGTTGATAGAGCCCCTTGTCAAACTGGTCGATAAAGACCTGTTTATAGGGGTATTCCCCATTGCGGCTATAGCCGAGAAACCCCTGCTCCTTGCTGAGCACAGGCCCCTGTTTGAGCAAAGACATATCGGCCACCGCCAGCTGATCGGCCTTTATCATGTTGAGCAACTCATAGAGCAAGGAGAGGCGATCGTTGATGGTGCAATCGACCCGGCCGCGGACAATCTTGAGCAAGTTCTCCCGATTGCTTTTCACCTCCTCCACATCGATTTTCTTCTCCTTCACCGCCTGCCAGAAGGCATCGCCACCAATGGCAAAACCGGCATTCATGCCAAAGCGCAGGCCGCCATAGTCTGCCGGGAAGTTGGCCTGTGGCGTATTGGCGGCCACCGTGGTACCGCACATCACCACCAGCTCTTCATCGAGCATCGGCTGGGAGTAGGGCCAGATATAGGGGCGAGCATCGGGCAGATAGTAGGGAGGAAAGATGGCAAACGCACTGCCCTGCTCTACCATGCTGAGGCCGCGGCGCCATGGCATCGGTTTGAGCACCACCTCATAGTCGGGCATGGCGGAGGTTACCTCACGGATGATATCAGCGTAGATCCCTCGCACCTCTTTGCCCTCCTGCCAGGAGTAGGGGGGATAGGCGGCATCCGCCAAGATCTCGACCCGGGTCTTGGCGTGCGCCATCATGCACAACCCCAACAACAAGCAACACCAGACACGCATAAGCCAGCACCTCCTGAAAAAACCTGCATCAAGCATAGCCATCCGCCGAGCCTTCCTCTTCAGCCTCACCATATTTCATGCCATCTCTTCGTTGGCATAAAAATGTTAATGAAATATTAAAACCATCCTTTATGCTGGAGAGCATTTGCTCTGACTGGATGGCCGCATATGGATGTGCAACTGATCCTGCTCTACCTCTCCCCGATTTTTCTGGCTTTTATCGGCTGGGAGATACTCTACCTGCGCAAGCATGGCGCAGCTTTTCCAACCGCCACCTACCAGTGGAAAGATCTGCTGGCCAACGCCACCCTGGCCCTGATGCATCAGGGAGGCGATGCGCTGGCAGCCATCGCCATCGCTTACCTGTACGACACCCTCTGGGGCTGGCGACTGTTCGATATCGAGCTGAATCTCTGGAGCGTATTGTTGCTCTTTCTGCTGCAGGATCTCTGCTACTGGCTGTTCCACTTCACCAGCCACCATGTGCGCTGGCTGTGGGCCTCCCATGTGGTACATCACAGCTCGGAGCGGCTCAACCTCTCCACCGCCTTTCGCCAGAGCCTGATGTATCCGGTCTCCGGCATGTGGCTGTTCTGGATCCCGATGATTGTCATCGGCTTTCCGCCCGAGGCGGTAGTCGCCACCGTGCTGCTGAGCCTCGGTTTCCAGTTCTTCGTCCACACCCAGGTGGTGGGCAAGCTTGGCGGGCTGGAGTGGATCTTCAACACCCCCTCCCACCACAGGGTGCACCACGCCAGCAACACCAAATACATAGACCGCAACTTCGCCGGGGTGCTGATCATCTGGGATCGGCTGTTCGGCACCTTTGTCGAGGAAGATCCGGCCGAGCCGTGCCGCTTCGGCATCACCAAGCCGATCCACAGCTTCAACCCCTTCACCCTCACCTTCCACGAGTGGCGCGATATGCTGCGCGATGCCCGTGGCCTGCCATGGCGACAAAAACTCGCCGTGCTGTTTGGCAAACCGGGCGGGCCTGCCAGCCGCTAAGTCCTTGCCGCCGCTAAAACAAGTCTGCGTCGCAGACAAAAAGAGAGCGCCCCTTTGGCGCTCTCTTGCATTGCCGATCACCGCCCGGTCAGACGTGAGCAAAAGACCAGATGGCGGGGATCAGGCTCAGCAGCGTCACCCCGGCCAGCAGCCGCTCGCGCCCGCTGAGTCGCAGTTCGGCCCCCAGCTGGCGGCGGCTGTAGAGAAACAGCAGCAGACCCGGCCCGTAGA
>CAMFLW010000047.1 GCA_945957575.1 uncultured Aeromonas sp. | reverse complement strand
AAAGTCAGTTCGATACCCTGGAGCGCCCAAATGGCGAAGCCGGTGTATTCCACATCGATATAGACGGCACCTTCGAGCAGGTGGTTGACCGCGCCGTCACAGCATTGGAGCAAGCCCAATGATTCATCAGGTAATTTCCGACGTCACCGCCCGCATCCGCGAGCGCAGTGTCGCCCGTCGTCAGGCCTTTATGGCCCGCATCCAGCGTCAGGCCGAACAGGGCAAGACCCGCGCCGCACTGGCCTGTGGCAACCTGGCCCACGCCGTGGCCGCCTGCAGCAGTGATGAGAAGGGTCGCATCCTCGACATGACCCGCGCCAACGTCGGCATCGTCACCGCCTACAACGACATGCTGAGCGCCCATCAGCCCTATCAGGGTTATCCGGATATCATCAAGGGCGCGCTGGCCGAACTGGGCCACAGTGCTCAGGTTGCCGGCGGCGTTCCCGCCATGTGCGATGGCGTGACTCAGGGTCAGCCGGGGATGGACATGTCCCTCTTCTCCCGCGATCTGATCGCTCAGGCGACCGCGCTCTCGCTCTCTCACAACACTTTCGATGCCACCCTGCTGCTCGGCATCTGCGACAAGATCGCTCCGGGCCAGATCATGGGGGCCCTCTCCCACGCTCACCTGCCGACTGCATTTGTTCCTGCTGGCCCGATGGCGAGCGGCATCAGCAACGACGAGAAGGTGAAGGTGCGCCAGCAGTACGCCGCCGGTGAAGTGGGCCGCGACGCCCTGCTGCAGATGGAGTGCGGCGCCTACCACGCGGCGGGCACCTGCACCTTCTACGGCACTGCCAACACCAATCAGCTGGTGTTCGAGGCCATGGGCCTGATGCTGCCAGGCTCTGCCTTCGTCCATCCGCACAGTGAGTTGCGCCATGCCCTGACCGTTGAGGCGGCACGCCGCATCAGCGCCATGATCCCGGGCTCCCCGGCCTATCGCCCGCTGAGCGAAGTGCTGGACGAGCGCTCGCTGGTCAACGGTCTGGTGGCCCTGCTCGCCTCCGGCGGCAGCACCAACCACAGCATCCACATGGTGGCGCTGGCCCGCGCCGCCGGTCTGGTTCTGACCTGGGATGACATCAGCGATCTCTCCGACGTGGTGCCGCTCTTGGTTCGCATGTACCCGAATGGCCCGGCCGACGTCAACGCCTTCGAACAGGCGGGCGGCGTGCCCGGCCTGATGCGCCGTCTGGCGCAAGAGGGGCTGATCCACATGGACGCTACTCCGGTCTTTGGCGAGATGCAGGATTACCTCAGCCGTCCGGCACTGGTGGATGGCCAGCTGGTATGGCAGCCGGTGGGTGAGAGCGGCGATGCGAGCGTGCTGTCGCCTTCCGGCAGCGTATTCCAGGCCACCGGCGGCACCAAGCTGCTGGCGGGCAATCTGGGCCGCGCCGTGGTCAAGGTCTCCGCCGTGGCTCCCGAGTATCGGGTGATTGAAGCGCCGGCGCGGGTCTTCTCCTCCCAGCATGCGGTGGAAGCGGCCTACAAGGCGGGTGATCTCAATCAGGACGCCGTGATCGTAGTGCGCCACAATGGCCCGGCCGCCAACGGCATGCCGGAGCTGCACAAGCTGATGCCGGTGCTCGGCAACCTGCAGAAGGCGGGTTACAAGGTGGCGCTGGTCACCGATGGCCGTCTCTCCGGTGCCTCCGGCAAGATCCCGGCCGCCATCCACGTCACCCCGGAAGCGCTGCACGGCGGGGCCATCGGCCTGCTTGCCGATGGCGACCTGCTGCGGGTTGACGCGGTAAACGGCAGCCTCGACTGCCTGACCGATTTGAGTGGCCGTACCCAGGCCGAGATTGACCTCACTCCGGAACAAGAGGGGTGGGGCCGTGAACTGTTCAGCGTGATGCGTCGCGCTGTATCGAGCGCCGAGTGTGGCGCCACTATTTTTGACTAAGAGCCTTTGACTAAGGAAGAGCTATGCAGAACTGGAAAGTGACCCCGGCCGAGGTGTTTGCCGCCTCCCCGCTGGTACCCGTGATGGTTATCAACGAGCTGGATCAGGCCCTGCCGATGGCCAAGGCGCTGCTCGACGGCGGCATCTCTGTCTTCGAAATCACCCTGCGCACCCCGGTGGCGCTCGATGCCATCGCCCTCATCGCCAAGGCGATGCCGGATGCCATGGTCGGTGCTGGTACCGTGCTCAACTGCGAGCAGTTTGACGCCGCCGTCGCCGCCGGTGCCCGCTTCGTCATCTCCCCGGGGATGACCCCGGCCCTGCTGGCCCACGCGGCCAAGAGCACTGCGCCGCTGATCCCGGGTGTCGCTACCCCGTCTGAAGTGATGCAGGCGCTGGAAGCTGGCTACGACCACCTGAAGTTCTTCCCGGCCGAAGCGAACGGCGGCACCAAGGCGCTCTCCGCCATTGCCGCGCCGCTGCCCCAGGTGAAGTTCTGCCCCACCGGCGGCATCGGCCCGAAAAACGTGGCCGACTATCTGGCACTCAAGTGCGTGGCCACCGTCGGCGGCTCCTGGATGCTGCCGGCCGATGCGGTGAAGAGCGGTAACTGGGAAGAGGTGACTCGCCTCTCCCGCGAAGCGGTTGAATTGGTTAAACGCTAAGCGCAAGTCGTGTAGATAAAGCAAACAGGCCACCCTCGGGTGGCCTGTTTGCTTTTCGTTTCTCCCTCGGTGGGCTCAAATGTCTTCGCGCGGCCGATTACGCTTCGCTAATCGATCCTACCCGATCTGTTGTTGTGGGTGATCACCCGAGGCTTTCCCCCTCATAGAGGGTGAAGCCCATATCCTTACGGGTGTCGGGTTGGGATTGGCCGTTGAGACGCGCCAGCAGCATGGTGGCCGCCTCCCGACCGATCGCTTCCCGTGGGGTGGCGATACTGGCCAGTTTGGGGGTCATGGCATGGCCGATGTCGAGGGCGTTGCAACCGGCGATGGCGATCTGCTGCGGCACCGGGATCCACTTGGCTTGACACTGCAGCAGGGCGCCCACCGCCAGGTCATCGTTGGTGCAGAACAGGCCGTCGAGGTCGGGGTAGCGCGCCAGCGCCTGATCAAGCAGCTCGCCGCCGAGGGTAAAGGTAGAGGATTGCTCGGTCAGCAGGTGCTGGCCGGTGAGGCCGAAGTCCTGCATCGCCTGATAGTAGCCCTCCATCCGCAACTGGGTACGCTCGTCGAGCCGGGCGCCGAGATAGACCACCTGACGTCGGCCCCGGCGCAGCATCTCTGATACCATGGCCCGGGCAGCCGCCTTGTGATCCATGCCGACCACCATGTCGATGGGGTCGGGGGGGAGATCCATGGTCTCCACTACCGGAATGCCGGCAGTGGCGATCATCTTGCGGGTACGCTCGGTGTGGCGGCTGTCGGAGAGGATCAGGCCATCCACGTTGTAGGAGAGCAGCGAGGCGATCTGCTCCTCCTCCCGCTCCGGGCTATAGCCGTAGTGGGCGAGCAGGGTCTGGTAGCCGGCTGGTCGGGTCACCGCTTCGATGCCGTGGATCACCGCCGAGAAGACCTGGTTGGAGAGAGAGGGGATCAGGATGCCGATCGCCCGGCTGGTTGCGTTGGAGAGAATGTCCGGCGCCCGGTTGGGGATATAGCCCAACTCCTCCACCGCTGCGGCGATCCGTTCGCGGGTGCCCTCGGCCACGGTCTGCGGGTCGCGCAGATAGCGGCTGACAGTCATCTTGGTCACGCCAGTCTGGTCGGCGATATCTTGCAGGGTGGGGCGGCGCTTGCGAGTAGGGCTCATGACGGTATCCAGGATGAATGTTACGTGTAACATTACCTTTTTTGGTGGCGAAAGTCAGCATATGAAACCGTAAAGAGGCAGATTTCCGATGGTAAAAGGCAAGCAGTTCGCACAGGTGCGTTTCACGCAGGATGAGGTGGAGGGGGAGCACTTCTCGGAGTGCCGTTTTATCGGCTGTGACTTCTCCTGGCTCGATCTTGGCGAGAGCCGCTTCGTCGATTGCAGCTTCTACGATCGGGAGAGCGAGCAGAGCTGTCTGATGCAGGGCTGCGATCTGCGTGAGGCGAGCTTTCTACGCTGCGATCTCACCATGGTCGATTGCAGTCGCAGCCAGTGTCTGGGGCTGGAGCTGCGCGACTGTCAGGCGGTGGGCATCAACTTTGGCCACGCCAGCTTTGCCAACCGGATCACCGCCAAAAGCTACTTCTGCGAGGCGCACCTGACCGGTAACAATTTCAGCTATGCCAGCTTCGAAGGCTGCCTGCTGGAGAAGTGTGAGCTTAGCGGCAACCGCTGGCAGGGGGCCAACCTGTTCGGCGCCTCGCTGGCGGGGTCTGACCTCAGTGGTTCCGAGTTTGGCCAGATCGACTGGAGCAGCTTCAGCCTGCAGGGTTGCGACCTGCGCCAGTGCGATCTGCCGGGGCTGGATCTGCGCCGGATCGATCTGCAGGGGGTGATGATTAACGAGGATCAGCAGCAGACACTGCTGGAGCAGGTCGGTTTGATCGTCTTCCCCTGAGCTGACTGAAAAATATGTAATTTTTCACCAAAGAGGGGAGGAGCCTCTTCCCCTTTAATGACAAAAGCCTGCGCAGGGCAGGCTTTTGGCTGATGTGGGCGGGTGCGCGGCGTTACGAGCGCTTGCCCAGCCACTTGGTCGGGTTGATCGCCTCGCCCTGATAGCGGATCTCGAAGTAGAGGCCGGGCCTGTCCTGTCCGCCACTGTCACCGACCAGCGCTACCGGTTCACCCTGTTCCACATTCTGGCCAACCTGACGCAGCAGCGACTGATTGTGACCGTAGAGGCTCATATAGCCTTTACCGTGGTCGATCACCAGCAGCATACCGAAGCCATCGAGCCAGTCGGCGTAGACCACTTGTCCCGGTGCAACCGCCTTGACCTGGGTTCCCTCGCTGGCGCCGATCAGGGTGCCTTTCCACTTGAGCTGGGCGGTACGGGGCGAGCCATAGGAGATGAGGATCGGCCCCTGCACCGGCCAGCGCAGGCTGCCATTGGTCTTGAGACCACTGTAGTGACCGGCACTGCTGATGCCCGAGCCGTGCTCCGGTTTGCTGCTGGCCACCTCTTCGGCAGGTTCTGCCGGTTTGACGGTTTTGTTCTGCTGGGCGGCGAGTCGTTGTTGCTCGGCGCGACGCTGTTCAGCCAGCTTGCGCTGGCGTTCCTGCTCCGCTTTCAGCTTGGCCAGCCGCTCCCGCTCCGCCCGTTCACGGCGCTCCTGCTCTTCTCGCTTGCGGCGCAGCTCTTCCAGACGGGCTTTCAGCGCCTTCTCCGCCTTGACCAGCTTGGTGAGCTTCTGCTCGTCATCTTGTACCGACTGCTGCAACTGGTTGCGCACCTTGGCCCGGCTCTGCTGACTGGCCAGCAGGGTCTGGTGATGGTCCTGCTGTTCGGCAAGCAGGGTTTGCAGTCTGGTCTCGGTCTCTTTGGTGGCCTGCTGGTTTTTCGCCAGCTTGTCGTGGGTGGCGCGCAGGGCGTCGATGGCCTCGATACGGGCCTTATTGAGGTAGTCGTAGTAGTCGAGTGAGCGGCTCAGTTTGGCCGGATCCTGCTGATTGAGCAGCAGTTTAAGGTAGTCGTGGTTGCCCGCCTGAAAGGCGCTCTCCGCCTGCTTGGCCAGCAACTGCTTCTGATGTTTGGCTTGAACTTCCAGCGCCAGCTTGTCTTTTTGCAGGGTCGCCAGCGTCTGCTGGTTCTGCTTCAACTGCTGCCTGGTCTGGTTGAGTTTGGCGGCGGCGGCCGAGATGGCCTGCTCGTCAGCCTTGAGCTGGGTATTGAGCTTGGCAAGCTCCTGCTTGCTGAGCTTGATGGTCTTCTGTTGCTCTTTGATCTGGGACTGCATGGTGCCCAGTTGCTGATTGGCGGCCAAAGCCGGTTTGCTGGCGCCAAACGACAGGCAAAAAAACAGCGCGCCGGCCAACAGGCCGACGCGACTGGTTTTCTGTGAAATAACTTCGCATCCCCGCATGGGGAAGGATTATTTCAGAATCATCAGGGGCTTGCCAGTCATTTCCGGCGGCACCGGCAGACCCATCAGGGTCAGCATGGTGGGGGCCAGATCGGACAGTTTGCCACCCTCGGCAACCTCGGCTTTGCGACCGAAATAGATGAGCGGAACCGGCAGATTGGTGTGGGCGGTGTGGGCCTGACCAGTCTCTTCGTCCTGCATCTTCTCGGCGTTGCCGTGGTCCGCGGTGATCAGGCACTCGCCGCCCACGTCGGCCAGGGCGTCGGTCACGCGACCGATGCAGTGGTCAACGGCTTCACACGCTTTGACGGCGGCATCGAACACACCGGTGTGACCAACCATGTCGCCATTCGGGTAGTTACAGATGATGACGTCGTACTTGCCGCTCTTGATGGCCGCAACCAGCTTGTCGGTCAGCTCTTCGGAGCTCATCTCCGGCTGCAGGTCATAGGTCGCCACTTTCGGGCTGGCCACGATCTCGCGATCTTCGCCGGTGAAGCAGGACTCTTCGCCACCGTTGAAGAAGAAGGTGACGTGAGCATACTTCTCGGTTTCGGAGATGCGCAGCTGGGTCTTGCCCTGCTTGGCCAGCCACTCACCGAGGGTGTTGACCAGAGCGGTCGGCGGGTAGGCACAGGCAGTTTTGATGTCGGCCGCGTATTCGGTCAGCATCACGAAGTTCAGCTTCGGCTGGGCAGCACGGGCGAAGCCGGTGAAGTCGGTGTCAGCGAAGGCGCGGGTGATTTCACGGGCACGGTCGGCACGGAAGTTCATGAAAATCAGCGCATCGCCATCTTTCATCGGTGCAGCTTCGCCGATGCGGGTGGCTTTGACGAACTCGTCGTTCTCGTCGCGGGCATAGGCGGCAGCCAGTGCTTCGGTGGCGCTGTCGGCGGTGAACTCGCCCTTGCCCTGGGTCATCAGGTCATAGGCTTGCTGCACGCGATCCCAGCGGTTGTCACGGTCCATGGCGAAGTAACGGCCGATCATGGAGGCGAAACGACCCTTGCCCAGCTTGGCGAACAGGGCATCGAACAGCTCGATGGAGGACTGGGCGGAGCGCGGCGGAACGTCGCGGCCATCCAGGAAGGCGTGCAGGTAGATCTTCTCGGCGCCACGCTTGGCTGCCATTTCGATCATGCCCATGATGTGCTCTTCGTGGCTGTGTACGCCACCCGGGGACATCAGGCCCATGATGTGAACGGCTTTGCCGTTGGTCACGGCAGCGTCAACAGCCTTGGCCAGCTCGACGTTCTGGAAGAATTCACCGTCCTGGATGTCTTTGGAGATGCGGGTCAGTTCCTGATAGACGATGCGACCGGCACCGATGTTGACGTGGCCCACTTCGGAGTTGCCCATCTGGCCATCCGGCAGACCGACGTCCAGGCCGGAGCCGGAGATCAGGGTGCTGGTGTAGTCACGGGCCAGACGATCGAGGTTGGGAGTCTTGGCGGCAGCGACGGCGTTGTGCTCTTGCTTGGTGCTGTAGCCCCAACCGTCCATGATGACCAGAACCAAAGGTTTCTTAGCTGTTGACATAAGACTATGTCCTCTCGGATTGGAAAAAATGCGGGAAATGAAACTAGCGTAATATTACTACATCTGCCGAAATAGTCACCTGATAGCCAAGGGGCGCTCCCGCGGCCCCGCAAGCCATGTTCTTCCTGCCATGCTCGCAGCCTAATGATGATGGGAGCCTGCTCGCGCTTTGCCGCCAAGATGGCTGATCTTATCAATACCCCCATGTATACTCGGGCCCTTGTCTTGGTCCCTGGATAGTAGAAGATGCAAGAGTATTTGGATTTTGCGGCCCGTAACCCGCTGCTGACCGCAGCCTGGTTGGGTCTGGCTGGCACCCTGGTTTACACCACTGTGCGTGCCCGTTTGTCCCCGGTAAAAACCGTCAACAACCACACCGCGACCCTGCTGATCAACCGCGAGAATGCCACCGTGGTGGATATTCGCAGTCAGGAAGAGTATGCCAAGGGCCATCTGGCCGGTGCCCAGCACCTGCCGCTGACCCAGATCCAGAGCAATAATCTGGGCCCGGTTGAAAAGCATAAAGATGCCCCCATCATAGTGGTGTGCGAGTCGGGAATGACTGCGGGCGGCGCGGGCCGTCAGCTGAGCAAAGCTGGCTTCAAGCAGGTTTACGTGCTCGGCGGTGGCATGGCCCAATGGCGTGCAGAGAATCTGCCGGTAACCAAGAAACGCTGATTTAAGCAGGGCCTGAGCCCACTTATCCATATAACAAGGAATCAAACGAAATGGCTGACGAGATCAACAACCAGGAAGTACAACCGGAATTCCACATCCAGCGTGTTTACACCAAGGATGTCTCTTTCGAAGCGCCGAACACCCCGCACATCTTCCAGAAAGAGTGGCAGCCGGACGTCAAGCTGGATATGGATACCAAGACCAACATCCTGGCTGAGAACGTGTACGAGGTTGTGCTGACCCTGACCGTAACCTGCAAACTGGAAACCGAAACCGCCTTCCTGTGCGAAGTACAGCAAGCCGGTATCTTCACCATCGGTAACCTGCCGGAGCCGCAACTGGCTCACTGCCTGGCTGCCTTCTGCCCGAACATCCTGTTCCCATATGCCCGCGAAGCCGTGGCCAACATGGTGAGCAAGGGTTCCTTCCCGCAGCTGAACCTGGCACCGGTCAACTTCGATGCCCTGTTTGCCCAGCACATGGCGCAAGCACAGGCCCAGCAGGCGACTGCGGAAGCCTGATAATGGCTGACCAGATCGCTATCTCGGTCTTGGGGGCGGGGTCTTATGGCTCCGCCCTTGCCATTTCTCTGGCGCGCAACGGTCATCCGACCCTGCTGTGGGGTCACGACCCCGCTCATGTCGCCGAGCTGGAACAAGACCGCTGCAACAAGGCATTTTTGCCTGATGTCCTTTTTCCCGCTGATCTGCAACTGACTGCGGATCTGCAACGTGCGGTACAGGCTGCCCCTGTGCTGCTGCTGGTCGTGCCAAGCCATGTATTTGGCGATGTGCTGACCCGGATTAAGCCCTTCCTGCGCCCCGATACCCGTATCGCCTGGGCCACCAAGGGTCTGGAGCCGGACAGTGGCCGTCTGCTGCAGGATGTGGCCCGCGAAGTGCTGGGTGACGAGATACCGCTGGCGGTCATCTCTGGCCCCACCTTCGCCAAGGAGCTGGCTGCCGGTTTGCCGACCGCCATCTCGGTCGCCTCGACTCACGACGAGTTCGCCGACGATCTCTCCCATCTGCTGCACTGTGGCCGCTCGTTCCGGGTCTATACCAATCCGGACTTCGTCGGTCTGCAACTGGGTGGGGCAGTGAAGAACGTCATCGCCATCGGTGCCGGCCTCTCAGACGGGCTCGGGTTTGGCGCCAATGCCAGAACCGCGCTCATCACCCGGGGTCTGGTAGAGATGCAGCGTCTGGGTGCGGCGCTGGGTGCCGATGCCAAAACCTTTATGGGGATGGCGGGGCTCGGGGATCTGGTGCTCACCTGTACCGATAACCAGTCGCGCAACCGTCGCTTCGGACTGGCGCTTGGCGCCGGTAAAGATGTCGACACCGCCATGACCGAGATCGGTCAGGTGGTGGAAGGGTATCGCAACACCAAGGAGGTGCATCTGCTGGCGGCCCGCTGCGGCGTCGAGATGCCCATCTGCGAGCAGATCTTCAAGGTGCTCTACGAGGGTAAGAACCCGAAAGAGGCGGCCATCGCCCTGCTGTCGCGAGACAAGAAGGACGAGTAATCTGCCGATTGCCCATGCAAAAGGCCCTGCCAGATGGCGGGGCCTTTTCTTTGCTGCAAGGGCTGCAAATCAGTAGTAGGAGTGGTCGCCGCGCTGGTGCTCGGTGGCGTCTTTCACACCGTTGAGTTCGCCCGGGAACTTCTCCAGCAGCTGCTTCTCGATCCCCTCTTTCAGGGTGTAATCGACCATGGAGCAACCGTTGCAACCACCGCCAAACTGCAAGATGGCCAGTTTGTCTTCAGTCAGCTCGACCAGGGTGACCTTGCCACCGTGACCGGCCAGCATGGGGTTCACCTCGGAGATGAGGGTGTACTCGATGCGCTCGATCAGCGGAGCATCGTCGGCAACCTTGCGCATCTTGGCGTTCGGCGCCTTCAGGGTGAGCTGGGAGCCCATCTGATCGGTCACGAAATCGATGGTGGCATCCACCAGGAAGGGGGCACTCAGGGGATCGACCATGCAGTCGAAGCCGCTGAAGGGCAGGTGCTGATCTTCCGGGTCCACGGCATCGGGCGGGCAATACGATACGCCACACTCGGCATTCTGGGTTCCCGGATTGACCACAAACACCCGGATATTGGTGCCATCAGGCTGTTTTTCCAGCAGTTTACGGAAATGGGCCTGGGCGGCGTCGGAAATGCTGATCATCACTGTCCTCATAAACCTGAGTGTACAACTAGGGTATTCATGATAACGCGGTTATTAATGCTTGGGTAGCATGCTGAGGGCTACTTGCTGTGCCGGAGGGTACGACAGATCGCCCACACTTCCACCTTTGTGATGCCGCTCTCATGAAGCAGGCGGGTGAGCTGACCGGCGGTGGCGCCTGTGGTCACGACGTCATCGAGCAGGGCGACATGACGGTATTGGTGGGAGCCGATCCGGAATGCCCCGCGCAGATTACGCCGCCGCTGCCCGGCGCTTAAGGTGGTTTGCTGTGGAGTCGCTTTGATGCGCTGCAGCAGGGTGTTGTCGCAGGGAATGCCGGTGAACTCGCCAAGGGCTTGCGCGATCTCCTCCGCCTGATTGAAACCGCGCCGCCACTGTCGCCACCAATGCAGAGGGACGGGAATGATTGCCTCAGGCGGATCGCGGTCATCCAGATGATCTGCCAAGAGGCGTGCCAGTAGCGGTGCCAGCAAGATCTGGCCGGAATATTTGAGCCGGGGGATCAGCATGGGGTAGGGGGCCTGGTAGTCGCCGATCACCTGCAATCGCTCCCAGGCAGGAGGTCTGCGCTGGCAGCGACCACAGACCGGTATGCTCTCTTCTATATAGTCAGCCAGCGGTGCGGCGCAGAGGTGGCATCTCGGCTGTGACTGGTGCAGCGCCTGCCGACACCAGCTGCAGAGCAGGGGTTCGTTGTCGCAAGGCTGATGACAGAGCAGGCAGCTTCCCTGCCAGTCTGCGTGGCTGCCGAGCAGCGGGCTTGCTTTAGCGAGCAGGCGCTTTAACATGCTGACCTCAAGAGCATGAACAGGGATCTTGAGTCTAGATGAGTATATCGGTAGAGCAGTTTGGCCAGGGGCCCGATCTGGTGCTGTTGCACGGGTGGGGGATGAACGGTGCGGTCTGGCACGGCATTGCCCAGCAATTGGCGCTCCACTACAGGGTTCATCTGGTGGACTTGCCCGGCTTTGGCAACAGCCCGCTGGCCGAGGGGGCCGACTATACCCTGCCATGGCTGGCGGAGCAGGTCGCCACCGTGTTGCCAGAGAAGTGTCATCTGTTGGGGTGGTCACTCGGCGGTCTGGTGGCAAGCCGGCTGGCGCTGACTCATCCCGAGCGACTGCACTCCCTGATCACGGTGGCCAGCTCCCCTTGTTTCATGGCCCGCGATGACTGGCCCGGAATCGCCCCCAAGGTACTGACTGGTTTCAACCAGATGCTGGCGGGGGATTTTCGCCAGACCATAGAGCGCTTTCTGGCGATTCAGGCGATGGGCAGCGAGCATGCTCGGGACGATATCCGCCAACTGCGCCACTGGCTTGCGGAACGACCGGCTCCCCAGTTCGCCGCACTCGAGGCCGGGCTGACGCTGTTGGCCGACATTGACCTGCGCGAACCGCTGCGGGAGCTGGATCTGCCCTGGCTGCGGATCTATGGTCGGCTGGATTCATTGGTACCCAAATCGGCCATTCCCCTGCTGGATGATCTCTACCCTGCCAGCCGCAGCGTGACCCTCAATAAGGCCTCACACGCACCTTTTATCTCCCATCCTGACGAATTCGTTGAAATCGTTCGAGATTTTGCTGGCTAAAAAACAGACGATAAGCTTCATTAATCCTCTGGTCTGGCGGATAATTAAGCTGTGATCAGAGGAGTAACGCCATGCGTATTGATTCTGCTTTCAATAGCGGGGTACAGGGATTTCAGCGAGCCGAGCAGATTGCCGATAAGGCTTCCAATCAGATCTCCCGTCTCAACACGCCAAGTGGGGATCAGGTGCAAGTGACCGATGAGCTCGTCAATCTCAAGGTGGCCGAGCTGCAGGCTGGCGCTTCAGCCAAGGTAGTGCAGACCGCCAGCGATATGATGGGAACCTTGATCGACATCCGGGTGTGAAATGAACATCAATGTCAGTCTGCCTCCCCTTATCCCGACACAGCTGCAACCCCAGGTGGAAGCGGCGAGGACGGATAATCGCCGGGCAGAACTGATCCCGCAGGCCCGTGCGGGCCAAGCCTCCGTTGCCGAATCCGAAGTCGGCTCCCAGAAAGAGAAATCCAAAGCCGGTCAGGCCTCCAGTAATCAGACCTCCCAGAACAGTCGTGAAACCGGGCAATTAGCGCCGACGACACTGCCAGACAATCGCTTTGTCGAGGCCGCCGGCGAAGAGGGTCAGCGCAAGCAGCAAGATCCCAAACAGCAGGAGCAGCAACAGCGGCAGGAGCAGCAGGTTCAAGATCTTGTCGACCGTGACAAGGAGGTGCGTACCCACGAGCAGGCTCACCAGTCAGCGGGTGGTGAGTACGCCAATTCTCCCACCTATCAGTTTACGCAAGGGCCGGATGGCCAGCGTTATGCGACGGGCGGTGAAGTCCAGATCGATACCAGTGCGGTGCCCGGTGATCCTACCGCCACCATCGCCAAGATGCAGCAGATCCGCTCTGCGGCATTGGCGCCTGCCGAACCTTCCGCGCAGGATCTGGCCGTCGCGCGCAGCGCCGCCGCGAGTGAGGCCAAGGCGCGCAAAGCGCTGATGGCCGAGCAGAGCACGACATCGGGCGGTGTGCTGAGCGCCTATATGGACAAGCGCAACAGCGTCATTGCGGGCCATTATCAACAGGCTGTCAGCCCGGCCTCTACCCAGTCCCTCAGTCTGCATATCTGAATCACCCTCGCCAAACTTTCAGCTGCTTTGCCTGTTTTGCAACTAACCTGAAGATCAGGCCCATTCAAATTTCACAGGAGCTGTCATGCATTTCGATGAAGTCAAAGCGGAAGATTTCACCACCTTCTCCCGTGTACCGCCCCCCCACCTGCAGATGGAGCAGTTTCTGATGCAGCTCGGAGGAGGGGGAACCGAAGGAACCCATTTCAAGAAGAAAGTGATGCTGGCGGCTGGCTGGAGCCACACCGGCGTCGTCTCTTACGGCAAGTATCCGCAAGAGGCCTGCAAGGCATTCAACCGACTGCGGGAGGTGCTGGCCCAGCATGGTGAACCCGAGGGCATTCTTGCTGCCCTGGCGGAGTAATCCTGAGCTTCGCTGCTAAAAAAGCCCCTGGCGGGGCTTTTCGCATTCAGAGGAGCTCTGGACGGTTTCGTTACTTTTTTGCTTTGGAGAGCGCGGCCGCAAAGGCGTTGCCCATGGTGCCACCTATCGGGGAGCTTTGCCGCGGTTCATTCCTTGGCTTGGCGTGGCCAGTACTGTTATTGCGCGCTTCAGCCGGCTTGCGGGCGGCTTGCCCCGCTTTCTCATTGAGGCGCATGGTCAGGCTGATCCGCTTGCGCGGGGCGTCCACTTCCAGCACCTTGACCCGCACAATGTCGCCCGCCTTGACCACCTCACGGGGATCCTTGACGAAACGGTCGGTCAGGGAGGAGATGTGCACCAGCCCGTCCTGATGAACACCGATGTCAACGAAGGCGCCGAAGTTGGTGACGTTGGTGACCACCCCTTCCAGTACCATCTCTGGCACCAGGTCGCTGATCTGCTCTACACCTTCCTTGAAGGTCGCGGTTTTGAACTCGGGGCGCGGGTCGCGGCCCGGCTTGTCCAGCTCGCCGATGATATCGGTGACGGTGGGTACGCCGAATTGCTCATCGGTGTAATCGGCCGGTTTCAGGCTGCGTAGCAGGCTGCTGTTTCCGAGCAGGCTCTCCACTGTTTGCTCCAGCCTGGCGAGGATCCGCTCCACCACCGGATAGGACTCCGGGTGCACCGCCGAGCAGTCGAGGGGATTGTTGCCGCCGCGAATACGCAGGAAGCCAGCGCACTGCTCGAACGCCTTGGGCCCGAGTCGGCTGACCTTCAGCAGTTGCTGGCGGCTCTTGAAGGCGCCGTGTTCATCCCGGTAGGTGACGATATTCTGGGCCAGGGTCTGGGAGAGGCCGGAAACCCGATTGAGCAGGGCGACCGAGGCGGTGTTCACATCCACACCAACCGCGTTCACGCAATCCTCGACCACGGCATCCAGTCGGCGGGCCAGCTGGCTCTGGCCGACGTCGTGCTGATACTGGCCCACACCGATACTCTTGGGATCGATTTTGACCAGCTCGGCCAGCGGGTCTTGCAGACGGCGGGCGATGGAGACGGCGCCACGGATCGAGACGTCGAGATCCGGGAACTCCTGGGAGGCGAGCTCGGAGGCGGAGTAGACCGAGGCTCCTGCCTCGCTCACTACTATCTTCTGCGCCTTGGCGGCGGGGTAGCGTTCGAACAGATCGCTCACGAGCCGGTCGGTCT
This sequence comes from uncultured Aeromonas sp., assembly GCA_945957575.1. Classification (GTDB taxonomy): domain Bacteria; phylum Pseudomonadota; class Gammaproteobacteria; order Enterobacterales; family Aeromonadaceae; genus Aeromonas. The sequence continues at coordinate 7,719 of CAMFLW010000047.1, read as the reverse complement.
CCCGCGAGGCGGTACCGTTGCCAATGCTGATGAGTTCGACCTTGTGTTTCTGGCACAGCTCGCTCAGGGTCTTGAGGCTCTGGTCAATCTGGCGTTTTGGTTCGAACGGATAGATGGTGGCGTGATCGACCAGCTTGCCAGTGGCATCGACCACGGCCACCTTGACCCCGGTGCGGATGCCCGGATCCAGCCCCATGGTGCAGCGCATGCCCGCCGGTGCCGCCATCAGCAGATCCTTGAGGTTCATGGCGAACACCTTGATTGCCTCGTCTTCGGCTGATTCGCGGATGCGACCGATCAGTTCGGTTTCCATCTGCAGGGAGAGCTTGATCTTCCAGGTCCAGCTCGCCACCCCATGCAGCCATTTGTCGGCCGGGCGGTTTTGCAGATTGAGTTTGAGGTGGTGGGCAATGATCCCTTCGCAGGGGCTGGCACTCTCATCGTCACCGGTGACCAGCGCCAGGTTGAGGATCCCCTCATTGCGGCCACGCAACATGGCCAGCACCCGGTGGGAGGGGGCCTTGTGCAGCGGTTCGTCGTGCTCGAAGTAATCCTTGAACTTGGCCCCTTCCTGCTCCTTGCCTGCCACCACGCGGGCGCGCAGGATGGCATTCTGCCACAGGTAGTCGCGCAGCTTCTCCAGCAGGTCGGCCTGCTCGGCGAAGCGCTCCATCAGGATGTAGCGGGCGCCATCGAGGGCGGCCTTACTGTCGGCAATGCCCTGTTCGGGATTGAGGAAGGCGGCCGCCGCTTGCTCGGGATCCTGCAGCGGGTCGCTCAGCAGCAGGTTGGCCAGCGGCTCCAACCCGGCTTCGATCGCCATCTGCCCCTTGGTACGGCGTTTGGGCTTGTAGGGGAGGTAGAGATCTTCCAGGCGGGTCTTGCTGTCGGCGCCATTCAGTTCACGCATCAGCTCGGGGGTCAGCTTGCCCTGCTCCTCGATAGAGCGAATGATCACCTGACGGCGATCTTCCAGCTCACGCAGATAGCCGAGCCTGCTCTCCAGAGTACGCAGTTGGCTGTCGTCCAGACCGCCGGTCACCTCTTTACGGTAACGGGCGATAAAGGGCACGGTCGAGCCTTCATCCAGCAGGCGCACCGCGGCCTGCACCTGTTCCGGGCGAGCATTGAGCTCACCGGCAATCTGTCTCTCTATGGTTTGCATCATGATGTTGTTGAGGGCCTCTGTGGTCGAGTCCGCGCCATCAGGCGCCAAGTGTGAGCACTATATGGGGTCGTGTTGCGGGCTGCCACCCTGCGCCGGGGTCTGCACCAGTTAGACTGATAAAGCCGCAGGGGAGGGCGGCTATCTTGCTGCTGCACCTGTGACTCAGGTTGTGGCTGTGGCAAGCAGCTTGCCAGCAGTCCGACTATTTGGGGTAGCTGATCTCGTTGATATACCAGCAGGCGTCACCCACGGGCGTACGGACGATGGCGTCATCCCCGACCTCCTTCTTGAGCAAGGCGCGGGCCATGGGTGAGTCGATGGAGATGTAATCCTTGCGCTCGAAGATTTCGTCATAGCCGACGATGCGAAAGCGCTTGGTCTCGCCCTCTTCATTTTCCACTTCGACCCAGGCGCCGAAGAAGACCTTGCCCTCCTGGGCGGGGGCATAGTCGACGATCCCCAGCTCTTCGAGGCATTTGCGCAGGTAGCGCACTCGCCGGTCGATCTCTCGCAGCCGCTTCTTGTTGTACTGGTAGTCGGCGTTCTCGCTGCGATCACCGAGGCTGGCAGCCCATGCCACCTTTTTGGTGACCTCGGGGCGCTCCTGACGCCAGAGGATGTCGAGCTCTTCTTTCAGCTTGTTGTAGCCTTCGCGGGTGATCAACTTTGTCTTCATGGTGATCCGGGTCTGGTCAAAGAGATATTCATCGCTAACGGTTCGGGAATATTAGCTTTTGTCCTCCTGCTGTCGAGGGAAATCGTGATGGCTCGGCTGGCGCCATTCAGGGAGTAGCTGACCAGCGCTGTGACTTGATGGCCGTCACGCTCTCGGGATGGGTAATAACCGGTAACATATTTGTACTTTGCTCCCGCTATATCGCCCCCTAGTATTGGTGGCAGCTAAAGAATAAGAGGCAAAGCGATGAGTCAGCAGCAATACAAGGTCCTGGTCGTGGACGATGACCTGAAATTACGTTCCCTGTTGGAACGCTATCTCACCGAGCAGGGATTCGTAGTGCGCGGCGTGGCCAATGGCGAACAGGCCGACCGTTTGCTGACTCGTGAAAACTTCAGCCTGATGGTGCTCGACCTGATGTTGCCGGGGGAAGATGGGCTCTCCATCTGTCGTCGCCTGCGGGAAGCGGGCAACCAGATCCCGGTGCTGATGCTCACCGCCAAGGGGGATGAAGTGGATCGCATCGTCGGGCTCGAGATGGGGGCCGATGACTATCTGCCGAAGCCGTTCAACCCCCGCGAGCTGCTGGCGCGGATCCGCGCCGTGCTGCGCCGCCATACCGTCGAGTTGCCGGGGGCCCCCTCTGCTGCAGAGAGGGTGGTCAATTTCGGTGCCTTCCAGCTCAATCTGGCGACCCGCGAGCTGAGCCGGGATGGTGAGCCGGTGGCGCTGACCAGCGGTGAGTTTGCGGTGCTCAAGGTGCTGGTCAGCCATCCGCGCGAACCACTCTCTCGCGACAAGCTGATGAATCTGGCTCGTGGCCGCGAATATACCGCCACCGAGCGCAGCATCGATGTGCAGGTTTCCCGCTTGCGCCGCCTGTTGGAGCAGGATCCGGCCCAGCCCCGCTATCTGCAGACCGTGTGGGGTCTGGGGTATGTGTTCGTGCCAGATGGTGACGGAGCATGAAAAAAGTCGGTAGCATGTTTTCGCGCATGCTCTGGTTTTTGGCCGCAGTTCTGGTGGTCTATCAAGCGGTCTCCTACGTCACCTTCTACAACTATTTATTGGCGCCCACCGTCAAGCAGATCAGTCACTTGCTGGCCAATCAGGTGAAGCTGATCTTTCCGGTCAATACCAGGCAGCTGGCGCTGAGTGAAGATACCGAGGCGCTGGTCTATGTGACGACCGGTACCGACATCTACACCCAGAGCGAGGCGGTGCAGCATGGTTTCAACGATGCCAAGTCGTATCCCTATCTGGAGGAGAACATCAGCCGTGAACTGGGCGGCCCAGCCAAGGTGCGGGTCGAGATCCAGGATCATTACATCATCTGGATCCAGCCGCCGCAGGCCAGCCAAATCTGGGTGCGGATCCCGCTGACCGAGATTGAAGATGACGATATCGAACCTCTCATCATATATCTGAGTGTGCTGCTGGTGATCACCCTGTTTGCGGCCTGGCGCTTTGCACGCCAGTTGGTTCGTCCGCTCGAGGATCTCGAGGCTGGCGCAGTCGCGGTGGCCAGAGGCCGTTTCCCGGAGGCGCTGGGGGAGCTGGGCTCACGAGAAGTACGGCGGCTGACCCGCACTTTCAACCACATGTCGCACTCTATCAAGAGCCTGATCGAAGAGCGTAACCTGATGATGGCGGGGGTCTCCCACGATTTGCGCACCCCACTGACCCGCATCCGTTTGGCCACTGAGATGATGTCCTCCGGTGACGAGTACCTCAAGGAGAGCATCAACGCCGACATCGATGAGTCCAATGCCATCATCGATCAGTTCATTGACTACATCCGCCCGGATGAGGGGCTGAACCTGGAACCGATCGACCTGACCCGGCTGGTGCACGATACCCTGCTGATCTACTCGGAACAGGGGCTGGAGGTCGATCTGGCACTGCCGCAGGATGCGGTACAGGTTGCCTGTAATCCCGTCAGCATCCGGCGGGTGTTGAACAATCTTTCAAGCAACTCGCAGCGTTATGGGGCGAGCCGCTTGCATGCCGAGTTGAAGGACGACGGGCACTGGGTGCGCTTGCGCCTCTCCGATGATGGTCCCGGCATTCCGGAGCAGGACTGCTCCCGGGTGCTCAAGCCGTTTACTCAGGGTAATGTGGCGCGGACCGTCGGCGGCAGTGGCTTGGGGTTGGCCATCGTGGCCAAGATAGTCGCCCAGCACCACGGCACTATCCGGCTGGGGAGCGCGGATCTCGGCGGCTTGCTGGTCGAGGTGCGGCTGCCGAAACATCAGCCGCAGGAGTGGATGGATTGAAAGAAGGGCGTATCGGTGGATACGCCCTTCTGTATTATTAGACCACTTTTTATCAGAGCACTTTCTCCGGTGTAGTGGCTGCTGCTTTGCGATAGCGCTTGCCATATCTCAGCTGCTGGATCAGCAGGGCCGCTACGATCAATCCCAGCCCGATAGGCGTGGCAGGGTGGATCGCCTCACCAACCAGCAGGTTGAGCAGCACCAGCGAGGCAAACGGCGAGATGAAGATAAGGTTGCTGATGGGCGCCGTGTTGGTGGCATGGCGCATCGCCATCAACCAGAGCACGAAACCAAACCCCATCTCGATGATCCCGACATAAATGGCGCCCAGCCAGCCTTGCCAGGCGGTCAGCTGGAAGTCCGCCAGCAGCCAGGTGGCGAACACGATGAAGGGGAGGCTGATAATAAAGCCGAGCAGCAAGCTGACGACGGGATCCCCCTGATTGCGGGTATTGAGGATCCAGTAGCTGGCCCAGATCAGGGTCGAGAGCAGCACCAGCGCTACCCCCAGGGGGTTGTCAAAGTGCAGCCCGAATACATCACCCTTGGTGGCAATAACCAGCGCTCCGAAATAACCCAGCACGATAGCCACGCCATCGCGGCGACGCAGGGTTTGGCCGAGGAATGGCACAGAGAGCAGTGTGAGGGTAATGGCCCAAGTGTAGCTGAGAGTCTGCGCTTGCTGGGCGGGCAGTAGATCATAGGCTTTGAACAGCAGCAGGTAATAGAGGAAGGGATTCATCACTCCCAGCATCAGGTAATAGAGCGGGCGACTGCGCAGATAGCTACAGAGCAGCGGCAGCTTGCCCTGCTTGAGCACTATGGTGCCCAGTAACAGGGTCGAGGTCAGAGCGGCAACCAGCAATAGTTGTACCGGTGCAAAATAGGCGAGTGAAATTTTGAAGGCTGTCGCCACCGTGGACCAGAGGGCTACAGCGCAGAGTGCGTATTGGTAGGCTTTCTTTTGATCTTTGATCATCGCGGTTGTGTCATGAACGGAAGAAAGCGGCAGTCTATCAGGCTGTCAACTAGCTTATCGTGACGCTGGACATTACTGGAGGTGATTCCTGTAATCTACGAGCTTTTTCGGGCGCCGCCACAGAGATCCATCTGTCACATAAAACTGCGCATAATCTGTTCGCTCTCCCTTGCGCAAATTTGAAAAATCCGTATAATCCCCTCCGCTTACCCATGAGGTAAGCCAGACGATATGTCTGCTGCTGAGTTTCCTGTTTACAGGAGCCAGCCATACAGTCCTCCCGATATGGGAGGAAACGTGAAAAATCACACCTCTGGCGGGAGAAATCTCGGTCGGGCGGTGTTGATTTATGTTCTTTTATCTATTGGAGCTCTGTCAATGCAGAACCAAAGAATCCGTATCCGCCTGAAGGCTTTTGATCATCGCCTGATTGATCAATCCACTGCGGAAATCGTTGAAACTGCAAAGCGCACCGGCGCGCAGGTTCGCGGTCCTATTCCGCTGCCGACTCGCAAAGAGCGCTTCACCGTCCTGATCTCCCCGCACGTCAACAAAGATGCGCGTGATCAGTACGAGATCCGCACTCACAAGCGTCTGGTAGACATCGTTGAGCCGACTGACAAGACCGTAGACGCCCTGATGCGTCTGGATCTGGCAGCTGGTGTAGACGTCCAGATCAGCCTGGGTTAATTACGGAAAGAGGTTGATAACAATGACAATCGGTCTTGTAGGTCGCAAAGTGGGTATGACTCGCATCTTCACTGAAGATGGCGTTTCTATCCCGGTGACTGTTATCGAAGTTGAAGCTAACCGTGTAACTCAGGTCAAATCTGTAGAAACCGACGGCTACAACGCTATTCAGGTTACCACTGGCGCCAAAAAAGCCAGCCGTGTGACCAAGCCGGAAGCTGGCCACTTCGCCAAAGCTGGTGTAGAAGCCGGTCGCGGTCTGTGGGAATTCCGCCTGAACAACGGTGAAACTTTCACTGTTGGTAGCGAGCTGAAAGTAGATCTTCTCGCTGACGTTAAGCTGGTAGACGTTACCGGCACATCCAAAGGTAAGGGCTTTGCTGGTACTGTTAAGCGCCACAACTTCCGCACCCAGGATATGACCCACGGTAACTCCTTGTCTCACCGCGTTCCGGGTTCTATCGGTCAGAACCAGACTCCGGGTCGTGTATTCAAGGGCAAAAAGATGGCTGGTCACATGGGTGCTGAGCGTGTAACGACTCAGAACCTGGAACTGGTTCGTGTTGACGCTGAACGCAACCTGCTGCTCATCAAAGGTGCAGTACCGGGTGCAACCAACGGCAACGTGATCGTCAAACCTGCCGTCAAAGCGTAACGTCTGAGGAGATAGTAATGGAATTGGTAATGAAAGACGCCAAGAGCGCTCTTGAAGTTTCCGAGACTACCTTCGGGCGCGAATTCAACGAAGCTCTGGTTCACCAGGTCGTCGTTGCATATGCCGCTGGTGCCCGTCAGGGTACTCGTGCGCAGCTGACTCGCTCTGAAGTGTCTGGTGGCGGCAAAAAGCCGTGGCGTCAGAAGGGTACTGGTCGTGCCCGTGCTGGCTCCATCCGTTCGCCCATCTGGCGTTCCGGTGGTGTGACTTTTGCTGCTAAGCCGCAAGATCACAGCCAGAAAGTAAACAAGAAGATGTACCGCGGCGCTATCCGTAGCATTCTGTCCGAGCTGGTACGTCAAGAGCGCCTGATCGTTGTCGAGAAGTTCGGCATCGAAGCGCCGAAGACCAAAGAACTGATCGCCAAGCTGAAAGAGATGGAACTGACTGACGTTCTGATCGTGACTGCTGAAGTCGATGAGAACCTGTTCCTGGCTGCTCGCAACCTGTACAAGGTCGACGTGCGTGATGTTGCCGGTATCGACCCGGTCAGCCTGATCGCCTTCGACAAGATTCTGATGACTGCTGACGCAGTTAAGCAAATCGAGGAGATGCTGGCATGATCCGCGAAGAACGTCTGTTGAAAGTTCTGAAGGCTCCGCACATCTCTGAAAAGAGCACCATGGTCGCAGAAAAGCAGAACACTATCGTGTTCAAAGTTGCTGTTGATGCCACCAAGGCGGAAGTCAAAGCTGCAGTTGCGAAACTGTTCGAGGTCGAAGTTGAGACCGTCCGTACCCTGAACATGAAGGGTAAGACCAAGCGCTCAGGTGCGCGTGTAGGCCGTCGTTCCGATTGGAAAAAGGCTTATGTGACCCTGAAAGCTGGTCAGGACATCGACTTCATGGGCGCAGCCGAGTAAGAGGAGTTCTCAAAAATGGCAATCGTTAAGTGCAAGCCTACTTCTCCGGGCCGCCGTCACGTCGTCAAGATCGTCAATCAAGAGCTGTACAAGGGTAAGCCCTTTGCCGCTCTGCTGGACAGCAAAAGCAAGTCCGGTGGTCGTAACAACAACGGCCGTATCACTACCCGTCATATCGGTGGTGGTCACAAGCAGCACTACCGTATCGTCGACTTCAAGCGCGACAAAGACGGTATCCCGGCTAAAGTAGAGCGCCTGGAATACGATCCTAACCGTACCGCAAACATCGCTCTGGTGTTGTATGCAGACGGTGAGCGTCGTTACATCCTGGCTCCGAAAGGCCTGAAAGCTGG